>SMWD01000146.1 GCA_004357495.1 Gammaproteobacteria bacterium
AGCGGACTGGCCCGAAAGCGCCCTGCCGGGGACGTGATCGGGAAGCCATCGTTATAGTTGCTCAGCACCCTGGTCAAAATACCGCGTGCGGATTGATCCGCGTAGTTGCCGGCACCGTCCGTCAGCGGCATCTGGTCGCCCCATGGATATTTCAGCTGCCCGCCGCCACCGCTGAAGCGCCCGGCCCAGGCCCATTCGGCCTCGGTTGGCAGGCGGTAACCGGTATTGACCGGCGTCACCAGAACAATCTCGCCGTTCTCGAAGACGTAGGCCGGCGGCAGATTATTCTGCGTGCTGAGCCAGTTGCAGTATCCGGTCGCCTCCTCCCAACTCATCATGACGGCAGGGTGGTTGCCGGTCGCGAGCTGCCGGTATTTCTCCGCCCCGGACGTGTGCTTCGGCTTGAATGCCTGGAACCGGCTGTTGGTGACCTCCGTGGTCGCAATATAGAACGGACGCGTCAGTCGGACGCGATGCTGGGCCTCGTTCGCACGCCGGCCCTGTTCCCGTCGCGGCGCGCCCATTTCCAGTTCGCCCGGGCCGATCAGCAACAACGTCGTCCCGTCACTCGTCGTCAGAGTCTGCGGAATGGCCGCCAGCACCGCTTCGGCGGGCGTCAGCATCCGGATGTCGATTTCCTCCGGCATGCCCGGCTGCGGATTGACTTCCGCGGTGAAGGTTGCAAACCCTGGCTTGCGCACCTCGATCCGGTGCATGCGCGCGGGCAAGGTCAATTCCTGATTCGCATGCCCGCGCGACTCGCCATCGACAAACAGTTCGGCATCCGCTTGATCGGTCGTGATCCGTACGATGCCGAGCCGCGGTTCCAGCGTCAGGCGCACGGTGTGCCCGCGACGCGATTCCATCTCGACCGACCGGGTCACGGTGCCGAAGCCCGGCTTCGACACGATGACCTCGTAGCGTCGCCCCGGCGCGAGTTCAACCTCGGCCGGTGTCGTACCGCGGTACCGGCCATCCACGCTGACCGCGGCGCCGGTCGGCATACTGACGATGCTGAGCAGACCATCGACCTCGACCAGCGCAATCAGCGGCAGTTGCTCAGGCCGGCCCGCGTCGACGGAAAGCGTATGGGTCCAGCTCTTGTAGCCGCCCTTGCGCACCAGCACCGCATGCTCGCCTGCCATGATCGACACCGTCGCCGGGGTCCGGCCCACTACCTGTTCATCGACATAGATCTCGGCGTCCGGCGGATCCGTGACGAATGCGATGTCACCCCACGCGGGCTGGAGCTCGGCGTGTAATTCCTGGCGTACCTCGCGGCCCTCGATTTCCACGCCAGCGGTAAATTCGAGATAACGTTGCGTGACAATCCGCATCGCATGCGCACCTACCTCGACCTCCACACCGACACCGGGCAGCACACCGACCTCCGCATCATCGATGAACAAGCGCCCCTCGACCTCGGGGTCAGTCGTCACGACCAGCCATCCGGGCAGCTTGCGCATGACAAACCGGAACGACGGATTGGGGCTGTCATCGACGACGATCACCTCGCGCGCCGGGTGATAGCCCTCGGCCGACAGCATGATGCGGTAGTCCCCCTGGCGCAGCAGATAGCGCCCGCCCATCTTCGGCGCGATGAGCCCGCCGACGATACGTATCTCGGTATCTGCGGGTTCGACCTCGATGAGTACTGCCTGTGCGGTAAACAAATAGACGGCGACGACAAACAACCCGCCGAGTGCGCCGTAGACGACCCACTTGATACGCGCCGCCGTCCGCCCCCGGGCGGCCGGGCGCAACGGCTGCGCGCGCATCTGCACCGGCGTAATCGGCTCGGGTGCGTCCGCCGCCGCGGCGGCAGGCGGCACCAACTCCGGCGGCAATGTCTCGTATTCGAGCACCGGCCGGGTGACGACGAAGCGCAGTACATCGTCATCGAATTCACAGGCGATATGAACGCCGCCCATCGCGATGGTGTCACCGGCAATCAGCCAGCGATTGGCCGTGATGATCTCACCGTTGACCGTGACCTCGGTGCCGACGCCTCTGTGCAGAAACGGCCGCCCCTCGAGCAAATCGATCGACGCGCCGGAACCGCCGGTGACGGAACCGGGAATCCGGATTTGTGCTGTCGTCTGGCTGCCGATATTCAGCGGTAAGTTTTCGTCGGAAATCGACCGCACACCATTCGAATCGACAATCACAATCTTGCGACTCAAATCGGTTCCTCACAGCTCATTATGATTGGCTCGGGATTACCAACTCCTTTCGGCAGCACATTAAAGTTTCGCCGCACATCACGGTAACCGGCGCGACTCCCGACCGCCACGTACCGGCCTGGTTTGAGATCGACCGTCCGGGTCAGAAATAGCCCCAGGCTGCCAACTTTGTATATCACAACCTCGGTCAGGTTGTCGGACTGAAACACGACGGGCGCCGCTATGGCAGCGATGCGCAGCGCCTCGTCGAGTTGCGCTATTTGCCCCTCAAGGACGGGCCCCGGGCCCGGCACCGCGCGCGCCTGGTTCAACGCGTTGCGCGCTCGCGCGGCGACGCGGTCGTCATTGAATCGATCCGTGTTCCCCAGCGCCTTCTCGAGTTGTCCGTTCAGTGCCTGGCGTTCGGCGGCGCGCACGCGGTTCTGCCGGGCCGAAACCAGCCCCGACTCCAGCTGCAAAATAGCCTCATAGGTTGCGACTGCATCGGTCCAGTTCTCGCGACCTTCGGCCTCGCGCGCACGCGCTTGCAAGCGAATCACCTGCGCCAGCTGCGCTTCTGCTTCCAGCGCACGCAATGCCTGCCCGGCATCGGCATCCCCGGGGCGGATTCCCAGTGCCGCATTGAACGCGCTGCGGCCAGCCGCGAAATTCTCACGCGACATGGCTGAAAATCCCTCGGCCATCCGCGTCTCGTAACCGATCAGCGCGATGCGCTCGCGACTGTGCGCCAGACCCTCGCGCGCCGGTAGCCACTGCGGATCGATCGCGAGCGCACGCTCATAAGCCGCCGCCGCCGCGGTAAAATCTCCGGCCGACTCGAGCTCAGCTGCATCCAGCGTCAGTTCGAGCACCTGGTCCAGCTGCTGCGCGCGCACCAGGCCCGCACGTGCGTCGGCGTTGACCGGCTCGATCGCAAGCGCGAGCTCGAATTTTTCGATCGCGCCAGCTTGCTCGCCGGCATCGATCGCGGCAAAGCCAGCGCTCAATGCGTCGCCCAAAATTCCGGCGGCCTGCGGTTCAAGCAGCCTCATCAGGTTCAGCGCCTGACGATAATTCGTCGATGCTGCGCTGTAGTTCCGGGTGCGATACACGGCGTCTCCGGCTTCGGCCAGCCGGTGCGCCTCGGCCCAGCTCTCGCCGCCCCAGGCATCGACGCCGAGTGCTTTCAGACGATCTTCGATGACCAGCAGTTCACCGAGTATCTCGTCGGTAATCTCGCGTTGCACTTGCAGACCGACCGGATCGACCACCGCCTCCGGCTCGGCCGGTCGCACCTCGATATCCTCAGCCGCCTGCCGCGACGCCGCAGCGCGGCGTTCATCGACTGCGTCCGGCAGCAGAAAGATCACCAGCAACGCAACCACGCCGAGCGCCACCAGCCCCCCATAGACGAGGCCGGGCGCCAGGCCCTTGCCGGTCGGCTCGATACGCCGCAGCGGCGTCGCCGGGCCGCTACTCGGCGGCGACTCAACCGGCCCACGCCGGCTGACCGGTGCGATGATGTCATCGGTCGCAGCCGGATTTACGGTCGATGGAGGATAATCCGCATGGATCTCCTCGAGCGCACTGCGCACCGCACCGATGCCTGCCGGACGCCGCTCGGGCGCCTTGTCCAGCATCGCCAGCAGCAACTTCGCGAGCAGATCCGGCAGCGCCTGACCGGTTGCGTCGACCGACAGGGCTGCCGGACGTTCCGTGCGAATGCGGTCGGCTGTCACGTCTGGATGAAATAACGGCACACCGGACAGCAACTCGTACAGCAGCGCACCGAACGCGTACACGTCGTCCGTGACCGCAGCGGGCTGGCCTGCCAGTTGCTGCGGGCTCATCGACGGCAGCGAGCCACCGCCGCGCGGCTGCGTCTCGAGATATAGCGCAGCGATTCCGAAATCGCTCAGGTAGCACACCCCGTTCCGATCGAGCAACACATTGCTCGCCTTGACGTCGCGGTGAATGAGGCCGGCACGATGTGCGTACGCGAGCGCATCGCAAACCATCAACGACTGCTGAACGATCTGCTGGAACGGCGCGCCGCGTGTGCTGGCCAGCGTATCGCCTTCGATGTATTGCATCGAAATGTAGTAGCGGTCATCGGTTTGATGAAAGTCGAAGATCCGCACGATGTTCGGGTGCACCAAAGCGCGTGCGCGGCTGCATTCGGTGCGCAGCAAATCGACCAAGCCGGCCGATTCAGCGCAGCGTGGATCAAGCAGTTTCAGCGCCACCCGTTCTGCGAGCTGCGCATCGTCCGCCAGCCAGATCTCACCCATGCCGCCACGGCCCAGTTGGCGAATGAGCGTAAAGCGATCGGAAAAAATCAGCCCGGTAACCAGCCCTTCCATCGACGCTGTACGATCAATCGGAGGCAGCCTGCGGCTGATCCAGTAACGGGTCAGCCGGAGCAGGCAAGCCGGTTTCGGATGCGAATATCTCGCGCAAGAGTCGCCGCCATTCCTGGTATTTCTCTTCAGCAGTGCCGGTCAGGCGACGCGTCTGGCCCTCGACTTCGATCAGCAACGGCTCGGTCTCTGCCTCGAACGATGAGCCGAGCTCTTTCAGCGACTCGCCGTGCAACTTGGCCTCCGAGGATTTTCCGAAGCCACTGCGGATACCCTCGATGCCGCCGAGTATCGCCGTGTTCGTGATGGCGGAGTTGCTGCCCCCGCTGCCCTCGTACGCGACGGCGCCGAGAATTGCGGCCAACCCCAGCAGTTGGCGCATCCGCGCCGAGCGCTTGAGCTCCTGGTAGCTGATGGTTTCCTCGCGTGACATCTTGCGCCAGTCCTCGTACGGCAGTGACATCTCGTAGTACAGGCCCGCGTAGTACTCGTTCAGCGTATCGACGAACGCGTACTCGCGTTCGCGAACCGCGCGCATGCGCGCCAGCATTGGATCGTCTTCGGCCGGCAAGCGACGAATCGTATATTTACCGTCGTCTTCTTCGAGGTGATTGCCAAAGGCCGACGGCACGAGATCGGCCGCGAAGCGGAGTTCGGCGACCTGCCGGATGGTGCCGAGTTTTTTCTCTGACAATTTCTCGCGCGCCGCAAGCAGATCGTTGGCGATATCGTTGTAGATGTTCTGATACGGATCCTGAGTCAGATCACGATATTTCGAGTAAGCCTTCTCGGGTACTCGCGACTTGTAGGTCTCGTTCAGCCATTCCCGGCCGGTCGCATCCCAGGCGCCGATCCGCAACTCGACCTCGAGGCCATCGGAACGATCGACACGCCCCCAAACCACGAGATCGACGGCATCCGAACGTTCCGGCAGCACCCAGACCGAACCCCAGAGGCCAGTACCCTCGAGTGTCTTCTTCAGATGATAGGGCATGAAACGCGCTTCGGCACGACGCACATCCGGGAACACGAAATCGGCTGCGTCTTCCTGGTCCTCGGGAACGCCCGGGTCGAACAGCAGGATACCCACGTCAAGCAGTGCGACCGCGGCGATTTCCGTCTCGGCGTGGACAACCTCGATCGAATCATACTGCACGGTGCGCGAAGTCGAGCATCCAACAGCGATGATGAGAACCATCGCCGCGAAGGCGTAAGGCTCAGGTCGCATAATTGTCGGGTAATCGAGCCGCATACGAACCTCGGTTATTATTTAATGCTCATCTGCTTGCGGTATTCGTCCCAGAGCGCTTCGCGTATATCCGGATCCTGCTCGGCCATGGCAGCTTCGCGAAGCTGCCGCGCGACCTGGTCGTCACCGCTACCGTCTGCGGGGATATCCTCGGGAATGTTCCCCACCATGGCGCCGTCCCGGTCTGACTCATCCAGGTCTCCGCCCTCGAACTCGCCCTTGGCGTTTTGCTCGCCACCGCCGCCGGCTTCGGAACCGGCTTCGGCCGAGCTGCCGGATGCGCCACCACTCGTGCCGCTGTTGCCCGGAATATCGGCCATGCCGCCGCCCGCCATACCGCCGCCGGCAGGGGCGCCGTAGCCGCCGCGGCCAGCCGCATCGCTGACGGATTTTGAATCTCCGGCTTCGCGCTGCCGTGCCGAACCGCCGGAGCCGCCTCCGGTCGAAGCCATTCCCGAACGCTCGCCCTCCATCATGCCGTCGAAATCGCCCAGCGACTTCTCGAACAGGTCATCCAGCTCGCCGGTGTCGGCCATGCCACCGGCGCCTTGCGAGCCACTCCCGGCGGAACCCGTGCCCTGAGAACCCGCACCCTGGGAGCCGGTATCGGCCATGCCACCGGCGCCTTGCGAGTCGCTCCCGGCGGAACCCGTGCCCTGAGAACCCGCACCCTGGGAACCGGTGCCCGACGTCTCAGCACCTGATTTCCCGGCGCCTGATTTCTCGGCGCCCGGCAGATTGGCGCCCGATCCGGCCTGGTCGCCACTGCCGGACTGCGCCCCGCCCTGCGATCCCGACTCAGAACCGGTCGCCGAACCCGTCTTGCCCGCAGAACCGGACTGGCCCTGAGAACCGGACTGGGAACCGGATTGAGGTATCGACGGGAAGGGTGAGGAGGTGCCGCTGGATCCGGCGGACCCCGATGAACTGCTCGGTTTTTGCAGGCTCGAATTACAGCCGCCCAGCATCAGCAGCACGACCAGCACGACGACCGGTCCGGCACCGCGTTTCGTTCGGATATCCTGAATCATCATAAGCAAATCCGGCAAGACAGACTCTGGACCATTATATCGCCGGGTCCACTCGGGTGGTCTATATTTTGGAGACGATTGCACAGCTTAAGTTCAATCCATCAGGCGGTCCGGCAACCCGCCGTGGCGGCGCCGGGTGCCGGCAATTCTCGCTGCGACCGTCGTACGCGTCCAGGCGACCAGTGAGCGGCCCTGGCCATGGCCCGCCGGGCGACCTGTCTGCCAAGCCCCTAAACTCCGGCGGGCCGCACACCAGGACCAATGCATGACACAGGCAACACAGGACACTCGCTTGCTCGGGTACCTCTGGCTGCAGCCGGGATTCAGCACAATGAACGGCTACACGCTTTTATGGGCCTGCCTGACCGGCATCCCGTTTCTCGTCGTCATCAATTTCATCCAGCCGTACATCCTGTCGGCCATGCTCGATGTACCGATGGAAATGCAGGGCTCGGTCAGCGCCAGACTGGCCGTACTGCACGAATTCATCATGATCGCCCTGACCGGACCCGCCGGTGCACTGGCCGACCGCATCGGCCGCCGCCGGGTTCTGACCAGCGGCTACATCATTGCCGCGGCCGGCCTGGCCGTGTACCCGTGGGCCGAATCGGTCGACGGTCTGATCATGATTCGGGTCGTCTACGCGATCGGCGCCGCGATGCTGGTATCCGGCTACTCGGTCCTGATCGCCGACTACCCGCGAGAAAAATCGCGCGGCGCATTCGTTGCCATCGGCGGTGTGCTGAACGGCCTGGGCATCCTGATGCTGATAGCGCTCGGCGGTAATCTGCCGAAATGGCTCGTCGATGCGGGCTACAGTGCCGTCGACGCCGGCCGCCTGGCCATGCTGGTCATCGGCATTGCCTGCGCGGTCGCCGGCGTATTCGTGTACCTGGGCTTCAAGGGCGGCGACCCGGGCGTCCACGACGAGGCCAAACCCCCGCTGCTCGCACTGCTAAGGAAGGGCTTCGGTGCCGCGCGTAACCCGCGCATCGCCGTAGCGTATGCATCCGCATTCACCGCGCGGGGCGACGTCGTCGTCATCGGCACCTACGTGTCACTGTGGGGCACCCAAGTCGGAATCAGGGAAGGCCTGAGTGGAGCGGACGCGCTGCAGCAAGCGATGATTATCTTTGCCGTCATCCAGTCCGCCGCGCTGTTCACAGCACCGCTCATCGGCATCCTGAACGACAAGATCAACCGGGTGACGGCACTGATCCTGGGTATGGGTGTGGCCGCACTCGGCTACCTGGCGTTCGGCCTGCACGACGACCCGTTCGGCGGTGCCGGCATCGGCGTTGCGGTATTACTCGGGATCGGCCAGATCAGCGCGATCCTGGCCGGGACGACGCTGGTCGGCCAGGAAGCCGACCCGAACATCACCGGCGCGACGCTCGGAGTCTGGAGTTTCTGCGGCGCAATCGGCACGCTGATCGGCTCGTACTTCGGCGGCATGTTGTACGACTTGTGGACCCCGGGCGCACCCTTCCTGCTGATGGGCGCCCTGAACGTGCTCGTCATGTTCGCCGCAATCTGGTGTCGCATCAAATTTCCGGGCAACGAATGCCTGCAGTGACAAGCAACGGGTGAGTTCATCGCAGCGATCCGCAACCACCGGGCCGAGCGGCCGACGACGACATAAAGTGCTAGCATCCCGCCCCTTGCAATAACAAAAAACCAAAGGACATGATCATGGCGTTAGCGGAAGTGCTGTCTGACCTGCAGGCCAAAGTCGGCGAAGAGATACACGTCAGCGACTGGCTGCCGGTCACCCAGGAACTGATCGACATGTTCGCCAACGCGACGGGCGACAAGCAATGGATCCACATCGACCCCGAACGTGCGAAGGCCGAATCGCCGTACGGCTGCACGATTGCACACGGCTACCTGACCCTGTCGCTGTACCCGATGCTGCGCGGGCTGGTCGATGCGCAAGAGCCGCTGTTCCCCGGCGTGCAGAACGTCATCAACTACGGGATGAACAAGCTGCGTTTCACGAACGCCGTCAAGGTTGGCAGCAAAATCCGGGCGCATTGCACGATCCTCGCCGCCGAGGAAGTCAAGAACAGCATTCAACTGACGGAACAGTACACGGTCGAGATCAAAGATCAGGAGCGGCCCGCCTGCGTTGCCGAATGCATCATGCGGCTGTATTTCTGATCCGCCGCGAGACGCTCCCTTGACAAACAACCCGGTAGCCGAAGAATTTCTGCTGGTCGAACGTCATGCCGAGGTGCTGACGCTGACGATTAATCGGCCGGAGGCGCGCAACGCGCTGCGCATGGACCTGCTCGACGCGCTCGGTGACACACTCGCGAATCACGCCAGCGACGAGGATCTGAAGTGCGCGGTCATCACGGCGGTCGGCGATCAATGCTTCGCCGCCGGCGGCGACTTGAAAGAACTGGACGCCGTGCGCTCGATAATCGAGGCCGAGATGATGTCAAAACGCGGCCGGCGCGCACTGCACCGCATACGCACGTTTCCGCTACCGGTGATCGGCGCTCTGAACGGGCTCGCGCTCGGCGGCGGCGCGGAACTCGCAATGGCCTGTGATCTGCGAGTCGCCGCCGCACACGCCGAGATCGCCTTCCTGCACGGGCAGTTGAACTGCACCACCGCCTGGGGCGGCGGCATCGATCTGATCGCGGCCATCGGCAGCGAACGCGCACTGGACCTGCTGCTCAGCGCGCGACGGCTGTCGGCAAGCGATGCCGCCGCGCTTGGCATCGTGCATCGCGTCTGCGCAGACGGCCAGTCACTGGATGATTGCC
This sequence comes from Gammaproteobacteria bacterium, assembly GCA_004357495.1. Lineage (GTDB taxonomy): Bacteria > Pseudomonadota > Gammaproteobacteria > Steroidobacterales > SMWD01. Next base: position 9,577 of record SMWD01000146.1, read on the forward strand.
TGAAAGAATTCCTCGCACCGTATCTTTTGCGCAGTCGACAGGTGCTGAAAGGCTACAAGGCATTGACCGGCGCATACCGGCAGTCTGTACACGAACGCCTGCTGGAAACAGAGCAAACGAACTTCGTCACCACCTGGACGCACGCAGATCACTGGGCCGCCGTCGAGAGCAGAAAGAAAAAGTAGGCAGCCTGCTTTTGTGGGAGCGGCTTTAGCCGCGATTCTTTGCCGGACACCGATTATTCGTCTGCGTCCTCCCGCAATGCCCGGCGCAGAATTTTCCCGACCGCCGTCTTCGGCAACGTGTCGCGGAACTCGACCAGCTTCGGCACCTTGTAGGCGGCAAGGTTTTCGCGGCAATAATCGCGGATCTCGTCCACCGTAACTGAACTGCCCGCTCTGAGCACCACGAATACCTTGACGATTTCGCGCCCGGCATTGTTCTTGACGCCGATACACGCGGCTTCGACAATCTCCGGATGCATGGTCACGACGTTCTCGACCTCGTTCGGGTACACGTTGAAACCGGACACGATGATCATATCCTTCTTGCGATCGACGATCCGGAAAAAACCGTTCTCATCCACCGTCGCAATATCGCCGGTTTTCAGATACCCGTCGGGCGTCATCGCGGCGGCCGTTGCCGCATCGTCATTCCAGTAACCCGACATGACCTGCGGGCCACTGACGCAAAGCTCACCCGGTTCACCGACCGGCACCTCCTTGCCGTTTTCATCACGCAGCGAGATGTCAGTCGATGGCAGTGGCAGCCCGATGCTGCCGGAGAATCCGGGTATGTTGACCGGGTTCGACGTCACCACCGGCGAGGTCTCGGACAACCCATAGCCCTCGATAATCTCCGTGCCCGTGACTTTAAACCACTTTTGCGCCGTGTCGTCCATGACCGCCATGCCACCGGCCGACGCGAGGTCGAGCGACGAGAAATCCACCTCGGCAAACCGCGGATGATTGATCAGACTCTGGTACAGGGTATTGACGCCGGTGATGGCCGTGAATTTCCATTTTTTGAGCTCGGCGATGAAACCGGCAGTATCGCGGGGATCGGTGATCAGGATGTTCTGCGCGCCAAAATACAAGTAGGTCAGGCAATTACAGGTCAGCGCATAGACATGGTACAACGGCAGCGCCGTGATCATGATTTCCGCGCCCTCATCAACCCGGCTGTCAAACCAGGCACCAAGTTGCCGAACGTTCGCCACCAGATTCCCATGCGTCAGCGTGGCGCCTTTCGAACGACCGGTAGTACCACCGGTGTACTGCAGGCATGCAATATCGTCTGCGGACAATGATACTGACTGCCCGCGATCGGCCGGTGTCGCGAGCACTTCACGGATCGGAGTCTGGTTCGCAAGCGTGTACGCCGGAACCATGCGCTTGACGTAGCGCACGACGAAGTTGACCAGTGGCCGGCGCGGAAACCCGAGCAGATCGCCGATCCCGGTGACCACCACCTGTTCCACCGAAGTCTCGTCGATGATCTCGGCCAGCGTCGCGGCCGCGGTCGACGCGATCACGATCGCACGCGCTCGGGAGTCAATTAACTGATGCTCCAGCTCTCGTGCCGTATACAACGGATTTACATTCACAATGACCATGCCGGCCCGCAGGACCCCAAACAGTGTGATCGGATACTGCAGCAGGTTCGGCATCATGATCGCAACCCGATCGCCGCGGTCGAGGCCGGTTTCGGTTTGCAGCCAGGCGGCGAAGCGCGCCGACAGATCATCCAGTTCCGTGTAACTGATCGTGTGACCGTAGTTTGTAAATGCCGGCCTGTCGGCGTATTTCTCGCAGGCCTCCGCAAAAAGATCGACCAGAGATTCCTCGGGATCGAGCTCGATCGTATGCGGTATGCCGGCCGGATAACTTCGTAGCCAGGATTTATCCATGAATTTTCGCTGTTGTATGCGTGCCTGATGCGACCCGGGTGATACCGACGGATCCCCGTCGCCCGGGCCGAAAACCCGCACCATTGTCGCATCGGCGCCAGGGCTTTGCACCCGGTCCGCGCAGGCCCCGGGCGCGCGCCGGCGTGGCACGCCATCCGGATAGCTGTTACCTTGCCCGCGAGCGGCTTGCACGCTCGCAAGGCCACTTGCTATAAGTATAAGTGAACGGCATCGGTTCACATAGATGGAGTCGACGGTGACGGGGTCAAGAATTCCACATTTCTACAAAATGAGCATCGACGAACGCATTCGCGTGGTGCATGAACGCGGCATGCTGTCAGACAAGGATTTGGAGAACCTGGTTTCCGGCGAAGCGACCCTCGGCCTGACCGCGGCCGACAAGATGATCGAGAATGTGATCGGTGTGCTCGGCCTGCCAATCGGCCTCGGTCTGAATTTCCTGATCAACAGCCGTGAATACGTCGTGCCGCTGGTCGTCGAAGAGCCGTCGATCGTCGCAGCCTTGAGCGCCGCCGCCAAACTCGCTCGTAGTTCAGGCGGTTTTACAACGACGTCAACCGACCCGGTGCTGATCGGCCAGATTCAGGTCATCGAAGTTCCGGACATGACCCGCGCGAAGGCGGCCGTGCTCGAGCGCAAGCAGGAGATCATCGATCTTGCCAACAGTTTTCATCCGCGCATGGTCGCGCGCGGCGGTGGCGCAGTCGATCTCGAACTCGCCAGCTTCCCGCTGCAATCGATGGGCGGCGAGATGCTCGTGGTCCACCTGCTCGTTGACACACGCGACGCCATGGGTGCGAACCTCGTCAACGGCATGTGCGAGGGTGTTGCGCCGCTGATCGAATCGATCACCGAAGGCGAAGTCTTCCTGCGGATTCTGTCGAATCTCGCGGACCGCGCCCTGGCCACAGCCGAGGTCACGCTGTCGACCGATCAGCTCGCCGGCAAGGGCTACGCCGGCGAACGCGTACGCGATGGCATCATCATTGCTGCCGACTTCGCGCAGGTAGACCCGTACCGCGCCACGACCCACAACAAGGGCATCATGAACGGTGTCGACGCGGTCGCGCTGGCCACCGGCAACGACTGGCGCGCTATCGAAGCCGGCGCCCACGCCTGGGCCGCGCGCCACGGTCGCTACACGTCACTGAGCCATTGGTGGAAAGACGACGAAGGCAATCTGCGCGGGCGCATCGAATTACCGATGAAAGTCGGCATCGTCGGTGGACCACTCGAGTCCAACCCGGGCGTCGCCATGAACCTGCGCCTGTTGGGAGTCAAGTCCGCCACAGAACTCGCCGAGGTCATGGCGGCCGTCGGCCTGGCACAAAACTTTGCGGCGCTGCGTGCGCTGGCAACCGACGGCGTGCAAACCGGCCACATGACGCTGCATGCACGCAGCGTTGTCAAGGCATCCGGCGCGCCGGATGCCTTGTTTGACGAGGCGCTCGAACGGCTGGTGCGCAGCGGAGAAATCAAAGTCTGGAAGGCCGAGGAGATCCTCGCCGAATTGCGCGCTGAACGGCGCAAGGGTGCGACAATCCGGCAGCGGCCCGACACGGAAACCGGCGTCGGCTACGGCAAAATCATACTGCTCGGCGAGCATGCGGTGGTTTACGGCCGGCACGCGATCGGCTGTCCGCTGCCGCTGACAATGCGGGCCGTCGTCGAAGATGCAGACAAGGGCATGGAGCTCATCATTCCGCGCTGGGGTATCGAGTACCAGCTTGCCAAACCGCCGGAACAGCGACGCTCGTTCGAACGTGCCGCCGGCGCGATCATGGATCAGCTGGGCCTGAGCGATCGGGGTCTGCGCATCGAGGTGTTCCCGGACGTGCCCCGCGGCATGGGCATGGGTGGTTCCGCCGCGCTCGCCGTTGCCATCGTGCGGGCACTCGATATCCATTACCGGCTCGATCTGAGCGACGAGGAAGTCAATCAGCTCGCGTTCCAATCGGAGCAGATCGCACACGGCAGCCCGAGTGGCATCGACAACACGCTGGCGACCTACGGCAAGCCGCTCATCTTCCGCATGGGCAACCCGCCGCTCATCGAACCCCTGAATATTCCAAAACCGCTGTCTCTGGTCGTCGCCATGACCCGGACCGAGGGTTTGACGGCCAGGACAGTGCAAAATGTTCGCGAGGCCCGAGCGCGCCAGCCGCAGTTATACGAGAAAATCTTCGACAATATCGATGCGCTGGTACTGCAGGCTGTCTCTGCGGTACAAGATAACGACCTGGCCACCCTCGGCGAACTCATGAACGTTTGCCAGGGGCTGCTGAACGCTCTCCAGGTTTCGACACCGGAACTTGAACGCCTGATCGGTGTCGCGCGCCGCGCCGGCGCGCTGGGCGCAAAACTGACCGGCGGTGGGGGTGGTGGTGCGGTTATCGCGTTGTGCGACGGCAACGCCGAGGACGTGCAGACCGCAATCGAGCGACAAGGATTTCACGCCATATCAATCCTCGCGGGCAACCAGCCGTGAGCGCAGCACGCCAGCCCGTATCCAATCCGTCCGAATCGCTGATCCTCGTCGACGACGACGATCGGGAAATCGGTTTCTGCTCCAAGGCCGAGTGCCACGAGGGCAACGGCCGGTTGCATCGTGCGTTCTCCGTATTCTTGTTCAATGAGGCGGGCGAACTCCTGATCCAGCAGCGCAGTGAACACAAACCACTGTGGCCGATGTACTGGGCAAATAGCTGCTGCAGCCACCCGCGCGAATCTGAATCCGTTGTGGATGCAGGTCGGCGCCGCGTACAAGAAGAGCTGCATGTCGAATGCAACCTGCACTTCCTGTACAAATTTAAATATCAGGCTCATTTCGAAAACCTCGGCGCGGAACACGAGCTATGCCATGTCTTCACCGGCGTCATCGAGGGCGTTGTCTCGGCACACCCGGAAGAGATTGCGGCGACGCGATTCATCGGTCCGGATGAACTGACCGCCGAGATAGCAGCCGACCCGGGCCGCTTTACACCGTGGCTCAAGCTGGAGTGGGAACGTATCAGCGCCGATTTTCTCGAGAGTATCCTCGCCCGGATTCCCTGAGTCGCGGAGCAAATAACCGGCGCAATCAGAAGCCGATTCGATACTCGACGACGACTTGCTCGCTATCCGGATCGATTTCCAGCCGCATGCCCGGCTCATCCTTCTCGCGCACCAGCGCCGAGAAAATGCCGGTCTGCTGCGAGCCTTGCTTGATCCAATCCAGCAAGCGAAGTCGCAGCGGGCGTTTGCTCTGCTCGGCAATCACCCCGGGATCGCTCCCCTGATAGACAATCACCGACTGCCCGCTGCCAACCGGGTCGACAGTTCTCAACACGAGCGCCAGTTCTTCCTGCGACATCGGGAAACCCGGCAGATCGGTCGAGCCCTGGTCGAGGTTGTCAGTATGATCGACCCGCTGCCGTTCGCCGAGATGGCCCGTATCGAGAGAAATACCCGCGTAATTTGCATCGAACAGGGCGGCGAAATCTTCGGCCACGGCCAGCTGTATCCCGCAGAGACCGACCGCTGCCGTCAATGTCGCCAGGTACCGTGCGCCCCGCCTGACTGTTCCTGCTATGTGTATTCCGGCCAAATTCAAGCTGCCAACCATCCACGCCGCAAACCGAAGTATGGGATACAGAATAGAGGCCGCCGGTGGCTCGAACTACGATCGCTGTCACCGTTTTTCGGGTGTTTTCAGGATTTCGTTAAATCGCCGGCGCATTCGGTGGCCAGGCCACGACGGTGCCGGCAGGCCGGGGTTTCAGCCCGCCTTGATCTCGATCTGCTGCGGCTCGACGACCTCGAGCTTCGGCAGATGCACGGTCAGCACACCATCCTTGCTGTCGGCATTGATTGCAGATTCATCGACATCCGGCGGCAGCGTAAAGCGGCGCGCGAATGATCCATACAAGGATTCCACTCGATGCTGCTGCTCGTCATCAGCGGTCTTCGCGTAGCGTCGTTCACCCTTGATCGTGATCACACCGTCATTGATCGTTACATCGATCGCGTCTTTCGCGACCTCGGGTAACTCTGCCTTGATCAGGTATTCCTGCGATGTCTCCGAGATGTTTGCGACGGGCCGCCAATATTGGCCACTGTCGTCATTCACGCCGGCGAACTGCAGGTCTCGGCCCGGCCGCCTGCCCAGACGATTGAAAATGTCCTCGAATTCGCGAAACGGACTCCATGTCACCAGTGTCATGTTTATCTCTCCTGCTATCTGTTTAAACTACGATGCTTGCTGCACCCTCTTGATCTTGAATATGGGGTCCAACCGACGCATTTCAATACCCCGCGTGACAATTCATATACGTAGAGATACGTATCCCCGGCCAAACCGCCGGCTTGCCGACCGGCGGCGGACATTCGTGCGCATTTTCCATGCTTGCGCACACGCCGCCTTTAGCCGATCATCGCAAACAACCATATTCCGAAGTCGGCGGTCGGGAAGATCGGGCCTTGCCCGCCGCCCGCAATCGGCGATGGCCCGCAGGAGAGACTGGATGGCCGACAACGCCTGGCAGATATTCAAGATGGATGACCTGATAGACAAGGTCGAAGGCACGGATCCACGCTTTTATGAGTTTCTGCGCGTGCCTGCCATTAGTTGCGCGATCTACCGGCTACCGGCCGGTGCGAAAGACATGCAGGCACCGCATCTGGAAGATGAAATCTATGTTGTCATCGCCGGTCGCGCACGCTTGCGCATCGGCGACAAGGAACACCAGATCAGCAAGGGCACGATTTTATACGTGCGCGCAACCTCGCAGCACTCGTTCTTCGATATCGAGGAAGACCTGACTGTCCTGACATTCTTCGGCGCAACGGGTTCATGAATAGCCCGGGAAAAAACGGCCGGCAGCCGACTAGCTAGAACTGCTCCTCCGACAACGTCATGGTGGCATCGCCGCCCGATTCCACGGCCTTGCGATAGGCACCCGTCAGCGGCAGCGCCTGCTCCGCGAAGAACCGCGCAGTGACCAGCTTCGTCTCGTAGAACGACGGATCGTCGGCGCCCTCGGCCAGGCATTCCGCTGCAACCACGGCGGCCCGGGCCAGCTGCCATCCCCCCATCAGCGTACCCGCCAACATCAGGAAATTGAACGAAATCGCTCCGGCTACATCGTCGTTCGCACCGGCGTGCGCAAACAACCACTCGGACGCCCCCACCAGGTCATCGACTGACTCGCCCAGCGCCGTGCGTATCGTGGCGAGTTGATCACCGTGGCGCTCGAGTTCGGCATCGATTGCCTTGATATCGACGATCAGGCTCTGCAGCGCCACGCCGCGGTCACGGAGAATCTTGCGCCCGACCAGGTCGGCCGCCTGGATGCCCGTCGTACCCTCGTAGATCGTTGTGATCCGCGCATCGCGCATATACTGGGCGGCCCCGGTCTCTTCGATATAACCCATACCGCCGTGTACCTGCAGACCGATTGAGGTCAGTTCCTGCCCCGTCTCGGTGCACCAGCCCTTGACGATCGGTGTCAGAAGGTCGAGCCGGGCCTGCTCACTCGTGCGCACGGCCGCGTCCGGATGATGATGTGCACGATCGAGGTGTGCGGCGGCCACGTAGGTCAGCGCGCGCATCGCCTCGATATGCGACTTCATATGCATCAGCATCCGGCGCACGTCCGGATGCTTGATAATGGTCACGGCGGCGTCGTAGCCGACCTTGTTCCCCTGCACGCGCTCCTTCGCGTATGCCAGCGCCAACTGATAGGCGCGCTCCGAAATCGCCACGCCTTCGAGACCAACACTCAACCTCGCGTGATTCATCATCGTAAACATGCAGGCAAGACCCTTATTCATCTCACCGAGGAGGTATCCATAGGCATCGTCGAACGCCAGCACACAGGTCGGGCTGCCGTGAATACCGAGCTTGTGCTCGACCGAGATCGGCGTCACATGGTTTCGCTCGCCGATGGATCCGTCGGCACCAATGCGGAACTTGGGTACGACAAACAGGCTCAGCCCCTTGACGCCGTCCGGCGCGCCGACCAGACGGGCGAGAACCAGGTGAATGACGTTATCCGTCATGTCGTGATCGCCCCAGGTAATGAAGATTTTCTGCCCGGTGATCCGATAGCCCTTCCCATCCCCGTCCGGAACGGCCTGCGAGCGGACCGCCGCAAGGTCCGTACCCGCCTGTGGTTCCGTCAGGTTCATCGTGCCGGTCCACTCGCCCGAGACCATCTTCTCGAGCACCAGCGCGTGCAGTTCTGCGTCGCCATGATGCTCGATCGCCCGCGCGGCACCCTGCGTCAGCAGGGTACAAATCGACCACGCGAGGCAAGCTGACTGCATCATCTCCTCGACCGCGAGGCCGACGAGATACGGCAGGCCCTGCCCGCCATGCTTGGTCGACTGCGAGATACTCGTCCAGCCATCGCTGACGAACTGCCGGTAAACGGATATGAATTCCTCGGCGACAATGACCCGCCCATCTTCGACGCGCGTGCCCTTGGCATCGCCAATGCGATTCAACGGCGCTATGACCTCGCCCGCAAGTTGCCCGGCTTCTTCGAGAATGGCCTCGACCAGATCGACGGTCGCCTCCTCGAACCCCGGCATAGTGTTAATCTGATCGAGGCTGGCCAGCTCGCGAATCACGAACAGCATGTCCTTGGTCGGTGCCTGATAATCCGACATTGATGAATCTCCTGAGTAAGGACCGGGTATTCTATCAATACGCGAGCCGCCGATAGTCCGTATTTCCCGAAAAAGGGTATCGATGAACACATCAGCCAACACATTTGTACTGACGATAGTCTGCCCGGACACGGTGGGGATCGTCGCTGCGGTATCGGGATATCTGACAGCCCAGAATTTCTTCATCGAGGAATCGAGCCACTACGGTGACCGGGAGTCTCGACGCTTCTTCATGCGGACACAATTCACGCCATCGGGCGCTGCCGTCTCGCGCTCGGCGTTCGTGGCAGACTTTGCACCGATCGCCGATAAATTTACTATGGAGTGGCAGATTCACGACTTGCAAATCCTGCCGCGAATACTGATCGTCGCATCGAAACACGACCACTGCGTCAACGATCTGCTATACCGCTATCGAATCGGCGCACTGCGCATGGAGATTCCGGCCATCGTGTCCAATCACATGGACCTGTCGGACCTGGCCGAGTGGCACCGGATTCCGTTCTTCCATGTGCCGATCAGCCCGGACACCAAGCCCGAGGCCGAACGGCGCTTGCTGGACATCATCGAAGACACCAAGGCCGACACGATCGTGCTCGCTCGCTACATGCAAATCCTCAGCAACGAACTTTGCACACAACTTGCGGGCCGAACGATCAATATTCATCACTCGTTTCTGCCCGGCTTCAAGGGCGCGCGACCTTACCACAAGGCGCATGAGCATGGCGTCAAGTTGATCGGTGCAACAGCGCACTACGTCAGCACCGAACTGGACGAAGGGCCGATCATCGAGCAAACGGTCGAGCGCGTGGACCATACCCATACCGTCGAGGAACTCATCGCCGTAGGACGCGATGTGGAGAGCATCACGCTGGCCCGGGCAGTGAAGCTGCATATCGACCACCGCGTGTTCGTGAACGGGAACAAAACCGTGGTGTTTCGGTAAATAAGGTACCGGGTGACTGGTGGCTCACACACTGGCGCAAGAGGCCCGGATGATGTGGGCGTACAAAGATCGTGCGTGGTGCGGGTGCGCGGGGCGCCGCAAGGCCCCCGCCGGGAATCGCGGCTAAAGCCGCTCCCACAAGAGCTGCGCAAATACGCTTATTCGGGAAAGGTACCTTTTCACCCGTTCACAATCGGGCCCAGCGCCTCGGCCGCTTCGCGCAGCGTCGTCTCGGTCGTATCCCAGTCAATACAACCGTCCGTTACCGAAACGCCGTATCGCAGTTCCGACAGGTCCGTCGGGATCTTCTGGTTACCCTCGTGCAGGTGGCTCTCCAGCATCAGGCCGATGATCGAGCGACTGCCGCCCACCACCTGGTCGATGCAGTTGCGTGCTACTACAGGCTGCACTTGCGGGTCTTTGTTACTGTTCGCATGGCTGCAATCGATGACAATGCGATCCGGCAAGCCGGCGGAACGCAGCGCCCGAGCCGCAGCCTCTACGCTCTCGGCAGCGTAGTTCGGACCGCTGCTGCCGCCGCGGAGCACGATATGACCGTAACGATTGCCGGCAGTCCGGAACACGGCGGTCCGGCCGTCCTGGTTGATGCCGAGAAAATGATGCGCCTGACGCGCCGACTGAAGTGCATCGATTGCGACCTGCAGGGAACCGTCGGTGCCATTCTTGAAGCCGACCGGCGTCGACAGGCCACTGGCCATTTCCCGGTGGGTCTGCGATTCGGTCGTGCGTGCACCGATCACCGTCCACGTGATCAACTCGCCCATGTATTGCGGCATGACCGGATCCAGCGCTTCAGTGGCCGTCGGCAGGCCACGCGCGCCGAGGTCCAGCAGCAGTTTGCGTGCAAGCCGAATACCTTTGTCGATCCGGAACGAGTCATCCATGTCCGGATCGTTGATCAGACCTTTCCAGCCGACCGTCGTCCGCGGCTTCTCAAAATAGACGCGCATCAGGATAACCAGCGTATCTGCAAGGTCGGCGGCAAGTACCTGCAGCTTGCCTGCATACTCGTGGGCCGCCTCGATATCGTGCACCGAGCATGGACCGACTACGACAAATAGCCGCGGGTCCCGCCCGTCAATGATATTGCGTATCGTCGCGCGGCTTTCAAGGACGGTAGCTGTAGCCGCCGGCGTCATCGGCAGTTCCCCGCTGATATCCGCCGGGCTTGGCAGAATTGTCTTACTGACGACATTGACGTTGTAAATCTTGCTGGTCATAGCGGGTGCTTTTGTTCTGATTGTCGTTACGAGGGCCACGAGCCGGCCCACAAGCATAGCAGTTATAAATCCCGGCCAACCGAGGCAGGGTATACGCCGAATCGGCATCGTGCCCGGGTCACGGGTAGCGTAGAATGGGATTAATGGCAGTAACCCCTCCAGCAACTCGATGACGGCAGCCGAACAGTGACCAGAGCGCGAAAACTGCGCGCCCGGCAGCGACTGGGCAAATACCGCATCGAACGACGGCTTGCCAACGGGCCACGTGCCTCCGTCTATCAGGCCTACGATACGATCCACGGGGTCAAGGTCGCACTGAAAATCCCGGATCCCGGCATCCTGGACGAGGATTTCCTCGACGAATTCCGCCGGGAGGCGCGCCTGTCGGAGCGCATGGAACATCACAACGTGCTGCCGATTCAGAATGCCTGCTTCATAGACGATTTCTTTGTCATCGCAATGCCGCTTGGCATCGAAACCCTGGCCGACCGCATGAGCCGGCGGATGTCCACCGAACGTGCGCTCGACCTGACGCGCCAGGCCCTGGCCGCGGTCGCCCATGCGCACAGCCGCAAGATCATCCACTGCGATGTCAAGCCGGAAAACTTCATCCTCTTCGAGGATCACCGTCTGCGCCTGACCGATTTCGGCTTCTCGAAGATCGCGGTACGGCCCGTCGGCCAGGCATCCGGCTCGGGCACTATCGGGTATCTCGCGCCGGAGCAGGCGCTCGGCCGGCCGATGTTTCAATCCGACGTGTTCGCGCTGGGGCTCGTCATCTACCAGATGTTCAGTGGAACGTTACCGGCGTGGCCATACAAGTGGCCACCACCGGGCTACCCGCGGATTCGCAGCAAGCTGCGGCCGAAGATGATGACCTGGTTGCGCACGGCGCTGGAGTTCAAACCCCAGAACCGGTACAAGAATGCCGTAACCATGGAAAGAGCATTCGACAAAATCCATGCGAAGCTGGTGAGGCGTGAGCGGTAACGCGACCGAAAACTCGATCCGGCGCGGCACCCTGGACGGTGCCCGCATGTACGTCGGCAAAGCCAACGTCGAAGCCGATCACTTCACAACCTGTCTCGGCGAGGTTGCAGGCGCGACGATCGCCGATATAGAGAAGCCCCGTCCGAACGAAGACTCCGCCGCAATCATTCCGGTCAACGACGAATACCTCGTCCTGATCGTCGCCGACGGTGTCGGCGGCCTGGCCGGAGCGCGCAAGGCCTCGAACCTCACCGTCGCAATCATTCGCAAAGCCGTCGAACGTATCACCGAAACGACCGGCAGTCGGTTACGCACCGCGATACTCGACGGCATCGAGGCAGCCAACCGGGCCGTGCTCGACCTCGGCATCGGCTCGGCCAGCACCCTGGCCCTGGCCGAGATCGGCTCGGGATACGTGCGCACGTATCACGTCGGCGATTCCATCCTGCTGATCTGCGGTCAGCGGGGCCGCATCAAGATGATGACGACGCCACACTCGCCAATCGGATTCGCGATGGAAGCCGGCCTGATCGACGAATCGGAAGCCCTGCGTCACGACGAGCTGAATCTGATCTTCAACGTCATCGGCTCGAGCGACATGCGCATCGAGATCGGATCCGAGCTGCCGATGGCACCACGCGACACCTTGTTGCTGGCCAGCGACGGGCTGACCGACAACGTGCTGCAGGAAGAAATCGTTGCCGCGATCCGGATAGGGCCGCTGGACGTCGCGCTCGAGAAACTGACCGACCTGGCGCAGGGGCGCATGACCGGGCAGCAGGCCGACATGCCCTGCAAGCCGGACGACTACTCGGTGATCCTGTATCGCCCGAATACCGCCAAGCGCAAGACAGAGACCTGATCCGGCCTCTGCCGAACAGCCGGGCTCGAGGCAGCTTTACCAGGTGAACGCTCCGGCCCTGCCGCTGGCAGGGCCATTGCCACCAGGGCTGCGGGCTGTAGAATGTCCGGTTCCAATCATCTGGAGAATGACAATGACAAAGGAATCCACACTGCAGCCATTCGAGAAAGGCGACGTCTTCGTCGGCGCAACGCTGCTGAACAACCCAGACGACGACCATGCCGGGGATGGGCGGATTATTCAGTACGACGCCGACCTGAACGAGAAAGGCGTTCTGTGGACCGAGGGCACGACCCATCTCGTCGGCGGCCTGAAATTTGGCCCGGACGGCACCCTGTGGGCCTTTGACAGCGCCGCGTTCCGAATCATCCGGGTCAGCCCGGAAGGCAAGCAGTTGCCCGAGATCAAGTTCGCCGACAAATCGTTCTCCAACGTTAACTTCCTCGCCGACGGCACGGTGGTGTTCGGCGAACACCTCGTCGGCCATGAGATCAATCTGCCGCCGGATCGCCCGCTCAAGACGACGCTGGCGTTCATGCCTGGCACCGAGCGCTTCGGCGACGGCCACGTCTTCAAGTTCACAATGGATGGCGAACAGACCCAGGAATTCAACACGGAGACACACGGCGGCATGCCGGGCTTCCTCGGTTGCACCTCGGCGACACTCGCCCCGGACGGTAAAACGCTAATCTATTGCTCGGAACTCGGTAACCGGCTGTTCCGCTACGATCTCGAAGCCGACCAGCAGCTACCGGACCTGATCACGTACTCGAAGGAAAGCGGCGACATGGCCATGACCGAAGCGTACCAGCCTGACGGCACACTGCTGTTCATCAAGGCCAACTTCCGCAAAGGATTTTTCCTGCAGACGCTGGACGAGAAAGGCAACGCGATCCGCACGTATGACACGGCCGGACCCGGCTGGGCGACGCTCGGTCCGTCGATCGACAGCAAGTCGGCGTTCGTCGGTAACTTCTTCAACGGCACCTTCATCAAGATGGATCTCGACAACGGCGAGACGATCGCGACGGCGGAGACCGGGGTGGAAAGAGGGCTGGCCGGGATCGCACAATACCCGGGCTGATTTCACCCCGACGCGGGAGCAGCCTTGTGTGTGGGAGATTCTATGGGAGTTGGCAATAGGCGCGGACTTGATCATTCAGAATCGCGGCTAAAGCCGCTCCCACAGAACGCTCCCACAGGGAACTGTGGACTGTGGGCGGTGCTGTGGGAGCGGCTTTAGCCGCGAAAAAGCGTCCCAAAAGCAAAAAGGTACCCAGCTCATCTTCCAGTCCCTTCTTCCTTCACCAGGGAATGATCGTTCCGTCGTACTGATAAAATGACCCGGTGGTCTCGAGCGTCAGGCCGTCGATATTGCGAATCATGTCCGTGACGGCGTCCGGCGTCGGCCGCAACATCTTTTTCGGCAGACCCGCCATGAAATCCGTGTCGGTCATACCCGGATTCACCATAGCGACGCTGATGCCCTTGCGCTTCAGTTGCAAGGCGAGATTCACCATCGCCATATTCAATGCCGCCTTGCTGCTGCGATAAAAATACAACCGCGGCTGCGTCGCGCCGCCAATCGAACCCTCACTGGACGAGACCGTGACGATTTTCTTGTCGCGACTGGCCCGCACATGCGGATAAAATGCTTCCGATATTTTCAGCGGCGCGATCACGTTGACCTCCAGCACTTTGGCAAACACGTCATACTGCATCTTCGTGAACATCTGCGTATCAGCACCGCCGCTGATCCCCGCGTTGTGCAGCAATACATCGATCGGCGTAGCCACATATTTCGCAGCGAGCGCATCGACCCGCTCGAAATCTGTAACGTCCAGCTGCTCGATGGTGATGTTGGCATGTTCAGCGGCCAGAGCATTGAGCGCTTCCGCTTGCGCAGGTTTACGGGCCGTCGCGATGACCGTCCACCCCCGCTCCGCATACTGCCTGGCAAATTCCAGACCGAGGCCGCGATTCGAGCCGGTGATCAGCACGGTCGGCACATAATCGTCACCGAACTCCGCGGCATCTGCCGCCCACACGACAGGCGTCAATGCCAACCCGGCCAGCAATATCGCCACGGCACAAAACCCTGATGCGGCGGCGCGCAGATCAATTTTCATTATTAAATCCTCAACTCGCTATTGTTATTTCGAAAAACAGGCCGGCGTTACCAGGGAATGATCGCGCCATCATGGTTAAAAAATGTACCCGTGTTATCGAGCGTAAACCGGTCGATATTGCGAATCATGTCCGCCACGGCGACCTCCGGCTCGCGTATATTTTTGATGCGCTTGCGAAACTCCTTGGCGATAAAGTCCGTCGCCGTCGCTCCCGGCGTTACCAGGCCGACAATGATGCCGCGACGCTTGACCTGCAGGGCGAGATTCGTCATCAGCATATTCACAGCTGACTTGCTGCTGCGGTACCAGTACAGCATCGGCATTGTCACGCTCGCGATCGAACCCTGACTGCTGGAGACGGTAATCATCTTCCTGAGCTTACTGGTCTTGACGTGCTCGCGAAATGCCTCGCAGATCTTCATCGGGCCGATCGCGTTGACGGCCATAACCTCATAAAAGACTTCGTAGTCCATGTGTCCGAACAGCTGGTTTTCAATTCCGCCACCGATGCCGGCGTTATTCAGCAAAATATCGATCGGCATGTTCTGATAACGCCGGGCCAGGCGATCGATGCTGGTATGCTCGACGACATCGAGCCGTTCGACCAGGATATTCGGGTTCGCGGCTGCCGTCGCATTCAGTTCGGCGGCTTGCTCCGGCTTTCTGCAGGTTGCGATGATGCGGTAACCGCGCTTGGCATACTGGCGCGTGAAATGCAGGCCGAGGCCGCGGTTTGCACCTGTGACCAGCACTGTTGTCATGGTCTTCTTCGGCGCGGGCAGCGGCGTGACCGCACCCTCCTCGGCCGCCGCCGCGTGCGTCACCATCATGCCCGCGACGAGACTCGTAACGCCGGTCAGGAACTCACGGCGGGAAGCGTCATCTTCGTTGTCACTCATAAAATCTACCTGCATCATTGTGGTCAGAAAAAGGTGTCAGACACCAATTTTCGCGCCGCGATGCGTTGTCTTGATGATCGATATCCTTTCTCCGTCAGTTCGTCGCTTTCAGCTTCGCGGCAGCCTGCCCGGCACCGATCATCGGCACCGCATCCACAACCCAGCCCTTCTGCTCGCGGCGCGCCGGGCTCGGGATCGTATAGGCCACCTTTTTCGCGTTGCGCCTGACCTCGTCCATGTCGATGCGCCAACCCTTCGCATCCCACTCCCTGAGGCGATCGCGGTACATGACGATGCACTTGTCGGACGGCGTCATGAACTCTTTCGTATTTGTCGGCGGCGTCAGTACCGGGTGCAACGCCTCGATAATCACGACATCCTGTTCCGCCACATACAGGTTGCGCTCGTTCATCAACTCATCCTGATCCGGGTCGAGCATGCAGTTGCGCATGCACAGCAGGTAGATGTGAATATGCTCCTCGTCGATCGGGCGCTCGAACAAATACTGATGGAAATAGTACTCGGGACTCGCATGAATATACGTCCAGACCTGGTTCGGCCCGTGGTGGCCGGTACCGACCTCCAGATCACCCGGTTTCTCCCGGAACTTTCTGAGCTGCGGGGGCAGCGGCGGCGCCTGGAACGTGTGCCAGAAGCCATGACCCCACTCGGTCGGGACATCGCGCAACTCGCCGACACTATAGTCCTCGTCCTCGCCGCTGAAACCATGCGTGTCATGCACATATTCATTATGCGCCGGATCGATGCCGTTCTCGATCGAACGCTCGTAGTTGCCCTTTATGTCGTAGTGCACGAGCGTCGGACGCCAGCCTTCCTGCCCTGCTTCGGGCACCGGGATAATCGGCGGCCGCTCCTCTTCGGGCAAGTCGCCGAGAAACGCGAACACGATGCCATGGCGCTCCTCGACCGGATACGCATCGATGCGCGTACGGCCGGGTATCTTCGCGTCCTTGCCGAGCGACGGAATCTTCCGGCACTCGCCCTCGCCGGTGAACTGCCAGCCATGGTACGAGCACGCGATGAGGTCGCCATGCAACTTGCCGCCGGCCAGCGAGCCGCCGCGATGCACGCAGGTATTGCTGAGGCACTTTGCCCGGCCGTCGCCGCCACGAAAAACGACGAAGTCCTGATCGAGACAGCGCACCTTGATCGGCTGCTCGCCGACTTCTTCGGTCGTCGCCATCGGGTACCAGAAATTGATATACATACTTGCGCCCCCGCGTTGTCGGGTCGCCCGAACGGCGACCTCGCACCCGTTTCAGATTATTACCGATATATTAAGCCCAACACTCCGGCTGGCCAATATACCCACTCTGATATACGCTGTCCGCCAAACGGTCATCGGCAGCTTTTATGTGCCTGAAACACGCGCCAGACACGGGTTCTGGCCTGCGCCTTCGAGTTCCGTACCGGGGCATTTGCGGGAGCGGCTTCAACCGCGCTTGCTTGCCAGCGGATTCGCCGCCTCCCGCCGCATCCGCTTGCGCAGCGCAGCCACGGCGATGAAACACACGGCCATGATTATCGCCGCCCCGTACAGCGGCGCCTGCACGGCAATCGTCTGGAACAACAGCCCCGACATCGGTGGGCCGAGGAAGCGGCCCATCCACGCACCGGAGTTGTAGACGCCCAGCACGAGCCCGCGCTCGTGCTCGTCCGCCTGTCGCGACACGAGGCTGGTCATGCTGGTGGTCGCCAGCGCGCCACCCGCCGCCGTGAACGTGATGCCTACCAGCATCAGCTGCCAATTCGGCACCTGGGTCATCCACAGCAGGCCGAATACGTAAGCACCGACGCCGAACAGCACGAGTTTCGCTTCGCCGTACAACGGCGCCAGCTTGCCGACCAGGTAGGCCTGGGTGAACCCGACGATGACCCCGAGATACATGAAGCAAAAACCGAGGTCGACCGGACCCCAGTCGAAGCGCGCCTGCGTCCACAGCGGCATGATGGTCTCGAAAAATCCCATTGCAAAATACGCCAGAAAACCGATGACGATCAGTCGCGCTAGGATCGAGCGCTGCAGGACGGTTTTCGTCGCCGCCCAGCCGGTCGGGCGGTTGGCGTCATATAGTGCGGCGCGCTTCTCGGCCGGCAGGCTCTCCTTGAGGAAGCAGGTCGCGATCAGTGTAACGGCGCTCAAACCGGCTGCGGCCAGGCTCGGCCACAGCAGTGTCGCGGTGTCCGCATCCGCACCGCCGAGCAGGCCGCCGACTGCCGGCCCGACGATAAAACCAATACTGATCGCACCACCGACCAGACCCATGCCCTGCGCGCGCTTCTCGACCGGAGTGATATCGGCGATGTAGGCCATCGCAACCGGGATGTTGCCGCCCATCAGACCGGTCATCAGGCGCGCGATGCCGAGCACCCACAGATTTTCGGCGAATGCCATGACCAGGTAGGCCACCACCATGCCGCCCATGCTCAACAGCAGCATCGGCTTGCGCCCGTGGCGATCGCTCATGCGCCCCCAGATCGGGTTGGCGATGAACTGGCCGAGGGAATAGCAACCCACGATGGTCGTCGCGATGATCACCGAGCCGCCGACGTTCTGTGCGTAGAACAGGAAAGCCGGCAGCACCAGGCCGAAGCCCATACCGGACAGCATGATGGTCAGAAGCAGGATCGGCATGCGCGCTGAAGCCTCAGTGCGGCAAAGGGGCGCGTACTATCCGAGAATTCAGCGACAAAGGCAATCTCCGCGGGCTCGGGCCGGCGATCAGCGCCAACCGCATGCCGGTTGACCCGACCCGCGGTAACGCGCCGGCACGCCGTCACGGTAGTATTGACGCAGTACCGGACTCGACATAACAAAAGCAATGCTCGGGGGGCCCGCATGCGCTACCAGAATGATCCCGACGGGGCACGCCTGCCCATCAAGATCGACACCACCAGCAACGGCGAATTCACGCCGCGCCCACTGGCGCCAAACAGCATCGCGGCCAACGATCTTGCGCAACGGCGTGCCGATGAGCATGCCCGGCGCAAAAACCTGAGCCGCCGCTCGTTCCTGGCATCGACTTGCGGAGTGGCCAGCACGCTGCTCGCCTTTAACGAAGCCCACGCCGGATTCGGCAAGACCGGCGGCTTTTACCAGGTCCCGGTCACGGCGGCGATGGACGCGGAAGCGGCCGACGACGCGCTTGCGAACCGTGAGTTCATCTTCGATATCCAGGGCCATCATGTGAACCCGGTAGAGCGTTGGCGAGCGAAGTCGCGCGGCATGCTGCAGGGCCTGAAGTTCTTCCCGCACGGAAAATGCGACTACCTGGACCCGGACTCCCCGCTCGGGCATATCCAGTGTTTTACCGGTCAGGCGTTCCTCAAGGAAATGTTCATGGACAGCGATACCGACATCGCGGTCCTGACGTTCATACCGACGACCTACGAGAACATGCCGCTGACCGAAGACGAGGCGCTGGCGACGCGCGAGCTCGTCGCGGCGCTGGAAGGCAACCGCCGGCTGCTGCTGCACGGGCGCGTCATTCCGAACCTCGACGGCGACATCGAACGCATGACCGAAATGCTCGATGAACTCGATGTCGTGGCGTGGAAGACCTACACGCAGGCCAGCGTCGACGGCAAGACCGGTTGGTGGCTCGACGACGACGAATACGGCGGCCCGCTGATCGAGGCTGCGCGCAAGAGTGGCGTCAACGTCATCTGTGTGCACAAGGGCCTGCCGCTGCCAAACGTCATGATGGCAAAGAACTACGAGTACGGCAGTTGCCGCGATGTCGGCGTCGCGGCGAAACAGAATCCCGACATGAATTTCATCATCTATCACTCGGGCTTCGATCTGGACGTGCCGGACGAAGGCTACGTCGACGGCGACAATCCGCACGGCATCGACTCGCTCGTGCAGTCGCTCAGAGACAACAATCTCGGTCCCGGCAGCAATGTTTACGCCGAACTCGGCAGCACCTGGCGCTATGTCATGCGCGATCCCGATCGGGCCGCGCACGTCATTGGCAAACTGCTGAAATACGTCGGCGAGGACAACGTCGTCTGGGGCACGGACTGCATCTGGTACGGCTCACCGCAGGACCAGATTCAGGCGTTTCGGACTTTCCAGATCTCCGAGGAATTCCGGGAGAAATACGGCTACCCGGAGATCACGCCGGAGATTCGCGCAAAGGTGTTCGGGCTGAACGCGGTGAAGCCGTATCGAATTCAGCCGGCCGAAGTGCAGCTGCATCTGAACAAGGATCCGATGCAGCAGGCGCGCGAGAACTACCGCGGGCACGAAGACCCGTCATTCCTGACCTATGGGCCAAAAACACGTCGCGAGTTCCTGGATCTGCTGCGCTTGACAAGCCGGGAAGGGTAATCATCGTGCAGGGGGCCAGTACGGGAGCGGCTTTTGTGGGAGCGGCTTTAGCCGCGATTCCTCCCCGGCAGAATCGCGGCTAAAGCCGCTCCCACACACTAAATGGCCCCATTCGCAATGGCTATGCCCGCCCCCATTTTCATTGCTCAGCTGACGCCGCTATTTGCGCCTGGCCTTCTTCTTCGCCACTTTTTTTTTGCTTGCCTTTTTTCCGGCAACCTTCTTTTTAACAGCAGTTTTCTTTTTCGAAGTTTTTTTCCTGGCAACCTTTTTCTTCGCAGCAGGTTTTTTCGTCTGCTTCTTGGCCGCCGCGACCGCCATATCCTCCAGCGGCATCGGCTCATCGCCATGGATATGCCGAACCTGCGCATCGTCGTGGTAGTGCGGGTACTCGAAGTCGGCCGGACCGTGCGGATGATTGTGGCCTTCCGCTGCAACCCACTTGTAGAGCTGCGGGCGCCCACGATACAGGTGCGCGGCAGCGCGATGCTTGTTCTCGTCGACATTCGACCACGGATCGTAGTGGAAGTAATTGTGCAACTTCGAGTCCGTGCGGCCGAACGCGATCGTGCCGAATTCACTGCGGAACGCACCGTGATTGATGTACTCCGGCCGCCAGAAGTAGCCGCCGGTCGGCAGGTAACCGAACTGCATCATCCAGGACGTGCCCCAGATGTGATAGCTCTCTTCCGCCGAGTCGTGATACGAGATGTTGTCCTGGCGAAACTGCGGCGTCATGCAGTACAGGAAGCTGATTGCCTCGGTCAGCGGATTATAGTGCAGCGGCTTGATCATGCAGCCCGTCGCGACGGACGGGGTCACGATATTACCCGGCCCCCACGGCGCATCGCTGTAAGTATTCAGCGACATGTAGGCATCGGTCAACGCGTACTGATGATTCTGGTCCGACTCTTCGAAGTTGGGTTCGCAGTCGTTAAACATGACCAGCGCCTCGGCACCCTGCGGGATGCTGATCGCGCCGACGTGCATGCCGGCCGGAATGAACGCGTAGTTGCCGCGGGTCCAGACCTGGTCACCGACCTTGATACGACCCTCGAGAACGAATATCTCGACGTCCGAATAGCTCAGACCGGGCTTGCGCTTGTAGCCACCGTTGAACTTGACCTTCAGCGTGCAGGCGCCGCAATCGACGTCCAGCGACAGTACTTTATATTCGCTGCCTTCGAAGCCCGATATCTCGAACTTCTTATACGCGGTGTCCAGCTCCACATAGGGCTCGATATGTGGTCGTGCCACTCTACTTCTCCTTGAATATATTGAGCATCAGGGGACTTGTGCGCTACTGCGCCTAATAGACCACCTGGTCTTTTCGCTTGGGCGGCTTCGGCAGATCCTTCTTCGCGATGATGCGCTTCATGTCGCCGTTGAAGTTGAAGCCAGTCGTCGAGACGTTCTTGAGAAACTCCTTGTACCACTTGACGCGTTTCGGAGCGAGATTGACATTTATCTCTTTCATAATCGCGGCATGGCGCTTCTTCTGCTCGCCAATGTTTTGCTTGAGCCACTTCTTCACCGCGTCGGAACGAGGTGGAGCCGTGTCCTGTACATGTTTAGTCATGAACTAAGCCTCCTATGCTGTTACATGTATTCTTTGCGGTACCAATCGTTGACATCATCGCCGGTCGTCAGCCAGACGTCGTCGTGCCTGGTGATGTACTCGAATGCCCGTTTCAGGTGCTTGAACTTGTTCGGCTGACCGACGAGGAACGTGTGCAGGCAAATCGGCATGCACCGCGCATTGGTCGCGCCTTCCTCATATAACACGTCGAACTGATCGATAATCATGTCACCGAAGGCCTCGGACGAGATACCGAGGTTCAGGAAACACGGGATGTCGTTGATCTCGACCGTATACGGCACCGAGATCAGATTATTGTTCGGCGTGTTGAAACGGAACGGATGATCATCGCAGGTGTAGTCACACAGGTACTCCACGCCGAATTCTTCGAGCAGACGCGGCGTGTTATCCGTGTGCGTCAGGAACGGCGAAAGCCAACCCTTGGTCTTGCGGCCGAGCGCTTCTTGCATCGGGTCCAGTGTTGCCTGGAGAATCTCGCGCTCGCGCTCCTCGTCGAGGGCGTGGACGATGTCCCCATTGGCATCCGTGACATTGCCGATGAAGTTCGCCGGCGCATTATTGATGCCGTGACCGATCCAGGCCCAGTTGCGTTTCTCGCCTTCCTCGATGATCCGCGGGTATTCGCGAATGATTTCGGCGTTCAGACACACGGTGGCGCGCATGCCGCAGGCATCCATCATATCCATCATGCGCCACAACCCGACACGGTTACCGTAATCGCGCCAGCCGTAGTTCAGCGGATCGGGGCTGAAAATCTGGGTGCCGGGAATCAACGGCGTGCCCTTGATCGCGGCCGGGAAATGCTCGATGTTGATATACGGGATCACGGCCACGCGCGCGCCGTCCGGCAGCTTGAACGGCTCGCGGTCGATGATCGGCACGTAATCGTAATGTCTGGATTGCGTCAGCTCAGCCATGGCACACCTCTGTCTGTTTCTGTTTTCGATTACCGGAATCGGGAAATCACTGATAGAAATTGCTCGCGGACTCTCGTCGTAGCACTGCGGACCCTCTCAAAGGCCATTCAGATACTCCATGACCTCGGCCTTGCTGATGACATCTCCGTATTTGGCGTTGATGTCGAACAGGTTTGCTTCATGCGGGCCCTCGTGGCGATCGCCGATCAACTCACGCGGGCAGATCGGCCGGAACCCGTACTGCACGCAATCCACGGCGGTCGCGCGTATGCAACCGGACGTCGTGCAACCGGTAATAATAAGAGTGTCGACATCCAGACCGTTCAGCGTCGCGACCAGCGACGTGCCGAAAAACGCACTGGCATACTGCTTGATGATGATCGGCTCACCCTCTTTCGGGACGACTTCCTCGCAAAACTCGGCATACGGGTTGCCGAGTACCAGGTCCCTCAGGACCGGCGCCTTTTTTATCCAGACGCCACCGTCCTCGTAGTTCGGCGGCGTATACAAAACTCGCGTATGAATGATGGTCACGCCCTTTTCGCGGGCGAGATCCAGAAAATCAGGCATTTCCTTGACGCATTCGACGACGCCGGGCGCGTACAACGCTGAACCCTCGGTCGTATAACCCTGCAACAGGTCGATGACGATGACTGCGGACTTCTTGCCGAAGCCGAGGCGGCTGTCCCAGACGCCTGCGTAATTTTTATCGGCATTATCAGCCATGACGCTCCCCTCTCTTATTTCACTCTCATTATCAGGAATCGCGACAGCCCGGTCCTATCGACCCGGCGGCAAGCAGAAAAACCAGCCTCCGGATGATCCGGAGACTCGAGGATATTTTACTTATTCGCGCCCAGACGGCCCATGGTGTCACCGTTACCGCCAGGCTGCAATAGTGTACGCGGCACTGCCGGCAGTCCGTTCGCAGGCTGGAAACCGGCACGCGCGGCAAACGCCGGTAATTGCCGGTCGGCGGCGTCCGCGCAGGACGGCGCTGACTGACCGTAGGTTGGATGACAGGCCGGGTGAGCTGCCAACGCCTTACCCATCGCCGCAACCATGCCCTATATAATAGGCAACAGCTAAATTCGGCCGTCTACCCGGACGGCTTCAATCGGTTACGAGGTAAACGTCATGGCACAAGCAGCACACGCAGCACAAGCACAGGATCAGGGGCGAAAAAAGTCCAACGTCGTCGAAAACATGAAGATGAAAAGCGGCTTCGAAGGCCATGAGACCGAGCTCGGCCAGGCGTTTTCGATCGTTCTGAAGCAACTCGGCAGCCATGCCGGCTACGCACACGAACTCAACGACCCGCTGGTCAAGGCACACCTGATGGCGATCCAGTTCGCCAAGGTCAACGGTACGATTGCCGACTACGTCGCGTACGACGTCGAGATGATGGCGCCGATCAACGCGCGCATGAAAAATGTCATCGACAAGACCGGCGAGCGGGAAGTCGCACTGGTCGGCCTGTTCGATCGCACGGCCTGCCACTATGCGCTGGCTCTGGACAGCGGCGGCACGGGCAACACGCGCACGTGGACCTCGCCGTTCAAGACGGTCCTCGATGCGGCACAGGGCATCGGCCAGTTCGCAGGCCTGACCGAGGAATACATCCACGAGAACTGGACGAAGCCGCGCCTGATCGGCTACGCCAAGGCGATGGGCGTTACGATTAGGGTCTCGGATCTCGATGAGAACCGGCGGATCACCTGCGAACTCGTCGAAGACTGAAGCGCCTCGACAATCGATCGAAAACCCGGCCCCGGCCGGGTTTTTTGTGCCCACGGCCAGTCACCGCACTGTTTTTTTAGCCCCGACCCCGCGATACTGCAATACGGGGACACGGGCATCGAGACGAATCTACGAGGGTGACATGAGCCGGCTGCGAAAATTTCTGCTGATGCTGGTGCTGTTGCTGGTCGGCCTGAACCTGCTGTACTTTGAGGATCCATGGCTCTGGCGGCGTTACGTGCAGACGCTGATGCAATTGACCGGCGATGCGCCGCAACTGCTAACACCCTCCGAACCGGTTACCGGAGACGGCTCCTACCGCCTGCCGGTCGCCGAACAGGACCAGCGCACGATCTCGCGGCAGGCCCTGCAGTCCGCGGAAGACTTCGCCGCGCGCTTCGATTCGTACGCCCTGATCGTGCTGCACAAGGGCACTATTCAGACGGAGTGGTATGCAGACGGCTGGGATGAGACCCGCCTGACGCAATCGCAGTCGATGCACAAATCGCTGCTGGCGATCCTGATCGGCACGGCCATCGAAGCCGGCATCATCGGCTCGATCGAGGACCCGATCGGGCGCTACATTCCCGAGTGGGATGAGGATCCGCGCGGCGACATCACGCTGCGGGAATTGATGATGATGTCGTCCGGCCTGGCCCAGTACACCTTCACGCTGAATCCGTTCACAGACGATTTTCGCTGGCTGTACTCCGGCGATACGAAACCCGTGGTCCTGCGCACGCCGATGGCCGACTGGTCGCCCGGCAAACGCTTCGACTACAACAACATCAATGCCGAACTGCTCGGCATGGTCATCGAAGGCGCCAGCGGTCAGCGTTATGCCGACTACCTCGAACAACACCTGTGGGCACCACTCGGTGGCGACACGGCGCGGGTCTGGCTCGACAGCGAGTTCGGCAAAGCCTTCACGTCCTGTTGCCTGATGGCCACGGCACGCGACTGGGCTCGCGTCGGTCAACTGATGCTGAACAAGGGCCGCATCAATGACCAGCGCATCGTGACGGCCGGCTGGATCGACCGGATGGTCGCGCAATCGCCGGTATCGATGTGGTATGGCCTGCAGACGTGGCTTGCCTATCCGGAGAAAGCAAACCCGCGCAGCCTGAAGTCCGCGGCCGGCGGCGCTTACCGCCGCACCGAGCCGTTCCTGGCCCACGATGTCTATTACTTCTCGGGCCGCGGCGCGCAGCGCGTGTATGTCGTGCCGTCGTACGATCTGGTCATCGTCCGACTGGGGCCGGCGCTCGGCCCGCAACCGCTCAAGTCCGGCTGGGACAACGCGTTTCTCGTCAACAGCATGATTCGCGGTATCGACCAACGGACTGCACGCGCCCGCGCGGCCGCGCGCCAACAGATGATCAAAGCGCAGACACCGGTCGAGCAGATCATCGGCCGGCCACCGCATGCCCCCACGCCACGGACCGATGATCGACCTGGCGCATGGGCAGACTAGCCGAGGCAACATTGCTGCTGCTGGTGGCGTGCACCCTCGCCGCGTGCGACCCCGAACCGATGCGCACGGACGCGGACATCATCGTCGTTGGTGCCGGCATCGCCGGGCTATCGGCCGCACTGGAGGCCAGCGGCGCCGGCGCCGATACCCGCGTAATCCTGATCGAGACGTCTTCGATGCCCGGTGGCCACGCCGTGCAGGCCGGCGGCTTCGCGCTCGTCGGCACGCCGCTGCAGGAAAAAAAGGGGCACGCCGATTCTCCCGAGATCGCATATCGCGACCTGATGGCATGGGGAGAGGATGCCGATCCGGCCTGGGTACGATTATTCGCCGACCGGTCGCGTGTGGATATCCATGACTGGCTGACCGCGCTGGGCGTAAATTTCAATATCCTGCTCGACACGCCGGAGACCACGGTACCGCGATTCCATTTCGCCGGCGGCACCGCGGTCAACGTCATCGTGCCGATGTTACGCGAAGCCTATGGCCGCAAGAACCTTCGCTTCGTCATGAATGCGCGCGTCGACGATCTGATCGATCTGGACGGGGCGATCGGTGTCAGACACCGAAACACGCGCACCGGGAAGTCCGGGGTACTACTTGCGCCATCCGTGATACTCGCGACCGGTGGCTTTCAGAGCAACCTCGAAGTCGTCCGGGCGCACTGGCCCGTGGCACTGGCCGCTCCGGAACGCCTGTTGATCGGTGCCGGACACAACGCGACCGGCGATGGCATTTCGATCGCGCAGGCGTATGACGTATCGCTGCACCGGATGGATCACCAGGTCACGTTCATCAACGGCCTGCCCAATCCCCGCGACCCGACACGCGGCCTGCATGTCACCAATCCCGCGGCTTTGTGGGTCGACGCGAGCGGCCGGCGCTTCGTTAACGAGGCCGCGGACTCGAAACAGACCGAAGCCGCCGGCCTCGCACTGACGCCCCAGACGCACTGGCTGATCTTCGATGCACAAGGCCGCCGCAAGCTGCGGCTGCGCGGCGCGCCGTGGCTGAACCCGAAGACCATAGCCAACGAGATACTCGGCGACCCGGACACCACCCACAGAGCCGACACGATTGCCGCACTCGCGGTCGTGGCCGGTCTGCCGGCCGCTGCATTACCAGCCACGGTCGATCGCTATAACCGGTTCGTGGCGGCGGGCCGGGACGAAGACTTCCAGCGATTCCCCGGCGCCGACGGCGTGGCGCTGACAACCCCGCCCTATTTCGCCATGCAGTTGTTTCCGATGACGCGCAAGAGCCTGGGCGGGTTGACAATCGATCTGCAAGGACGCGTCGTCGATGACACCGGTCAGGCCATCGACGGCCTGTACGCCGCCGGCGAACTGACCGGCGTCGCCGGCATCAACGGCAGCCACGGCGGCTCGGGTACCTTCCTTGCACCATCGGTACTGACCGGCCGGATCGCCGGCGCCTCCGCGGCGACCTACGCAAAGACCAGCAACACCGTCAGCCGCGCCACCTGGAGCGTCACTTCTCCGCTGGCGGATACGCCGGCGAATCACACGACCGGGGCCGTGCCACTGCTGACCGCCGGGCAACTCGAGACACTGCTGGCAGCCGACCGCAGCGGCTACTGGCATTTCGGACGTGCGCATGCCGTCGTGCTGGAACGGAAATACACCTGTACGCGCTGCCACACACACGGATGGCCAACCGGGCCGGCCACAACCACGGAACAACGACTCGTGCAAATCGAGAGCTGCACGAATTGTCATTAGATTCATCCCGTCATATGCCACCAGCAACCGACCGATCGCAACCAGACTACCCCTCCAATGCCTACGCATGGTACGTCGTGGTTGTCCTCACGGCCGCCTACGTCGTATCGTTCCTCGACCGGCAGATCCTCGCACTGCTCGTCGAACCGATTCGCATCGACCTCGGCCTGACGGATACCCAGATGGGCCTGATCATGGGTTCTGCGTTCGCGCTGTTTTACACCATCCTCGGCATCCCGATCGGCTGGCTGGCCGACCGGTTCAGCCGGCGCGGTATTATCGCCGCCGGCATCACCATCTGGTGCCTGATGACGGCCGCCTGCGGCCTGTCGCGGAATTTTACTCAGCTGTTCCTTGCACGCGTCGGCGTGGGTGTGGGTGAGGCGACATTGAATCCGGCTGCGTTGTCGCTGATCAGCGATTACTTTCCGCGTGAACGCCGCGGGCGCGCCATCAGTTTCTACAACATGGGTGTCGCGCTGGGTGCGGGCATCGCGTTGATCATCGGCAGCCGCATCATCGGCAAGGTGATCGACGCACCCCCGATCACCTTGCCGGTGGTCGGGGAAATCTACGCGTGGCAGACCGTCTTTCTGATCGTCGGGCTGCCCGGCCTCGTCATCGCGGCGCTGATGATCACGGTGCGCGAGCCGAAGCGTCACGACAAACTGCGCCTGCCGATCGACCCGCAAGCGGCCGCCGGAGGAGCAATCAACCCGGAAGTGACCGAAACACTGTCGATTCTCGACACGATCCGTTATCTGCGCGAACGGTGGCAGGTCTACGGCAGCCATTTCCTCGGCATGTCCGTCGTCACGTGCATCGGTTATGCGTTCCTGTTCTGGATACCGACGATGTTCATCCGCACCTGGGGCTGGGATATCCCGACGATCGGCCTCGCGTACGGCCTGGTAAACCTGATTGCAGGGCCGATCGGTGTCAACCTCGGCGGCTGGTTCGCCGACATCCTCTACCGACGCGGCCACCGGGACAGTCACATGCGGGCCTGCTTTTGCTTCGCGCTGCTTTTCGTGCCGTGCTCGGTGCTCGTGCCGCTCATGCCCGGCCCTGAACTTGCCATCGCCATGCTCGTTCCGGCCAGCGTGGGGGCGGGAGGCGTCACCGCCACCGGGGTCGCGGCGCTGATGATGATCACGCCAAACCAGCTGCGTGGCCAGACGACTGCACTGTATTACCTGGTCATCAACATCCTCGGGCTGTCCGTCGGCGGCGTCGCCGTCGGCGCCATCACCGACTACGTATTCGGCGATGGGGCGGCGTTGCGATACACCCTGGCAGTTGTCGCGGCAGGCGCCGGCTGCGCGGCGATCGGTTTCCTGTGGGCCAACCTCGCGTACTATCGCAAGGCCATCGATGAAGCCGAGAGCTGGTCGGACTAGCAGGCAAACGCCGCGGCGATCATCGCGTCGAGCTGCTCCCGCTGCGCAAGCAGCGATCTGGCCACCGTCAACTGACCGGCCGCCCGCACCTGGTTGTGCTCCGAACGACTCGTGAAACGTGCCGGGTTCCAGCCGAAGTAGGTCTCGTTCAGCGCATCGGCACAGAAACGTGCGCCCAGTTCGATGAGTATGGAATGAGTTGCGGCGACAATCGCCGAGGACTCCGCCGGCGTGATCCAGCCGCGCGCGACCTCCGCGTACCCTCCGATCGCGCTCTCGAACAACGCCGCCGCGAACTCACCGTAACGGCTGTTCTCGCTGGCCGGGTTACACCATGAACGCATGGCGTCGCCGAGCTCGAGCGGTAACGGCATGTGCGTGATCGTATCGAGATCGATCAGGCACAGCGCCTCGTCGGAATCGCGTGCAAACAATATATTGTTGATTTTCGGATCACCGTGCACGATGCGATCCGGGGTCGGCGGCCATACCGGCACCAGGTCGGCCGCGGCGAGTATCTCGTTGCCCAGCGCCGCGATCTTCGCGTACTGCGGATGGTCGGCACGGCGGGCCAGCGTCTCGCGCAGGAATCGAAGGTGCCGGGGCGTATCGTGGATACCCGGCCGCTCGGTCGCAAAGGTGTGCGTCAGGCTGTCGACCGAGCGATGGAAGCGGGCCAATAAACCCCCTGCCGAACGGGCGTGCCCGACGGTCGGCAGCGAGTCGTGGCTGATGCCGTCGATATGCGTCAGCAGCCGCCAGGTCCGCCCGTCGAACCGCACGCACAGCTTGCCGTCCTGCGTCGGGACGAGTCGGCAGGTGCGCAACCCGCTCGCCGCAAGGTGGCGGGTCAGCGCATCGATGTCCGCATTGACCGCCACCGGGAACATGTCGTTAACACACTGCAGCACATAGCGTTCGCCAGCGGGCGCCCCGACCCGCCAGGTGCGGTTAATCAGCCCGTTGCCGAGCGGTTCGACCCGCGCGCCCGCAAGCCCGTAGCTGGCCAGCACGGCGCCGGTCTGTGACTTCGAATTATCCATCGGGCTGCGACCGTACCGCAGCACGTGAATATGTCAAGAATCCCGGCTCCCGGGCCCCGGGCCCCGGGACCAGTTAGCAAAAATACCGGGCCAGATTGACACCATAGGGTCAGACTGGGTAACGTAGCAGGCATGGAATTAACACAAAATGTACCCGCGGGGCCATCGCTGACATTCACCGACGCCGCCGCCCTGAAAGTCAGTGACCTGATCGCACAGGAAGAAAATGACGACCTGATGCTGCGCGTATTCATCAGCGGCGGCGGCTGCTCCGGCTTCCAGTACGGCTTCACCTTCGATGAGGAAATTCAGGAAGGCGACCGGCAATTCGAGAACCAGGGCGTCACGCTGCTGGTCGACCCGATGAGCATTCAGTACCTGATCGATGCCGAGATCGACTATAAAGAAGATCTCGAAGGCTCGCGATTCGTTATTCGCAACCCGAATGCGAAGACGACCTGCGGCTGCGGCTCCTCGTTCTCGGTCTGATGGCACTCAGCGGCGAAACGCGCGATATCATCGACGGCCTGCTGGCCGACAACAAAGTCGTGCTGTTCATGAAGGGTACGCCCGCGCAACCGCAATGCGGTTTCTCGGCCACCACTATCTCGACCCTGAACATGATGTTGCCCGACTACCTGACCGTGAACGTCCTCGAGCACGCGAATATTCGCGACGGCATCAAGGAATACGGCAACTGGCCGACGATTCCCCAGCTGTATGTCGACGGCGAGCTGATCGGCGGCTGCGACATCATCCAGGACATGATGAAAAGCGGCGATCTCGGCGAGGCACTCGGTGTGCCGGCACCTGAGGTCACGACGCCGACGATTACCATCAACGAAGCCGGCATCGAAGCCATGCAGAATGCGGTGGAGTCGAACGCGAATGCATCTCTGCACCTGCAAATCGGCGCCGACTGGACGCACAAGATCAGCCTCGACCCGACGCACGGCGGGGCCGTGCAGGTTCAGATCGGCGACATCGAGTTGCACATGGATCCCTGGACGGCATCCCGGGCGGACGGTCTGAACCTGATCCTCGAGGAAGAGCTGACCGGCACACGCTTTGCGTTCGATAATCCGAATGCGCCGCCGCCGGTGAACCAGATGACGGTGCAAGCACTCAAGGAAAGACTCGACAGCGGCGCGGATGTCCTGCTGATCGACGTGCGTTCAGACGATGAGCGCGCCAAGGCTTCCATCGCCGGCGCACGTCCGTGGAACACTGAGACCATGCAACGGGTCGAATCGTTGCCGAAGGACCGCGAAATTATCCTGCATTGCCACACGGGTGGCCGCAGCCAGGCGCTGGCCGATACATTGCGCCGCCGTGGCTACACCAACCTGCACAACCTGCGTGGCGGCATCAAGGCCTGGTCCGAGGAAATCGATTCCTCGGTCCCGTTGTACTGAAACTACGCGTCTGCCCTTGCCCGCGCCGGCTCAGGTGCGCCTAGTCCGCTGACGCCGGCGGGTAGAACCAGTTCGGCGCCGCACACGGCACCGCGAGGTCGATGTCTGCCGTGACTTCTGCCGCCGGAAAACCCCGGACCTCGGTGAGGCCGGCCCGGTCGATGCGCACCGTCGGGCTGCACAGGGCACCATCACCATCTACGTCCAGCCACGCATATATCAGCAGGCCCTCGCCCCGATCCGACGGGTAAGCAAACGCGTGACGATAGGCGCCGGCCGTCGCCTCGAAACTCTCGATCTCCTCGATCGGATGGCGCAGATCGCCGTCGAGCGCCCACGCATGATACAAATTGACGGTGACCTTGCCGTCGGTCGGCACACCATCGGGCACGTTGATCGTACCGCTGATCACGACCGGAGTCGGCGGAGCTTCCGCCGCACCGCAAGCCGCCAGCACGCCGGCCAGGCACGCGGTGGCAACAAAGGTGGCCGGTCGTTTCACTGTCATTATTGCATCCACCACTAATCAGAGCTCAAATTCAGGCAGGCCAAATACCCGGCTGAAGTTCGCGGCCAGAATCATGCGCATCTCATCCGCCGTGTAATCCGCAGCCTGCATGGCGGCCACGAAATTTTCCAGATGACTCGAGATGTAGCCGGGGTACTGGGGCCCGTCCGAGCCATAGATCAGCTTGTGAATGACCTTGCCCGCCTTGATCCGTCGGACGAAGTCCGGCAAAACTTCGGCGGCACGCGCCGCACCAAGTGCGCCCGGCTCCAGGTAGACATTGTCGTAACGCCGGGCCAGGTCGATGCAGGCATCGACATAGGTCAGCTTCCGGCGCGCAGAATCCCAACCGGAGTGGCCGAGAATGAAAATCGTTTGCGGATAACGAACAATCGCCTCTTCGAGGTAATACGGATCCGTGTACGGCGGTTCGAGTCGTGTACCCGGGTTCGGGCTTGTCGCCGTGTGCAGGTAAACCGGCTTCGATAACCGGCCAGCGATTTCATATATCTGATAGAAACGCGCATCATCAAACCGGAACTGCTGATGTGCGTGCGCCAGCTTGACGCCGATCATGTGCGGCAGCCTGGTCAACGCATCTTCGAACGCCGCGAGTTGTACCGCGCTGTCGAGGTTCCACTGGTCGAGACGGATACTCGCGAAACCAAAGAGCCGGTCAGGATTGGCCGCAACCACGTCGGCTACGAATTGGTTGGTCGCGATACCGGTCGTATGCGGGCTATAGACCGAGAAGACACCGGCCGCCGAGATACCCGCATCGTCCAGCTCACTCAGAATATGCTCGGCGCTGAGCCATCGGTCGGTCAGAAATTTCAGGGTCCACTTGAACCCGTTCGGCACCCGCTCGCCGAGCCGCTCCTGAAAGCGTGGCGGTGACCCTTCCCAGGTGCCGGTATGCAGATGCACGTCGACGACCGCGAGGCGTTCCCCATCGACCTCGACACCGGGAACCGGCGCGTCACCACATGCGCTTAAACCTGCGAGGCACAGCGCCCCCAGCATCAATCGGATAGTCATGCGGCATCCTTCCCCTGCAACGCTCTGATCAATATATCAGGCAAACGAGAATCATCCCATCCGAAATCATTCGGCCCCGTTCGCAAGATGACCAGTTCCTGGGACGGGACGATATACAACTGCCGCTTGCCGAGCCCATCGAGAAAAACCACATCGTCGGCCGCGAACGGCTCAGAATGCCAGCTCACGCTGGTCCCCGGTGCAGAATCATAGCGCCGATATTCTTCCCACTCGGTGCCAAGCCACAACTGCATACCGAAATTCCGGTTAGCGCCAGATGGACGCATCATTTCCTCGATCCACCCGGCCGGCAGCGAGGTCGTCCAGCGCTCCCAATAGAGGCCGTAGCCCCCGAACAGGGCCGGGATAAAGGCCAGCACCAATGCCGCAACCCCTACGCGATGAAACAAATGCAGCAACAAGAATCCCTGCAACCGATCCACGGCCAGCTCAACGCAATCTGGCGCAACAGCAATAACGTCGCCACGATCTGCTACGTCGTCTCCCGGAAGGTCCACGGACAGCGAGCGGATGAGGCGCTGCTGGCCGGTCTGCTCCACCAGATCGGACGACTGTATATCCTGACTCACGCTCACAAGAACGACCCGACGCTGCTGC
>SMWD01000147.1 GCA_004357495.1 Gammaproteobacteria bacterium
ACCCGCAGCTCCGGACCTTCGTCACCCACGCCGAAATCCAGGTCCTCTTCCGCGGCCTCCAGCATGAAGGCTGCCAGACGCCGCATTTCGGCCTTGAGTTTCTGACAGGCGCCATGCACCGCCGACAGTCCGGTGACGGCGAACTGGCTGGCATAGGTGCCCGAATGACCGACAAAGGTATTCCATGCCGTATCGAATCCCGGCCGGACATAAACCATGTCCGGATCGAGGCCCAGCTCGTCTGCTACGACCTGAGCCGTTGCCGTCTCATGACCCTGCCCGGATGGCGCCGTGCCGAGACTGACGACCACGTGTCCTTCCATATCAAGCTTTATGTTTGCGACCTCGGAGTTGCCCGAGAACGGCAGATTCGGATTTATGATCTGCGCCTGACCGAAATTATTGGTGCCCGAGTCCAGGGTTGTGCCGATGCCTATCCCCACGAACCGGCCCTCGGCCCGCGCGTCGGCCTGACGAGTCTGCCACGCGTCCCAGCCGATGAGGTCCTTGGCTTTATCCAGCATGGCCGGATAATTGCCGGAATCGTAGATACAACCGTTGGGCGTCTCGTAGGGGAAATCCCGGATGTAGTTTTTCAAGCGCATCTCGTCTGCCGGGATGTCCAGTTCGTGGGCACATATATCGATCACCCGTTCCATAAACCAGATATGTTGCATCCGGGAGTAACCGCGATTCGGCACCGCCGGGCATTTGTTCGTAACGGCCTGGGTAAACTCGATGCGCAGGTTACGAATCTTGTAAGTCGCCGGCAGGACCTGTGACCAGATCACGCAGCCCAGGGGTTCATAGCGGGTATAGGCGCCGCAATCATCCAGGTGCCTGGAGCGAATCGCCGTAAGCACACCGTCCTTGTCGAGGGCCACTTCGGTATCCAGAAAGGTGCGTTCATTGCCGTGCCCGCTGGCCAGCAAATTTTCCGTGCGCACTTCCGACCATTTGACCCGCCGGCCCCCGGCCTTGCGCGAAGCGAGTGCCGCAAGCGCCATATAGACATAGTTCCAGATCTTGTTGCCGAAACTGCCGCCCACGTCATAGGTTCGTATGTGCAGCTGGTCGATACGCACCCGCAGCCCGGGCGCCAGCAATTGCTGGGCGAAACCGGGGAATGAGTTATTGCACAGGAATTCGACCGTATCCTGGCGCGTCCATTCCGCCACGCAGGCATTGGTTTCCAGCGGCGTGCTCGAATAGCGGTGAAAATGCAGGCGCTCGATTTTGACCACGTGGGCAGCCTCTTCGAAGGCCTTGTCCACGTCGCCGTACTCATACACGTCGTGCCAGACTTTGTTGGACCCGGCCGCGTCGTGCAGTATGATTTTGTCATCGAGCGCTTGGTCGACAGTCATCACCGAGTCCAGCATCTCGTAGTCGACATCGATCAACTGGCCCGCATCCATCGCGATGGCGGGCGATTCTGCCGCCACGGCCGCCACGGGCTCACCCTGGAATACGACCTTGTCGACCGCCATCGGCAGATCCCGGATGCTGGCCGCCGGCTCGGGTCCGAGCTGCATATACGGGTCGCACAGCGCTTCGATCTCGCGACCGGTGAGTGTACAGGCCACCCCCGGCAATGCTTCCGCCGCGGAAACATCCACGTTCAGTATGCGTGCGTGGGCATAGGGGGAACGCAAAATATACAAATGCAGCATGCCCGGTGCCTGCTCGTCATCTGTGAACAGGCCCTTGCCGCGGATCAGGCGATCATCCTCTTTGCGGCGTGGCGATTTGCCTGACCAGGTCATGGTGTTCAGCGTCCGGAACCCTGAATGCCGGAAGCGCTTTGTTCCCCGTTGGGAGTGAGCGCTGCCTGCAGGGCATCGATGAGTCGCGTAATGTCCTTTTTTGCCAGCGGGCGAATCAAGCCTCCGGCCAGCGACACGAGTTTGCCGAATATGTCCAGCTCACCTTCCCATTTCACCAGCGTACCACCGCCGTCGGCTTCGGTTAGCTCGAATGCGGTGGCTAAATTGAAAGCGCTGCCCATGATCTTGCCCTTGCCGCTGTATGCGGCTCTCGTCGGGCATATGCTTTCTTCCAGAACCAGCGCAATCGTCGCCGTGCCTCTGATTTTCCCCACGCCGACCTTCACTTTGACGATGGCGGTTTTTTCGTCCTGCATCTCGAGGCTTTTATAAGTGGGGAGCAACGGCGCAAATTTCTCCGGATCAGACAGCACCTCGTACGCTTCTTCCCGCGAGACCGGTACCGAAAATTCACCGTCAAATTTGATGCCCATGACTTTATTCCCCTCGCATCTCTTCCGCTGCGGCCGCAACCGCATTCAGGATGTTTTCATAACCCGTACACCGGCACAGATTTCCGGCAATGCCTTTGCGAATCTCCTGCCGACTCGGTGCCGGGTTGTCAGCCAGCAAGGCATACGCAGACATCAGCATGCCCGGCGTGCAAAATCCGCACTGCAGACCGTGGTGTTCTGAAAAAGCCTCCTGCAGCGGGTGAAGTTTTCCATCTTTTTCCAAACCTTCCACCGTCAGGACCTCGCCCTGGTCGGCCTGGACAGCCAGTACCGTGCAGGACTTGACCGGGTCGCCATTCAGCAAAATGGTGCATGCACCGCAGTATGTGGTGTCACAGCCAATATGTGTGCCGGTGAGCCGCAACTCCTCCCGCAGCAGTTGCACCAGTAACATGCGCGGCTCAACTTCCCGTTGATAGCGTTGCCCGTTAACCGTCACTTCAACGGCGACAGGTTCTATCACTTCAATAGTATTCATGACTGCTTTCAACTGATTCGCCGCCACACCGCCGAACCGCAATGCCAACGGCCCGTTTAACGAGGACTCTGAGCACGGACCTTTTGAATGCCGGAGAACCCCTTTGATCATCGACCGGATCGCAGGCAGCTACCGCTGCCTCCGCGGCCTGTTCAATATTTTTTTCGCTCAGCGGCTTGCCGCGCAGTTCCGCTTCCGCGTCGATGGCATGGATCGGGGTCAGACCGGCCGAGCCGAGGGCGATGCGTACATCCTCGCAAATATCTCCGTCTGTCAGCGTCAGTTGCACCCCGGCGGTGGCAGTGGGGTAGGCGGGCGCGCAGCGCTTGAAGCCCACATAGGCTCCGGCGCTGTTGGCCGCCGGCATTTTGAAGCGTATGCCGGTAACGATCTCGGCATCTTCCAGCGCCGTAGCGTAGAGATCCTCGATGAAATCTTTGATGTCTATGCTGCGCTCGCCGTTCGGGCCCTTGCACAGGATCTCGGCATCCAGTGTATGCAGCAGTGCGGGCCAGTCACAGGCGGGATCGCCCGCCGCCACGGAGCCGCCGATGGTGCCGCGGTTGCGGACCTGATAATCGGCTATGCCATTGGCGCAATCGCGCACGATGGGAATGCGTGCGGCGATCGGTGAGGCGGCAATCCGGCCATGCGTGGTCAGGGCGCCGATGCGCACCTCGGCATCATCGTGATCCATATAGGAGAGTTCAGGAATTCGCCCCAGGTCGACCAGGTCGGATGGCTCGTCAAAGCGAAGCTTCATCCAGATCAGCAATGTCTGGCCGCCGGCCAGCGCCCTCGCGCCGTCCCCCAGATCCGATAACAACGAGATGGCTTCGTCTACAGAGTTGGCCCGATGGTAGCGAAACGGTGCGGGGTACATTTATTATCTCTGAATTGTCTGGCCTGAGCGCAGCGGCGAAGGCGGAACTTACTCGGACGATAGCATAAAGGTTCTTCGCTCTCACGAAACAAGGAACAAAAATATGGCCCCCTCAATCCCTTTGCCCAAACGGCAATGCAGTCTGCTCGAAGAGCCAACTCGCCACATGGGAGCCGGTACTCGGTCAAGGTAAGATTGAGCGGCAACTGATTGAGGAATCCAGACAGTGACACTGCCGGCTCTCAGCGACTACTTCATTCCGGAACAGCAAAGCGAGCTGATTGAATTGCTGCAGCGGTTCGGCGAGAACGCAATGATCGTTGCCGGCGGTACTTTTGTTCGTGGCCTGGAAGCCCGTGGCCTCCTTGCGGAGGTTGAGGCATTGATCGACATCGGCGCGCTCGGGCTGAACGGAATTGCAGCCGATTCATCGGGGGTCAGCCTGGGGGCGACCACGACTCTTGCCGAATTGAAGCGGGCTGATTTTATTCAGGGTGACGCCGCGTTTGGCGCGGTCAAAGATGCCCTCGCTTGTCCGCCCGTGCAGATTCTGAATGTCGGCACGGTGGGCGGGTGTCTGGCGGCATCGGCGCCTTTGTACGATGTGCCCGCAACTCTGCTGGCCCTTGACGGCACGG
The DNA here is from genome assembly GCA_004357495.1 of Gammaproteobacteria bacterium. Taxonomy (GTDB): domain Bacteria; phylum Pseudomonadota; class Gammaproteobacteria; order Steroidobacterales; genus SMWD01. The sequence continues at coordinate 4,281 of SMWD01000147.1, forward strand.
CGCACGTGACGGGCGCCGGTGGCGCAAGGGAAATTGTACTGACGGAATTCTTTACCGGCCTGTTCGAAAATGCGTTGCAGCCGGATGAGTTTATTACCGCACTCAGACTGCCGGTTCACGCGGCCGGAACTACCAGCGCATTTCTGAAGCTGGAGACCAACGCCAATGATCTGGCGATCATCAATGTGGCCGTTCGGTTCACGCTGGACGAGGCCGGCCTGTGTCGGGATGCGCGGATCGTGATCGGTGGCGGGGTCGGCGAATGCTATGTGCGTGCAGGCGGTGCGGAGCTGGAACTGAACGGTACAAAACCGGGTGATGATTCGTTCCAGGCCGCCGCTGCGGCAGTGGCTGCCGATATCGATCCGGTCACTGATCATCGGGGTTCGGAGGAATACCGCCGGTACATGGCCGTCGTCTATACGCGCAGAGCACTCGCCCGTGCCCTGGAGCGTTTGCGTTGACGGGAGGCGCAAGACAATGAAAAAGCTGATTCGGCTCAACGTGAACGGGGACGACCATGAACTTGCCGTGAGTCCTGATGAAACCCTGCTGGGGGTGCTGCGCGGCCCCCTCGATCTGATCGGACCGAAACGCGGCTGTGACTCCGGTGGCTGCGGTTGCTGTACTGTCCAGGTGGATGGCAAGGCCGTGTATTCGTGCATGATGTATGCAGTTTCGGCACAGGGCAGGGACATCATTACCATCGAAGGCATTGGCCGGGATGGTGAGCTGGACCCGCTTCAGCAGGCATTTATCGATGCGGGTGCGGTGCAATGCGGTTACTGCACCAGCGGGATCATCATGGTGGCGAAGGAGCTGCTGAATACGCTGGATAATCCCGACGAAGACGAGATTCGTCACGCCATCGCAGGCAACCTGTGCCGGTGTACGGGCTACCAGAAAATCGTCGACGCCATCAAGCTGGCCGCGGCGGCTTCTTAACGGATTTGGGACGGGATCGGCAGGTACAGGTGCGAGATATGACACAGAGCATCATCGGCAAGAGCGTGCCAAGGCCCGATGCCTTTGACAAGGTCACCGGGGGCAAGGGATACCCGGTCAATATCAAACTGCCGGGCATGTTGCACGGGAAAATTTTGCGCAGCCCCTATCCCCACGCAAAAATTCTGAACGTCGATACCCGCGCGGCGGAACAATTGCCCGGCGTCAAAGCCGTGCTTGTCCCTGCGGACTGCCCAAAGCGCAAATACACCACCGTCTACTTCGTGCCCACCGATGCGCTCAGTATGGTGCAGGACATGCTGGTGATGAGCGATACCGTGCGCTATGCGGGTCAGCCGGTAGCAGCGGTGGCGGCGACATCGGTCGCTATTGCCGAGGCGGCGCTGGAACTGATCGACGTGGAATACGAGGAACTGCCGTGCGTGTTCGACCCGGAACAAGCGATGGCGCCAGGTGCGCCGCAGCTCCACGAGCATGCGCAGAACAATATCGCGGTTAACCCGGAGATGGAGTTCGGTGATCTGGACGCGGGTTTTGCCGAGGCAGACCACATTTTCGAGGGTGTTTATACGACCCAGCGCGTCCACACCTGTTACATGGAACCGCGAGTCTGTGTCGTGGATGCCGAGGCCAACGGGAATATGACGGTGCATTCGTCCATGCAGCATCTGTTCGGCCTGCGGCAGAAACTGGCTTACGTACTCGAGATTCCGGAAAGCCGGGTGCGCGTCATCAAGCCGCCTTATATCGGCGGTGGTTTCGGCGGCAAGCTGGACATCGGCTATATCGAACCCATTGCGGCGTTGCTCAGCCGGCAGGCCAACCGACCGGTGAGGATAGAACAAACCCGCTACGAGGATTTCATCACCACGGCCCGTCACCCGATCAAGGTTTATCTGAAAACCGGCGTGAAGAAAGACGGCACGTTTACGGCTCGCTATGCCAAAAGCATCCTGGATACCGGCGCGCATGCCACACACGGGGCGGAGGTCATCAATGTGCACGGCATGTTCGGGTTTTTCCTGACCTATCGCTGTGCGAACCGGAAATGGGAGGGTTACTCGGTTTACACGAACAATATGGTCGGCGGTGGCTTCCGGGGGTACGGTTCGCCCCAGGCCTGCTTCGCCGTGGAATCCCAGATCGATGAAATATGCGATGAACTGGAGCTGGATCCCGTCGAGTTCCGGCGGAAAAATGCCCATCACCAGGGTGATCCGCATCCTTTCCTGCAGGGTATGAAGCTGGATTCCTATGCGTTCGACGAGTGCCTGGTCAGGGGCGCCGAACAAATCGGTTTCGCCGGGCGCGGCCGACCGAATGCCGACGACGGGCACAAAAAACGCGGCGTGGGGCTTGCCTGCCAGCCGCTGTGGGTCAGCGGGTGCCTCGGGTTTCCGGATATTTACGAGCATTCCGGGGCCATTATCAAGCTGAATCCGGACGGCACTGCGGATCTGAACACTGCCGTCATGGATTTGGGTTCCGGGCAGATCACCACCCTGTGCCAGATTGCGGCCGAAGGGCTGGGGCTGCCGATGGAGGCGGTGCGTATTACCGAGACCGCGGATACCACCACGGTGCCTTTCGACGCACCGAGTCATGCCAGCCGGGTGACCTATGCGTCCGGAACCGTCGTCCTGGCTGCCGCCCGGGTCGTCCGGCAACGACTGTTAGAGGTCGCCGGCGTCATGCTGGAAGTCAGTGCCGAAGACCTGGAGGTGAGCGCCGGTACGATCTCGGTAAAGGGTTCTCCGGACACCACGTTAACCGTTGCCGAGGTCGTGCAACGTGCCGAGTCGCCCTACATCCAAGTGGGCGACGAGGGGCCGGCGCCCACCACCGTGGAAGAGAAGGGCACCATTATCGGGCTTGCCAGCAGCGCGCCGGCCGGCAACCCGTCACCCGCCGCCGTGGGCTTCGTGGCCGTCGAAGTGGACACGGAAACCGGCCACGTGCAGGTCGAGCGCGTTGTCTATGCCCATGATCTGGGGAAAGTCATTAACCCCAACGCTGCCGAAGGTCAGGTAGAGGGCGGTGTTCAGCAGGGTATTGGCTATGCACTCATGGAAGACCTGCAGTTCGAAGAGAATTCCGGTGCGTGCCTCACGGCGGACTTCCTGGATTACAAGATACTGACGGCGGTGGAAATGCCGCGCAAGATCGAGAGCATTTTCATCGAATCCGATGAGCCCACCGGGCCGTTCGGCGCAAAGTCACTGTCCGAACCCTGTATTACCGTGCCGGCGCCGGCGATCGCAAATGCGATTTACAATGCGATCGGCGTACGCATTCGCGAATTACCCATTACTCCGGAAAAAATTCTTGCCGCGCTCGGTAAATTGTAGTGAACAAATCGGATCTTGCCAGCATTGATCGTGTCGCCGAGGTACTGGCCGAGCAGCGATATATTGCCGACCGGGCCTTGGCGACTACCGTGTTTCTCGCCCTCAGTCTCGAGAAACCCATTTTTCTGGAGGGCGAGGCCGGGGTCGGTAAAACCGAGCTGGCCAAGGTGCTGGCCCGGATTCTGGGCACGGAACTGATCCGGCTCCAGTGTTACGAAGGCCTGGACACACAGACGGCGCTGTACGAATGGGATTATCCCCGGCAGATGCTGGAGGTTCGCCTGCAAGAAGCACGCGGCGTGGAAAGACAGAATATCGGCGCCGATATATTCAGCGAAGAGTTTCTGCTGGCGCGGCCCCTGCTGCGCGCCATACGGGCAGAAGGCCCCAAAGCCCCCGTGCTGCTGATCGACGAAGTGGATCGCTCCGATGAGGAGTTTGAAGCCTTTTTGCTGGAGATCCTGTCGGATTTTCAGGTCACCGTGCCGGAAATCGGCACCCTGACCGCCGCGCAGATCCCGGTGGTGGTGCTGACTTCCAATCGAACCCGGGAACTGCACGATGCCCTGAAGCGTCGATGCCTGTACCACTGGATCGATTATCCGGACGTGGAGAAGGAAGCGGAAATCGTTCGCGTCCGGGTCCCGGGTATCGATGGCAGCTTTGCCGCGCAGCTCGCGCATTTTATGCGCCGCATTCGCGGTGAAGACCTGTACAAACGGCCCGGGGTCGCCGAGACCATCGACTGGGCGCAGGCGTTGCTGGTCCTCGGCGCCACCGGGCTGGATGCGGAGACCATCGACGCCACGCTGGGCTGCATCCTCAAGTACAAGGGCGACATCGACAGGCTGCGCGCTGCCGGTCTGGGCAGTCTGGCGGACGATGCCAGGCAGGCGCAGGAATTTGCTGCGGCGTCCATGACACGTTGATACGACGATCCGCATTGATAGTTTGCCGGCATCCATGCACGACACTCCCTCAAGTCTGTTACCCCATGTGCTGGGCTTTGTTCACGCGCTTCGCCGCGCGGGCGTCGCGACGGATCCTGCAGGTGTCATCGAGCTGTGCCGCGGTTTGACGCGTATCGATCTGGGTGCAGTCGCGGATGTTCATGCTGCGGCGCGGGCGACGCTGGTGCACCGGCGCGAGGACATTGCCCGCTTCGATGAGGTGTTCCGGGAATACTGGTACCGGCAACGCAGACCGCGACAGCGGATAGACGACGACAGTGAGGTCAGCGGCGCGGAGCCGCATGCCGGGCCCACGCTGGAAAGTCGTGGCGACGAACGGGGCGAGGGTGAAGATCTTCCAGGTGGCTACAGTCCCGATGAGCGGCTTGCGGCCAGGG
>SMWD01000148.1 GCA_004357495.1 Gammaproteobacteria bacterium
CATGGCAGAGTTGTCGAATGGCGGTACGGCGGCGGGACTGGGCTGGTCTGTCGCTACGACGGCACCCATCGCCTGTTCCAGCCGAATAGTCTCAACCGGCAGCAATCGGGCCGTGTCGACAATGATTTTAAGTGCTTGGTCGTAGTCAATCATTGAACTGCTGCGCTGCTGATTTTATAGGGCTCGGGTGGGGTCGTCCGATTCACAGACCGGACGGAATCCCGCATCCTGCGTACCTTTGACGGATTCGAAGCATAGCATTACTAAAAATCGACCTGTGCATTGATGTGTCAGTCAGGTTGTTGGGATTCCCGTCTCTCAGGCGCACACGTTCAATACACCGTTAATTTCTATAGAATCTGGTCAACTTAATAGAACAATAGCTTGAGTTACAGGAAACCTCTTAATGAACAGCAATGGAAACGGTGCCAGCGCCCCGGTTAGCGCCCCGGTTAGCGTGGTGGTGATCGGCGTCGAGAATCTCGACACTACGCTCGCATTTTATGCCGAAACCATAGGCCTCGAGGTTGCCGAGACCTTGACCTGGCAAGGGTCTGAGTTTGAGCGTTACTGGCAGGTGCCCGCGGGAACCACCGCACGATGCGCATTCCTCGGACATGGCGCCGATCCTGTTGGTCGCATTCAGCTCATGGAATTCGATGCGCCGAATCACGCCAGGAAGCTCATCAGATCGCCGGACGTGCGTCGTGCCACGGGGCTGTTCAATCTGAATCTGTACACCCAGGACATCGCGAAGGATTACGAGCAACTCAAATCGCAGGGATTTAATTTCTGGAGTGAGCCGGCCCGCAACAATTTCGGTCCGGCAGTGGGGGAAACGCTGGAAGTGGCTTTCGACGGCCCGGACGGTGTGGTCATCAACATGATTCAAATGCTTACGGAAGATCCGAAAACGGTGATCGGGCATATTCGCGGCTTCATCGCCGAATACGGCCGGACATCGACCGGCTTTACATCGGTCGTCACGACAGCTCACAGCGTTCTCGATATGGAAAAGGCGCTGGCCTTCTATTACGGTCCACTGCGCATGACATTGTTCATCGAATCCATACTGCAGGGGGCGGAAACGAATCGTGCCCTGAGCCTGCCCGAGGACGCTCAAACTCGCAGTGTGTTAGTTCAGGGCGATCACGAGTACGGCAAAATCGCCCTGGCGACGCCGATCAATTACGAGGTCCCAAACCTGGTGCCGGATGCCGTGCCGCCCAACATCGGTTATCTGGCCCAATCCTTTCAAATCGGTGACCTTGACGAGATTGCCAGTGCCTGCGCCGCTGTTGGTGCGGAAGAATTTTCGGCGCCAATTCAAATCGATCTGCCGGGCCGCGGCAAGTGCGCGTCGATGCTGGTCCGCAACCCGGGCAGCGGCGCACTGCAGGAATTATTTCAGGTTATTTAGTTTCGCCGATCACATAAGCCGACGTCAGGCAGCCAGTGCCGGCCCGGTTTTGGGCGCCGTGACAGCGGCGGATTCGGTCAGCCGAACCGGGCCGAAACCATGACATTTGTTATGACTCCTGCGGTCGCAGGGCCATAGAATTAAGAGACTTCGGTGTGCTCTATGCCACTGGCAAGTCGTCCGAGCTTCATTATGCATGTGTATCGATGACTGCCGACGGCACAACCGCGCCTGTATCAGGAGGGTGATATGAATTTTTCGATAATACTTTGGGGTATGCCGCAGGCGATGAGAGTTGCGGCTCGCATCTACCCGGAATTTGCGGAGCGCCTGAGGGAGAGAAATCTTGTCGCGCAGTTCAGATTAAGGGACAAACCGGAAGGCCGCTGGATCAAGCTTGAAAACGGCAAAATAAGCTCGAAGAAGGGCATTCACGACAGCCCGGATTTAACCATCTTTTTCAAGAACAAAGCCATTGCGGAAGAGTTTCTGACGCCGCCTTTTGACCAGCTGGTACGCATCGATGCCGCGAAAAATTTCAAAATCGGCATAGAAGGATCGGACGAGTTAGCCGTATGGTTCATGTCCACGCTGACCCGCATGGAATCGATTACCTGGAAGAGCGGGACCGACATGGGCAATGGTGTCACGCGTTACACCAACGGCACCAATGGTGGGCCGGTTTTCGTCTACGTCAAGGACGGCAAGATCATCAGAATCACACCCATGGATTTCGATGACGACGATGCGCCTTCATTTTCCATAAAAGCCAGGGGAAAAGTATTTACACCGTCTCGTGGTACCACTTTGCCCGCACACGGTATGTGTCAGAAGTCCATGGTGTATTCGAAAGAACGACTCTTGTATCCCATGAAACGGGTCGATTTCGATCCCGATGGTGACCGCAATATTCAGAATCGCGGGAAATCAGAATTCGAACGCATCAGTTGGGACGCAGCGCTCGACATCGTTACCAGCGAGATAAAACGTTGCAAAGCGGTTGGTCCCGGGGCGGTAGCGGTCGCCAATGGGTCGCATCACCAGTGGGGCAACCTCGGTCATTACCTGAGCGCCTTTAACCGGTTCTGGAACCTGATCGGTGTGACCAAGATGGTGCATAACCCCGACAGCTGGGAAGGGTGGTACTGGGGCGCGATGCACCATTGGGGCAACAGCTTGCGTCTCGGCGCCGCAGAGCCTTATGGCACGGTCGAAGACTGCTTGAAAGAAGCGGAGATGATTGTGTTCTGGTCCAGTGATCCCGACGCGACTTATGGGTTCGATGGAACCGAACGGCGCGCCTGGGCCAAGGAACTGGGCATCAAGATGGTGCATATCGATCCGTACATGAACCACACGGCTGCCCATCTCGGCGGCAAGTGGATTTCGCCCAAGCCGGGTACCGATGCGGCGTTTGCCCAGGCCCTCTGCCACGTCTGGATCACCGAGGATCTCTACGACAAGGAGTTTGTGGAAAAAAGAACCACCGGGTTCGATGAATGGAAGGCGTACATCCTCGGGCAGACAGACGGCACGGCGAAGACCCCCGAGTGGCAGGCAGCGGAAACCGGTGTGCCCGCGCGCGACGTCAGGGCGCTGGCCAGGGAATGGGGTGCCAAGAAAACCTACCTCGGCGCCGGCAGCTGGGGCAGCGGTGTCGGCGGTGCGTGTCGCGGGCCGATGGGCATACAGTGGGCACGAATGATGACCATCCTCGGCGCGATGCAGGGGCTTGGGCGGCCGGGTTCCAACTTCGGCAATCTGCAGTTCGGTACGCCGCTGGACTTTAATTTCTATTTCCCCGGATACGCCGAAGGTGGTATGTCCGGTGATCTTCAGTACAGCGCCAACGCGGCCAACAACTATCAGCGCATGCCGCACATCGTGACCATGAGTTCGGTCAGGCAGGCTATTCCGCGGATATATCTGCCCGAGGCGATCATGGAGGGGAAAGCGACGGGTTACCTGACCGATGTCGCTTCGGTGCAGGGCCAGTTCTTTCCGTTCGGCTATCCGTCACCCGGGCACGTGCCGGTCCAGATGCTCTACAAGTACGGCAGCGCCTCCTTCGGCACGATGGTTAATTCGAATCGCTGGGTGAGGATGTATCAACATGAGAACTTGCCTTTTGTCGTCAACCAGTCGGTGTGGAACGAGGGCGAGACGAAGTTCTCGGATATTATCCTGCCCGCGTGTACGGTATTCGAGCGTTGGGACATCAGCGAGGAGCTGAACGTTGGTGCCGGTTACGTGCATCACATGTATTCGATGTGCAATCACCGTGTGATTAATATGCAGCATAAATGCATCGAGCCGCTGGGTGAGTCCAAGTCTGATTACGATATTTTCCTTGCCCTGTCAGAACGTCTGGATATGGGGGCGATATATTCAGAAGGCGGCAACACGGAGCTCGATTGGTGTAAGCGCGTGTTCGATTCGTCCGATATATCCAAGCATATGTCCTGGCGAAAATTCCTGAAAAAGGGTTACTTTGTTGTGCCCCCGGAGCCGGAATCGTCGCGGGCGCCGACTGCTTACAAATGGTTCTACGAAGGCCGAAAAAAGGACGTGCCCGAGCCCTATCCGCTGCCATCCGATTACATCGCAGAGTATGGCGAAGGATTGCAAACGCCTTCGGGGAAATTCGAGTTTGTTCCCGAGACGCTGACCCGAATCGATGATCCGGGGCGGCCGCCTTTAAACACGTATATGCCCAGCTATGAGGATCCAGACAAGGATGCGGAGCTGGCGGACTATCCCTTGCAGTTGCTGACACCGCACTCGCGGTATCCGTTCCATGTCATGGGTGACGATGAGGGCAGCAGCCTCAAAGACATCAGGGAACATCGCATTCTGGTGGCAGGCCATTATTATCTCGTGGCCAGGATTAACCGGGAGGATGCCGGGAAGAGAGGGGTTCAGGACGATGACCTCATACGGCTCTGGAATAACCGTGGCTCGGTTGTCTGCGCTGCGCAAGTCACCGATCGACTGCGACCGGGCGTCGTGAGTGCCTCTACCGGATCGGCCGTATACCGACCTGCGGGCGAACCGGGTAAATCGACCGACCTGGGCGGGTGCGTCAACATGTTGAATCCCAGTAAATCCATAACCAAAAAAACCCACAGTATCATGCCGAATACGAATCTGATTCAAGTGGAAAAATGGACCGGCGTTGATACCTGGAAACCGGCGGAGGCAGTGTGATGGCCAGCAAATGGAATATGATCGTCGATGTTTCCCGCTGTGATAACTGCCGTAACTGCTTCCTGGCTACGAAGGATGAGCATATCGGTAATGACTTCCCGGGTTATGCGGCGTCGCAACCTACGCAAGGGCATAACTGGATCGACATAGAGAGAAAGGAGCGCGGCAGCTACCCCATTGTCGAGGCGCATTTCATGCCCGTGATGTGTAATCACTGCGATGATGCACCCTGCATGAAAGCCGCAAAAAATGGCGCCATCAGCAAGCGCGACGACGGTATCGTCATCATCGATCCGGAAAAATCCAAAGGTCAGAAAGCGATCGTGGATGCCTGCCCGTATGGTGCGGTTTCCTGGAACGAGGAAAAGCAGATTCCACAGATATGGATCTTTGACGCGCATTTGCTGGATGAGGGCTGGAAGCAAACTCGTGCAGAGCAATGTTGCCCGACCGGCGTATTCAGATCGCTCAAGATCGAAGATCAGGAAATGCAGCGGATAAAAGAGCAAGAGGGGCTGGAAGTCTTGCAGCCGGAACTCGAGACGAAACCCCGAGTGTATTATAAAAATCTGTATTTGATGACCAAGTGTTTCGTTGCCGGATCAGTCGTAGCCAATGTGGAGGGTATCGAAGAGTGCGCCGAATCCGCTGAGGTGATACTGAGACTGAATGGCAGCGAGGTAGCACGGGAGACAACCGATATTTTTGGCGAATTCAAGATCGACAAACTTGACAAGAACAGTGGTTCATATGAGCTGGAAGTGAATACGGATTCATCGCGCAGTCACTCGATGGAGTTCGAACTCGGCGATGAAAGTCTCTATCTTGGCGTAATCACACTTGCCGAGAAACAGTAATCGGGCCTCTTTCGAATGAACGGGCGATCACTCGGCGCCACCGGAGAACAGTTGGTGTCGGTGTGACTGACGTCAGGCGTCGAGGCATGTTGAGTTCATGGTTGCCGGGTTCGATGATGGGCATGATTTCTTGCTCAGGACTGTTTGCTGGGCTAATCGATGGTGATCTTCCCCGATACGCCAGGTTAATTGTCCGGCGCCGGATGTGCCTTTACTCTCGCAGGTCTTCCGAACGATCGGACATGACTCCGTATCGAAGCAGGATGCTGCGATTTCTCTTTTCGACGAGGTCACGCTCCAGTACGAGCATACTGCCGTCATGGCTCTGAAAGCAGATGAATTCGTCCGTTGCGGATTCGATAATGCGAATCAGTTGCTTCAGATTCTGGACCTTGCGTCCCTGCACCCGGTCAATGATCAGTGCTTCGAAATCGTGGTAACCCTGATTGACGCGATCGGCGAGAACCTTCTGCAACACGACAACCTCTGACCGCGATGCGCTGCGAATCTCATTCTCATAGATCGAAACGATTTCCGCCGGAGCATCCTGCCACCATTCGGACCCCCAGGTCGTCAGGAAGTCGCGACTCAGCGGCACCAACAGCAGGCCACCGTAAAGATAATAGGTGGGTTTGACGTCGTAGCGATCCTCGGCCACCAGAAAACGTGGCGGTTTCATCGGCAGCTCGAAACGCTGTACCGACCCGTTACGAAATACTCTCACGAGCATGGTTTCACCCACGTGTCGCCGGGCAACCTGGTGAGTCAGATCGATGCGTTCACCCTTGCGAAAACGGATACTCCCGTCCGCCGCAATATTTTTCCCGTCGAGCATCAGCAGAACGTCGCCCTTCTCGAGGATGCCCCAGGCCGAGCCACCGTGGACCACCCCGGTAATCAGAATGCCACCGTGACTGTTTGAGCTCAAACCCAGTGAGCGCCTGTGTGCCCTGGATTCGAGCGGCTGGGTCACTATGCCCAAGTCCGGAAAGCCATCCTGGATATCGTGCTCGATATCCCACAAGAAGTGCCGCACCACCGGCGCGCCAATCATGTAGCCGATGTTCTCACCCTCGTCCATGGCCTCGAACGCGATGCCGACGAGTTCACCATCTTTGACCACCGGCCCGCCACTGTTGCCTGAGTTGATTGCTGCGTCGATCTGAACGGCCAGCAGGTTGCGCTGGCTGTGGGCGTAGGGAGACATCTCGATTCTGGAAACGATGCCCTCGGTAATCGATAGCCGTTCCCCGCCGATCGGAAAGCCGAGTGCTGCCACCCGGTCACCGAGAAAGGGCAGACCCCCGATGGGGAGCGCCGGTGTGCTGTCTGCAAAATCCGGATCTTCGATATTCAGCAGCGCCAGGTCGCAGACGTGACCGACGCCTTCAACCTCGGCCACGAACTTGCGCGACTTGCCGTAGCGACGCACCTCGACGAAAACCTGGTTCTGCACGACGTGGGCGTTGGTCAGCACCCGCGCACCACGGGACGTCTGGACGATTACACCCGAGCCAACTGCTCCGTCAGGCCCCTCGGTTTGCCAGGGCTGATTGTAATCGGGTGCGTCCGACACCGTCATGACCTTCACGACGGAGCGCAGCACCGAGCGCATCAGCCCACCGCGGCCCTCAAGCTCATCGGTCTCTCCGGGTGTCTTCGATGTGCCGTCCTTGCTCACGCGCCAATGATACGCCGTCGCCGGCGTCCTGGTACCCGCAGCCTTGGTATCAGGATGGTGATGGCTGGTGTGGGAGCGGCTTCAGCCGCGATGCCCTTAAACCCGCGGCACCTCATCCAGCACCCAGTTCCTGGCGGTGCGCCGCTGCGGGCACGGAATCGCCGAGGCTACATTGCCGCGTTCCTCTGCGAGTTTCAGCATATCGATGCGCCAGCCCCGATTTTCCCAATCCTTCAGGTATTCGCGATAACGCACCAGTGGCTTGTCGGTCGGGACCAGGAGTTCTTTCGTCATCGTTTCCGGCGTGCGCACCGGGTTCAGATTCACGAGCAGGTCGATATCTTCCTGCGCGATTTCCATGTTGATGTCGACAATTCGCTGATCATTGGCGGGATCCATCATGAAGTGACGCATGTTGACGAAAAAGATTCGCGTACGATTTTCGTCAATAGGCGCTTCGAAGAAATACTGGTGGAACCTCTTTTCCTTACTGAAGTGCAACCAGGTGACCAGCCCATTCGGGCCGACGTGTCCGGAACCGGCATGCACGATCTCGTCGTATTCTGAATTGACATCGGCCATCAACCCGCCGTCCGGGTTGACCTGCGTGAATGGCATCATGAAGCCGCTGCCATAGTCAGTCAGAGGATCGATCTGGATCGGGTTTTTCTTAAAATCCATGATCATCCCGGGCGTGCCCTGTTTGGGATGCACGAATTCATTGTGCGCCGGATCCAGGCCATTTTCGACCGAGCGCTCGTAGTAATAATCGACATCGAACACCCGAAGTATGTTCGCGCGCCAGTCTTCCGCCTCGTATTCCTCGATTTCCATCATCGGCGGACGCTCGTCTTCCGGCAGATCGCCCAGGAACGCAAACAATATCCCGTATTTCTCCTGCACGGGGTAACTGTCTACCTTGGCCCGTGCGGGTGGTTTCTCATCCGCACTCTGGGACGGGATCAAAGTGCATTGCCCCGCGCCGTTGTATTGCCAGCCATGATAGGGACATTCAACGCAATCGCCCTTGATTTTTCCCTCGCCCAACGCCGCCCCGCGATGACAACAGGTATCGGCCAATACATGAGCGTTGCCGGCCGTATCGCGAAACGCGACGAAATCCAGCGACAGGATCCGAACGCGCTGCGGTTTGTCGTTGGTGATGTCCTCGCTGGGAGCCACCGGGTACCAGAAATTTATATACATGCGATTAGTATATAACCGGACTGCCGAGACAAGCCAACGGGTCACGGCAGGCGACCACCGCGCCGAGATAGATCAGCGGGACGACACCCAGCCAATAAATCAGCGTTTTGCGCGCGCCATAACCGGCATGCACGCAGCCTAAATAGGCGAGAGTGCCGAGAATTTTAGCCGTAGCCCAGCCGTCCATAAATGGATACAGTCCCAATATCACAGCAGTACTGATGGCGCTGATGATCAGCACGCCATCGATGTAATAAGGGGCGGTGCGGGTAAACTTTCGCTCAAGGAGCGGTGATTTGCGCAGCAGTAAGATGCCGCGACTAAAGAACAAGATGACGGAGAGCGTCATCGAGAGTAAATGAATGCCTTTGAGCGCTAAAAACATTTTCTTTCCTTTGTGTGGGCGCTATTATAGCTGATGCCGGTGCCATCACCCAGACGGTGGCTGGGCCGTGGCACATCACGGAACGGGTAGCTGTTTTCGGCGCAGTATTTTGACTTTCCCGGAGAGGTTTCCGGCATCAGCCTGGAGGTGACGTTCGATGTATATCAATTTCTGGTATCCCATCGCCCGCGGCGAGGAGATTACGGACGACAAGCCGTTGCGGGTCGAACTCCTCGGCATGCCCTTCGTGGCGTTTCGGGACACGGCCGGCAACGCTCATGTATTGGCCGATACCTGTGTTCACCGCGGGGGCTCGCTGAGTGCCGGTGGGGTCAAAGACGGCCGGGCGATCTGTCCATATCACGGCTGGGAGTACGGCGGCGACGGCAAGTGTGCCAGAGTTCCCTCGCTGGGCGATCAGAAACCTCCGGCCCGCGCCAAAGTCGACAGTTACCCGGTGCAGGAACGTTACGGCATCGTGTTCGCATTTCTCGGCGATCTGCCCGAAGAGGAGCGCCCGCCGCTGTATGAAGTTCCGGAGTACGGCGACGACGGCTGGAAGTCTCAACTCTATGTTTTTGAGTTGGCCTGCAATTACGAGCGGTCCATGGAGAACGGTCTGGATCCGATTCACAACGAGTTCGTGCATCCCAAACAGGGTGCGCCCATGTTGTCACCCGAGCAGATGCGCAAGCCGCCGCCCGTCGAGGAACTTCCCTGGGGCAGCAAGTTTTACATGCCTTTCCCCACCAAAAAAGACTCAAACACCGAATTGACTGCAGTGAAAACCGGCAAGCGCGTCGGCGCCGCCGGTTCCTGGTTCCAGGGGCCGAACCAGCTCGTCACCTGGATCGATATCTCGGCAGAGAATGCGTTTCACCAATATTTGTTCGAGGCACCGGTCGATGATTCAAACACACGCATTTTCTTTTTGAATATGCGCAGCTGGCTGCTGGAAGATGAACACGATGAGCGGATCGAAAAACCCACGCTGGAAATCGTTCACGAAGATATCGGTATCCTGCAAAGACTTCGACCGATTCGAACACCGACTACCAACACCAGGGAAATTCTGTTGCCCAGCGATGCCATGGTCGTGCGTTATCGCGAGTGGTTGTCCGATTGGGATGCGAACGGCTGGCGGATCGATTACAAGCGCTTGCAGGCCGAGAACGGCGACATTGCATACGCGATTCCGTCACCCGGACGGCGTGACAGCGGCAACTGGGTGCTCGATACGATTCCACTCAAACCGGGTGGCGAAGAAGCGCGCAAGCGGCGCGTCAGTCCGAAATTCAGCGCCGCCGGTTAATCACTGCGCTACCAGTTTCAATACGCTGTTGTCACGATCACCGGTGAGATACAGGCTGCCGTCTGCACCTTGGGCAACGCCGCTCGGCACGTGGACCGGTGGCGGTGCGCCGGCCGCGGGTTCGCCGACCGGCAATTGAGTCGCCAGCACTTCGGTGTTGCCGGTTACCGGATCGACGGCGATGAGACGTTGCCTGCCGACTTCGACAACGGCAATGCGTCCATCTGCCAGGACTGTCAAGCCTTCCGGTTGAGCCAGCCCATCGGCGATTACAGCTTTGCTGCCGTCTTCGAGGTCGATGCGTGACAGGTGCCCGGTCAGGGCCTCGCTGACGTAGATCGCTCGGGGTCCGGCCCAGGCGAGGCCGACGGGGCCCGCCAGTCCGTCGGCAAGCACATCGCGCCGTTTCCGATTCCTGCGGTACAGACCGATGAGCCGGCCGGTGGCGAAATCGGCAACGATCGGGTTGCCGTTGTCCTGCAAGACCACGCCGGAGGGTGCTGCGATGTTTTTCCAGGTTGCGACGACCGTGTTGTTGGCCCGGTCGACGAGGAACACGCGTGGACGGGTGACCATATCGGTTAACGCGAAAAAGTCATCGTTGACGGCGACATCGCTGGAGGCGTTCGGGAAGCCGACGTCGGCCAGCTTGAACGTGGTTGTGACCTCGCCGGTCTGTGTGTCGACGAGCCGATAACCGTAACTGTCGGCTACGAGCAGGGTTTCCCGACCCTGATGCATCATGATGGCCAGACCGCCCGGCAAGGCGAAGTTTCCCGGCACGACGATGCTTTTCTCGCCGGTGTCAGGGTCGACCCGCACGATTGCGCTGGCCGCGGTGCGACTGACGTAAACCGCATCGTCGGCAGCGATGGCCAGGTTGTCCGACGGCGGTTCGGTCGTGGCGATGATTTGCGCATCACCGGTGTCCGGATCGATGCGCCACAGGTGTCCCAGTTCCAGATCGACGGCCCAGATACGCCCGTGCGAATCGAGGTTAACGGCAATGACCTTGCCGAGATCGCTCGCGATCGGGGTCACGGCGCCGGTCTCGATGTCGATGCGTGCGATGGTGCCGATATTCGACAACGGGGCGTAGAGGCGCCCGTCTGCCGCGATTTCGAAACTGTTGATGTCGCCCATCTTGCTGGCCACGAGGCGCGGTTCCGGCCGGTGTTCATCCTCGCTCGGGCCGTCATATGGAAATTCATAGAGGCGATCGAAGCCCTTTTGCGCAGCGAACAGGCGGCCGTCGGTGGTAAAGAAGATCGGGTTGATCAGCGCCTTGTTCGACGCGATGACTGCGATGCGCCCGTCGTCGCGCAGGGCGCGGATTTCACCCGCGAGCAGGGCCGTCCAGACCATGGTGCCGTCCGGTGCGAACGCGATGTCGTCGGACTCACCGTCCGGGGCCGCCACCACGACTTCGACGGCCCCGGTGGCGACATCGACGCGATGAATGGTTTGCGCCGCCACGCTGGCGACATACAGCATGCCGTCCGGGCCGAATGTAATCCCGTTGGGGCTGTGCAGCGGTCCGCCGGGCACCAGGGTTTGCACGTGGTAGGGCGCATCGTCGCTATTGGTACAGGCGGTCGTCAGTACGCTGGGCAGGCCGGCGATCAGTGCGAGTAACACCCAACTCACCTGCTTACTGCACGGCGGGGATGACATGCTCGCCGATGAGTTTGATCGACGCGACCGGATCATCGTGCACGCGCAGCGCGATTTCGGTCAGGCCGGCCGCTTTGAACTCCCGCATGCGCTCGATCTCGCGCTCCAGATCGTTCAGGTCGCCGGTCGAACTCATTTTATCGATCAGCGTCGTGACAATGGCCTCTGGTATGCCCTCGATCTTGCCGCTGCGGGTAAAATAGGCTTTCCAGAACGCGCCTTTTTTTTCCTGTACGAGATCGCTGTCTGCCTGGCTTAGATGGACCTCGGTATGGTGAGTCTGCAGCAAGCCGCGCAGGATCAATTCGCGGCGCGCCTCATATTCGGCTTCGGCCTTGTCTTTCTTGATGTGCCAGGCCCAGAAATTACTGATGCCGAACGGTTTGCCGGTTCGGCCGTGCGTTGCCAAGCCTGCTTCGATGTGCGCTATCGTCTCGCGCATCATGTCCGGAGTCAGATCGCTGCGCATGATGCCGTCGGCCAGTCGCGTCGCCGTGAATATATTCCTCGGCCGTTCCGCACCGACATAGATTTCCGGTGGCGTATCGGTAGCCCAGCGTCCCGGATGGTAAGCGACCACTTTGTATATTTCGCCCGGGTAATTGACGACGTCGCCCGACAGTGCAGCCCGCAATATTTCGAGACAGTCGGTGACCGATTTGGCCACGCGGGTGCGGGTCAGGCCCATGGTCTGCAGCACACCGCCGCCACCGCCGACGGTAATCGTGGCGCGCCCACCGCACATTTCGTTCAGCGTCAGCAGGGTGTTGCACATGAGCAGCGGGTGCATCTCCATCGGGCTGACCGCAAGCGGCCCCAGGCGCACGTGCTTGGTAACCGCGGCGGCGCGCGCCAGGACCAGGAACGGGCTGCGGTCTGATCCATAGCTGGACGACCAGACCGCTCTCGCCCCATATGATTCCGCCAGTACGCTAAGTTCGGCAGCTTCAGCGACCGAAGCAAATTCATTAAGAATGATGTCGACGTGCATGGGCTACTCCTGTAGCAGATGGGGCCAGATTTACTGTTGTCCCTGTAGAGCCGGTTTCTGTTCCCACAGAAGCTGCTCCCACAACGGTCGCTTCTATCATCGGGTTGCTGAAGATTGTCGGACAGCTGTGCTATCCCAACCCTTTCTCTACACTGGCAGCACAGATTACGCCGTGGAGCCTGGGGGCGGCATGCCCCGGGCGAGTCCGACGGCTACGGCCAGCGCGATCAGGCCGGCCGCCGCGATGACGATTACCGTACCGGTGGCCAGGTCCGCCTGCACGAACGGGCCTCGGAACCATAAACCTACCGCGACGAGGACATTGACCACGGTATGCAGTATCAGGGGTGGCCACAGCGAGCGACTCAGCCAGCGCAGATAAGTCCAGCCTGCCAGCGTGACGAACAAACCGAGCCAGTTCAGGGTCAGTTCGGGCCCCCAGCGATGGGCGAGCACATTAACGACGCCGATAATGATCACTGTCGGCCAGACACTCAACACCGTTTGCATGCGGGTCTGAACGACGCCGCGGAAGGTTGCCTCGGCAAGAATTGCCGCCAGCACCGACATAAAAATTGCGTAAGTCATCAAGAAAAGCGGGCTGACTTCTGCGTCCAGTAACTCAGTGGCCCGAACCATGCCGGTAAATTTTCCCTGCACGAGTGCGACGGTGAGTCCGAGCACGGTCAACGCAAACCCGATGGCATACACCCGCGCCCAGGGCACATCCCGCGGATGCTCCAGGCCGATGCCCCATCGGCGTTGCGCCCACCAGATTGCGCCTGCGAGTACCGCAGTGGCGGGCAGGGGAAACCACACGATTTGCGGCGACTGGCTGGCGTTCAGCATCACCAGCGACATGCTGATACCCATGACGACGCCGAAGAACACAAGCCCGAGCAAAATGCTCCCGACCACCGTTCGCACTTGCTTGCTGTTCATGCTTCGTACCCTCCAGGCAACCGCTGTCTGACCAATGGCGACCCCGCATTTGTCGCAGATGGCTCTTTCGGGAGTGGCTTTCGCAGCAGCGGCTTTTGTGGGAGCGGCTTTAGGCTTTAGCCGCGATTCCCGCTACTCCCCCGTCAGCGCCAAACTTGTCATGCGTCGCATCAGTATGCGCATCTTCTTCGGGTCATAGCCAATGATCTTGTCGGCCAGCAGGCCTTTCTCGACGATCCGGTCCGGCACCTCTTCGGGTGCGGTGCCGGCTGCGAGTTCGGCCCGGGCGGCGTCGATGATGGCCGTCCAGAATTCCAGCCTTTCCGTGACCACCGTCGCAGGCCCCGTCGTGCCTTTGACGATTGTCGGGCGGTTCGTGACCGGGTCGAACGAGCCCGACATATGGCCGCCGATCACCGTCTCGACGTTGCGTTCTTCGACGAGATTTTGCAGTTGGGTAAAGAAGCGCACCATGTGCCAGGGCCGATCCTCGGAAATCGCCGGGTTATAGAACATCGTCCAGCCGTTCGGCGGATTGGCGATATCTACCAGGAACAGCAGGTTGGCCGGGTTCACCAGCATCACAACCAGGCAGTTGTCATGCGACGGCCCGAAATAAAACATTTCCAGTGACTGGTCGCCAAGCTCAATCTTGTAATAGTCATCGTAGGTGATATCGGGCGTTACGACGGACGGCCGCGGGTTCTCGACCAGGTTTGCCGCGCAACGTTCCTGTGCGATGAACGTCGCGCCTTCATCCTTGAACACCTGGCCGCCGGACACATGGTCCCAGTGCGAATGCGTATAGGCGATAAATTTGACCGGCTGATCCGTGATCTTGCGAATTTCCTCGCGCATGATCGGGCCTGCCTCCGGGCTGAGCGGGTCGGTGGCGATTACCCCGTCATCGGTGACGATGAACATCGTCCGGTAAAACGAATACCGGAATGTGTAAACGCCATCGGCGACTTGTTCGGTTTCCCACAGCTTGAAGGGCATTTTCGTGCCGGGCATCAGCAGCGGAACCTCCGCTTCCTCGGCCTGGGCGGCGAACGGCAGCGAGAGCATCAGCACTGTGGTCAACGCTATATATAAGAGTGGCATGATCGATTCCCCCGGCGGGCTAGCGGCCCATGTCGTAAAAACCGACAAAGCGCCGCATGATGATTGGCAAGTCTTCCTTGCGATAACCGTCGAATGGCTCAAAAGGCGCAAGATCGATGGTTTTGAGTTTTACGAAACTGTCGATGCCGACATGACCTTCTGCGCGCGCGGTTTCGACGGCCGCGTAGATCACATTCCAGAACCGGGCCTGGTCGGCGATCAGCGAAATCGGTGCCGTGGGTGGCGAGGGTTGCCGGCCACCGGCGCCGTCGTCGACGAGCTTGACGCGGCTGGCCAGGATCGCGGTCACTCCTTCTCGTTCGGCCAGCGCTTCGACCGCGGTGAAGAACTGCCGCAGGTTATGCGGCCTGACGTAGGGCACGTTCGGGTTTGCCGGGAACGCCGCGCGCGGCGGCTCCACCAGGGCGACGATCTGCATCAGACCGGCAGGTCGTGCCAGGAATACGGTCAGGCAATCGCCGTGGCTGGGGCCCAGGTAGTACAGGTCGAGCGTTTTCCCACCAAGCGAGATCTCGTAGCGATCATCGAATGTGATATCGGGCATCACCACGGCCGGGTTCGGGTTGTCGCGGAACCGTTCCGCGCAGCGTGCCTGGGCGATGACCTTCGCACCTTGTGCCGTAAACACTTCGGCCCCGGATACGCGGTCCCAGTGGTAATGTGAATAGACGACGAATTTCACCGGCTGGTCGGTGATGGCCGCAATCGCATCACGATAGTCCGCAGCCGCCTCCGCATTCAGCGGATCGGTGACGATGACGCCTGCGTCGGTGACCAGGAACAGGCTGCGATGGCCGCCGCTCTGGAAGAGATACACCCCGTCGGCCACCCATTCGGTATTGGCTGGCAGCGTAGGCGGGGCAGATGGGCCGCAACCGGCCAACAGCCACGCAGCCAAAAGACCTGCGAGTGCGTGTCGCGTGCTCGAAGCGTTCATCAGAGCCTTCCCCCTTGGTTAATTCTGGTTATTGATGCAGTGCGGGATACCAGGATGCGCGCTTGATTATGGCATTGTTCCGGAAGAAATAGGGCCAGTGAAATGGTTGCAGACCCTGAAATCATGCGAATGGCGGCTGGCCGCGAGCAGATTTTTGTACACTGATGCCCATGAGAGCCGCGTTGTGTTTATGCCTCTCGCTGATCGCCCTCGCGGCCCCGGCCGAGCCTGCGCGCTGCACGCTTGATACGCACACGCTGGATCGCGGAGAACGCAGGACCTTTCTGCTGTGCGGCCAACCGGTGTCGGCGGACAGCCGGCTCGAAGGTCTCGATGCCGCCGGCATCGATGTCCTCTATCGACAGAACCTGCAGCATTGTTACCCTGGCGATCGCCGGCCCGGGTTGTTTCTGGAACTTCATGCCCGCGCCGATGCCGGCGATGCGGTGATTCGCGTGCTTGATGCGGCGACCGGCGACCGGCAGTGCGAAGTCGCACTCGAGGTGCCGGAACGGTGGCTGCTACCCGCCGCAGTTCTAACTGCGGCGGGCGAGCCCGACACTTATTATCTGCGTGTCGACGCGCATGAGGCCGGTGCGGTGGAATTGTCCGGCGCCTGCGCTGCGGGCCTGCATTTTCCACCGGGTCAGGGCCCGGACATCACCATGCTGGCCGACCCCGCACCTCGCTGCACGCGTCATGCGATCACGGCCACGGTGCACATCGAACCCGGCCGGCAGCGGCCGGCCAAGATTCTGCTTACCGCGCGTGATGCAACTGGCAATGCACTCGATGCAATCAGCTACGTCGATGCGCCTGAACCGGCATTCACCGATGCGATGGCCGAATCGGATGCAAAGTTCATCGACGTCAACGGTGTGCGCACCCGTTATTTCGACAAAGGCACCGGTGAGGCGCTGATTCTGGTGCACGGCGGCCAGCCATCGGCGGCTGACTTCAATGCCTGGGAATGGCAGCAGAATTTCGACGGCCTGGCCGAACATTTCCGCGTGCTGGCGCTGGACCGCATCGGTCAGGGCTACACCGACAACCCGGCCGATATCGACGACTACGGCCGTTACTACCCGCTGGTGGTCGAGCATCTGCTGGGTTTTATCGATGCACTGGGTCTTGAGCGGGTGCATCTTGTCGGGCATTCCCAGGGCGGCTGGCCGGTAACCCGGCTGGCGCTCGATCACCCGGAGCGCGTGGCCTCGCTGGTGATCGTCGATTCGACCCTGATCGCACCGAGCGGCAACGTCGCCCAGGCCGTACGCTTTTATATTTATCAGCAGAACGAACTGCACCCGCCCGGCGGCGAGACTGCGCAGAGTATCCGTCGCGGGCTGGCGTTTTTCTCCTACACCGACAACAACATCACCGATCAGCGCGTGCAACGCATCCTCGCGCTGTCGCGGACGGATAAATACCGGGCGGCCAGTGACTGGTTCAATGCGCACCGCATGAACCCGGCGCATCCGGATTTTCGTCGACTGAAAGAAAACATCTGGGCCGACATGCTGGCGGGCCGGTTGCGCGTGCCGACGCTGATTATCTGGGGGCGCGAGGATCCGGAGGGCTCTTTCCCCGCCGGCGTGGCGATGTATGAGGCGCTGAAAGAGGCCGGCAGTCCGGTCGTTTTTCGGCCCTTCGATCAATCAGGCCATGTACCGTACATGGAATATCCGGAAAAGTTTAACCGGCTCGTGGCCGAATTTTGTCGCGGGAATTAGCAGGACCCTATCCGTCTACACTGGAAAAAATGCAGCATTTAGGTAAACGGCTCATGCAACACGGGAGGCAAACATGAGATTCGACGTCATCGTGGATTCGGCCTTGTCGGCAGCGGACGCAGTAACGGTCACGGAGTGGCCAGGTAAATCATCTTGACTCACCCAATGGAATTCACTATCGAGTATCTCGCGGCGGCCATCCGTGATGGCAGCACCAGCGCCGTGGCCGTGGCCGAGGAAGTGCTGGCGCGCTGCGCCCGCTTCCGGCAGCTCAATGCGGTGATCAGCCAGGCGCCAGAACGCCTGCTGGAAGCGGCGCGCCTGGCGGACCGCCAGCTTGCAGCAGGCATCGATCCGGGGCCGCTGCACGGTGTGCCGATTTTCATCAAGGACAACATCGACACCCGCGACTACCCGACTTCGGCGGGCACGCCGGCACTGGAAAAGGATTATCCCCGCTACGACGCGACCGTGGTCCGGAGGCTCCTGGACGCGGGTGCGTTGATCGCCGGGAAAACCAATCTGCACGAACTGGCGGTCGGCGGCAGCAGTACGAACCTGTATTACGGGTTCGTGCGCAGTACCTGGCGCGATGATGTGATTGCGGGCGGCAGCAGTGGCGGTTCCGCCGCGGCGGTTTCGGCACGACTGGCACCGGCGGCGCTGGGCACCGATACCAACGGTTCGGTGCGCGGGCCGTGCTCGCTGTCCGGAATCGTTGGATTTCGGCCCGGTTTCAGGCGCTATCCGGGCGATGGTGTGATACCGCCGACACCCACGCGGGATTCGGTGGGCATCATGGCCAATAGCGTTGCGGATCTCGTTATTCTCGACGGCGTGCTCAGCGGCGATGCGCACGCCGCCGTGGAGATTCCGCTCGACGGCGTGCGGTTCGGTCGCCCGCGCGGTGACCTGTACAAGATCATGGACCAGCGAACTGCCCGGATCATGGATGCGGCCGTTGCGTTACTGCAGGACCAGGGTGCCGTCATCATCGATGCAGACATACCCGGGCTGACGCAGCTCACGGCCAAGGTGGCCTGGGCGATTTCCGCATACGAGGTTGTCCGCGAGATGCCCGTGTACATGCAGCACCGCGGAACCGAAATTAGCGTCGATGAGATTCGCGAAAAAATCGCATCTCCGGTCGTCAAACAACGCTTCACGCCATTCACGGACGACATGAACGCGCTCGAGGTGCGTTACAAAGAGGCGATGGAGGTCCACCGGCCGCGCCTGCAACAGACCATCAACGATTACTTCGCAGAGCATGCGCTGGATGCCATAGTTTTGCCGACCACGCCATTCCCCGCACCGCCGATGGGCGACGATACCTCGGACCTGATGATCAACGGTGAGCTGCTCAGGGGCGGGTTCAGTTCCGTGATTCAAAACACGGTGTTCCAGAGTGCGGCCGGTATTCCAAGCCTGGTCGTGCCGGCCGGTGTGACCGATGACGGCCTGCCCGTGGGCATCAGCTTCGACGGCCTGCAGGGCTCGGATCGGGCTCTGCTGGCTATGGGTCATGCCTTCGAGCAGGCGCGCGGTCCGTTCCCGCGCCCCCCGGCATGCGCCGACACGGATGCGGACCGATAAACCGGTATTTCAGCCGCGAGCGGATACACGCGGTGCGGTCACCCGTCACTCCAGCGGGAATCGGCCGCAGCCGGCGCTGTATCCGGGCAGGACGACATGCGAGAATCCGGGTTCCAGTGCCGGGATGGATTGAATGTTTATCAACTTCTGGTATGCTGCCGAGCTAAGCGACAAATGGCCAACGAACCGGTCGCGGTGCGCATGCTCGGTCAGGATTTCGTCGTGTTTCGTGACACGGCAGGCGTTGCGTACTGCCTGAGCAACGTCTGCGCTCA
>SMWD01000149.1 GCA_004357495.1 Gammaproteobacteria bacterium
CTGAGCAACTATAACGACGGCTTTCCGATTACGTCTCCGGTCGGGCGTTTTCCGGCCAGCCCGCTCGGCCTGTTCGACATGGGGGGCAACGTTGCGGAGTGGATTACCGACCGCTACGGGGTCTACATGGACGCGCAGGAGGTCGCCGTCGATCCTGTCGGACCGAGCGAGGGGCAGTATCATGTCATTCGCGGGTCCGGCTGGCGGCATTCCAGCATCAGCGAACTGCGGTACGCGTATCGCGATTTCGGCGATCGGGGCCGCCTGGATGTCGGCTTCCGCATCGCGCGGTATGCTGATGCCGTTCCGGAATAGCAGGGCGAATTTGATGGTGATGAGAGCTTTGATATTGATATGCGCGCTGGTGACGGTAGCGGCGATTGCGCAGGACGAGGTCATCGATACGGCCCCGCCGGACTCGACCCGGCAGGAACCGACCCGTGGGATCAATGACCTGAGCCAGGCAGAGATCGAGGCGGAACTGGAACGTGTCGAACAGGCACTTGGCAGCGAGGAAGAGGTGACGGAGTTCACGCCGTCCAAACCGCTGCCGGCCGACCTGCCCGTTGCGCTGCCATCCGATATCTGACTTAACAAAGAGCGATCCGTATGAAAAGTAGTTTCTCGACTGAATTTGTCTTCCAGCTGTTTGCGTTGATCGTCGCGATCATCTTCGTGCACGCGCTCTACGTCGGCATTATCCGGCCGAACGCCGCAGTCGTCCTGGAAGAGCAGACTTTCCTGATGGCCGAGGACTCGAGCTACGTGCCCGAGCGTTCTGGGTTCGTCATCGTCAAGGATTTCGAGCAGGAGGCCTGTTTCATCCTGATGTTGTGGGCGTTTGGGATCATGGGTTACAAGGCCTGGTCTGCCAGGGGCGAGCGTGACTTGCTGAGTCTGGACCTCGTGTCGATCGCCGAAGGCGTGCGGGTGCTGCCCGACGACAGTCGTGAGTACGCGCGGCAATTGCAGGGATTGCCGGATGCGCAACGCGCTTTGTTATTGCCGCGCGCGCTGTTGGCGGCCCTCCAGCGCTTCGGCGCGACGCGTAATGTGCAGGACGTCGCTTCCTCGACGCACACACTGGTGACCTCTGAGGGGGAGCGACTCGAGTCGGAATTGTCGATGATTCGGTATATCGCGTGGGCGATACCGTCGATCGGGTTCATCGGCACGGTGCGCGGCATCGGCGCCGCGCTCGGACTCGCACATCAAGCGATCGACGGCGACATCAGTGGCGTCACGCAGAACCTCGGCATTGCGTTCAACTCGACATTCATTGCGTTGCTGATCAGCATTTTCCTGATGTTTCTCGTGCATCAGTTGCAGCTGCTGCAGGAGCGACTCGTGTTCGATGCCGAAGTTTATATCGATCAACACCTGATAACGCGCATGCAGGCCGATTGAGCGCCACGCGTTTGGCGCCGCGGGCACGGAGAACACAGCTCGGATTCCAATGACGATACTGGCACTCGAATTGAACGACGCGGCAATTACCGCTGTGACTCCGGATGGGCCGGTATGGCCGGAGCCGGGCTACGTGCCAGGCTATGCGACGGCTACCGATGCCGGAGTTTTATTCGGGTGCGAGGCCTGGCGATTGTCGCGCCTGCAGCCGCGGCGCACCGTCAACCGTTACTGGCAGCACATGTCCACGGAGCCGCTGGCCAGCCCGGTCGGCGCATACGCTACCTCGGCTGATCTCGTGCACGCGCAGCTCGAACACCTGCTCGGTGTGATGTCCACACGCCCGTCGTCGGTCATCTGTGCCGTGCCGGGTTGCTGGTCAACGGCGCAACTCGGATTGTTGCTCGGGGTGGCGGAGGAACTGGCGTTGCCGGTGCGGGGGCTCGTGGACAGCGCGGTCGCGGCAACCCGCTGCGAGTATCCGGGCCAGGGCTTGCTGCATCTCGACGGCACCTTGCACGAGATACTGCTCACGCGCCTTGAGCAGAATGGGCGTGTCTCGCTGGGCGATCGCGGCGACCGGCAGTCAGTCGCCAACGTCGGCATCGAACAGCTCGAGCGCACGGCCGCGAGCTTCATTGCGGGCCGATTCCTTGCCGCCACGCGCTTCGATCCGTTGCACGACGCGCTCAGCGAGCAGACTCTCTACGATCACCTGTACGACTGGTTACGCGAATTGCAGCGCCAGCCCGAGATCGGCGTCCGGATCGAATTCGGCGGCAACGAGTTCCATGCGACGATCCGTAACGACGAGCTCGCAGAACGCGTGGCCAATGCGTTCGAGCCGGCTGCGCGCCTGATGCGCAACTCGCTCGGGGCCGGCAAGCCGGTGGCGATTCAGGTCAGCCATCGGCTGGCGGAGTTTCCCGGCATCGTGGAGAGCCTGGCGCGCTTGCCGCAGGCCTCGGTGTTCGTGCTCGAGCCGGCTGCGGCCGCATGGGGTGCGCTGCAACGCGCGGAGCAGTTTACCCGCAACGCCGGGGGCGTGGGGCTGACCACGACGCTGGACTGGGATCATGCCCCGGCACGTGTCGATGGCCCGGGTTCGGCTGCGGCGCCACGGCAGGAGACGGTTGCGCCGACGCACCTGCTGTACGACGGCCGCGTCTATCGGCTGGATACTGCGGTATTCAATATCGGGGTCGAACTCGCCGCCGGCGAATTCGGCGTACGACTCGATCCATCGATTGCCGGTGTGTCGCGTCGTCACTGCAGTATCCGGCGCGGTAAAAACGGTATCGAGCTCGTCGATTACAGCCGCTTCGGCACTCGGTTGAACGGGCATCCGATCGGCGACGCGGCAATCCTGACGACCGGCGACGTGATCAGCATCGGCCGTTCGTCCGTCGAACTGCGGCTGGTGACCGAGGTTACCGCGGAGGCCGATACCGATGGCGCGTAGGAAGTTTGAATTATTCAGCATGTCCTTCCTGGATGTCATGGCCTGCGGGCTCGGTGCGATCGTGCTGTTCTACATGATCATCAATGCGCAGGTGTCGCAACGTGCCGCCGAGATCAATGAGACGCAGCTGGCAGAATCCAGTCGTCTGGAGGAAGAAGTGCTCGACGGGCGCAAGGATCTGATTCGCGTCCGCAATTCCCTGGAATTGAAGCAGGTGGAGGAGTTGGCAACCGCCAGCGAGGCGGATCGCCTGCGCGAAGAGTTCGAGCGCCTGCTGGCCGAGCTCGCCCGGGCGGACAAGGACAGCGTTGCCCAGAACGAGAGCATCGAGCAGCTGCAGTCTGACATCGAGCGGCTGGAGAAGGCCAAGCAGCGGCTGGCCGCCGAAGCGGCCAATCGGTCGCCCGAAACCGGCCAGCGCATACGCAGCTTCGTCGGTGACGGTAACCGCCAGTACCTGACTGGCATGAAGATGGGCGGTGCTCGCGTGCTGATCCTGGTCGACGCATCGACGAGTATGCTCGGCCGGACTTATGTCAATGTCGTGCGATTTCGCCACATGAAGGAGGAGCGCAAGCGCCTCGCACCGAAGTGGCAGCAGGTCGTCAACAGTGTCGACTGGCTGACGACCCACCTGTCCCCGGGAACGCGCTTTCAAATCTACGTCTTTAATGAAGAAGTCGGCAGCGTCGTCGACGGTACCGACGGTACCTGGCTCGAGGTCACGGACGGCAGCGAGCTGACCGAGGCCGTGAATCAGCTTCGCCGCGTGACGCCGGACAAGGGCACCAGCCTGATCCGCGCATTTACGGCGATCAGGGAGCTCGATCCGCTGCCCGACAATATTTATCTGCTGACGGACGGTCTGCCCACCCAGGGCAAGGTAGCGCCGCGGTCGGTGGAGCGGGTCAAGGAAAACCGGCGCATCGAGTACTTTACCAAGGCCGTCGCGCAGTTGCCGCGACGGGTGCCGGTGAATATTCTGCTTTACCCGATGGACGGCGATCCATCGGCCGCCGGTTACTTCTGGCAGCTGGCGGTGTCGACGGGCGGTTCGTTGCTGACGCCCTCGCAGGACTGGCCGTGAGGGTACCGCTGCGATGAAGAAAGTGCGCGACACCGAGACCTTCAGCCTGGCGTTCCTCGACGCGATAACCTGCGCCTTCGGTGCGGTTATCCTGTTGCTCGTGCTCACCAAGATCTACGAGCCGCAGACAATCGAGCGCAGCAAGGAGCAGTTGGCGGGGCTGATCGCAGCGCTGCAGCAAGAATTATTCGACCTGCGTGGCCAGACCGCGATCATGAACCGGGAGATGATCACCGTCGATGAGCAACTTTCGCAATCGAAACAAGCGGTCGCAAAACTGCGTGGCGATGTGTCTGATGTGCGCGGCGAGTACGCGGCGTCGAAAGACAGCGCGATGCTCGACAAGGACGCCCGGGGTGAACTGGTTGCGGCCCGTCAGAAGCTGACCGAGGACATGAAGCGCCTGCTTGCTGACTACACGCGCAACGAGGGCGACACGACAGTTGGCGGCATACCGGTCGACAGTGAGTACATTATCTTCGTTATCGATACCTCAGGCAGCATGTTTCAGGGCCCGTGGCGGCTGGTTCTGCAAAAGGTCGAGGAGACGCTGTCGGTGTATCCGAAAATCAAGGGCATTCAGGTGCTGAACGACGAGGGCAAGTACATGTTCTCGTCCTACGCGGGCAAGTGGATCCCGGATTCGCGGGTGGCCAGGCAGAACATCATCAGCCGGCTGGCGAACTGGAATCCGTACAGCGATTCAAGCCCGGTCGAGGGGATCGCGGAAGCGATCAATACGTTCTACGAGCCCGGCAGGTCCGTCAGCATCTACGTCTTTGGCGATGACTTCCCGCGCGGCCAGGTCGAGGGCGTCGCCCGTTTTGTCTCGAGCATCAACAAGGCGGATGAGCACGGTAACCGTCTGGTCCGGATTCACGGCATCGGTTTTCCGACGCAACTGGCTGGTGGCCGTATGCGCAATGCAATACAGTTCGCGAACCTGATGCGGACGCTATGCGAGCGCAACGGCGGCACCTTCGTCGCCCTGGCGACATTAAGGTAGCAGTGACCTGGCTTGTATTGGGATAAATGATCATGACAACTACATCGGATCTCATCAGTCGCCGCTGCAAGCCGTGTGAGGGTGGCGTAGCGCCGCTGGAAGCGGATGCTGCGCGCGAACTGATGGCGGCGCTGCACGCCGATTGGCGGATCGGCGCTGATGGCAAGAGTATCGCCCGACTCTTTTCCTTCGCGGGTTACCACCGGACAATGTCTTTCGTTAATGCGGTCGCGTGGATCGCCGATAGCGAAGGGCATCATCCCGATCTGAACGTCGGCTACGGAAAGGTGAATGTGCTGTACATGACTCACGCGATCGGCGGCTTGTCGGACAATGACTTTATCTGTGCAGCAAAAATTGATCGTCTGTTGGATTAGCCGGGTGTCCGGGGTGGCCGATCCGCGCGTTCTCCGCTAGCCTGCTTGATTCACCAGAGGGAATATCGTGACCCGCCAGATGCATGTCCGCAATCCCCGCACCGGGGTCGCCGACTATTCGATCGATGCGCCCGATGCCGACGAGATCGCCGGCATTGCGGCCACATTGCGCGCCGCACAGGTCGACTGGCACGCTGCGGGCGTCGCCGGCCGCTGCGATATCCTGCGGCGCTGGGCCGAGGCGTTGCTGGCCGACGCCGGGGCAGTCACCGCAGCGCTGTCGACGGATACCGGCAGGCACCTGATCTCGGTGATCGAGGTCCAGGCGCTGCGGGGTATCGTCGAGGGCTGGTGCGCGCGGGCGCCGGAGTTGCTGGCCGAGCCGGACGAGTGGCCGTCGGTGACGGCCGGCGTCGGCATCCGCGGCCAGCAGATACCGTACGGCGTGGTCGGCGTGATCAGCCCGTGGAATTTTCCGTTCCTGTTGTCGATGATCGATTCGATACCAGCGCTGATTGCCGGTTGCTCGGTGATCGTCAAACCGAGTGAGGTGACACCGCGATTTATCGAGCCGCTGCAGCGTTCGCTGGCTACGGTGCCGGAGTTGGCTGCCGTGTTCCGCTGGATTACCGGCGACGGGCAAACTGGCGCCGCGCTGATCGACAATGTCGATGCGATCGCATTTACCGGCAGCGTGCGCACCGGGCGCATCGTCGGCGAATCGGCTGCCCGCGCGTTCATTCCGTGTTTCCTGGAACTCGGCGGCAAAGATCCGGCCATCGTGCTGCCGGAGGCCGATCTCGACCTCGCCACCCGGATCGTGCTGCGTGCGTCGGTGCAGGCGACAGGTCAGGCCTGCCAGTCGCTGGAACGCATCTACGTGCACGAGAGTGGTTACGATGAATTCGTCGAGATGCTGGTCGACAAAGCGGAAAAGGTCGAGTTGAGCTACCCGGATCCCCGGGCCGGCCACATCGGGCCGCTGATCTTCGCGCAGCAGGGCGATATCATCGCCGCACACCTGGCCGATGCGGTCGCCAAGGGCGCCATGGTGCGTACGGGCGGCGAGGTCGAGGAACTCGGCGGTGGTCTCTGGATACGGCCGACTGTCGTCACCGGGGTCGATCATTCGATGCAGTTGATGACCGAAGAAACCTTCGGGCCGGTCATGCCGATCATGTCATACCGGACCATCGACGAGGCGGTCGAGCTGGCCAACGATACGAATTACGGTCTGTCGGCGTCCGTTATCGGCCCTGATATCGATGCCTGCGCAGTCGTCGGTCGGCGCATCAAGGCCGGCGCGATCAGCATCAATGACGGTGGCATGACAACCGAGGTCTACGATGCTCCGCACGATTCCTTCTTGTTGTCCGGTCTGGGCGCATCGCGCATGGGCGACACGGGTATTACGCGCTTCGTGCGCCGGCGGGCGCTGCTGATTCGTCACGCGCAAGCGCAGGGTATCGACAGCCTGGACGAGCGCCTGATGGCGAATTAAAACATCGAGTCCGGTCCCGGGTCGTCGGTCTGCTCGGCGCGGTTCTTGATGAAGTCGCCCGTGATCATCTGGTCGTACGCCTGGCCGGGTCCGACCATCGGGAAGACCATCGCATCCATGTCGATTTTGACCTCGAGAAATGCCGGGCCATCGTATTCGATGAATGCCTTGATGACCTTTGGCACATCGGCCTTCTTGTCGAGCAGCGTGGCGTAGCCGAAGCCATCCGCCTGAGCGGCTTTGACAAAGTCCTTCTTGTGCAGCGACTTGTCGGTGGCCGAGAAGCGCGCCTTGTAATACAGCTTCTGCCATTGACGGACCATGCCGTCGCCGTAGTTGTTCAGGACGATAACCTTGATCGGCAGCCGGTAGGTCGTCACGGTTTCCATCTCGCCGATGTTCATGCGAATACTCGCATCTCCGTCGAAGTCGATCACCACCCGATCCGGCTGAGCGAACTGCGCGCCGATCGCCGCCGGCAGGCCGAAGCCCATCGTACCCATGCTGCCGGAGGTCAGCCACAGGCGCGGGTGCTTGAAGTCGAAGCCCTGCGCAGCCCACATCTGGTGCTGTCCGACACCGGTCGAGATGACCGCTTCGCCCCTGGTCAGCTTGTTGATCTCCTCGATGAGATATTCGGGCTGGATCAAATCGCTGTCGCGGTCGTGGTCATGGCCATATTCGGCTTTCAGCGTTTCGAGTTCGGCATGCCACGTGCTCAGATCAGGACGGATATCATGCTGGTCGCCATACTCGATCAGTGCGTTCAGATCGCGGTCGAGGATGCCCACGTGATGCCAGTCGACGTGCTTGACCTTGTCGATCTCCGAGGGGTCGATGTCGAAATGTGCGACGTGCCGTGCGTTCGGCGCAAATTTGTCGGGTACGCCGGCGACGCGATCGTCGAATCGGGCGCCGATGGCGATCAGGAAGTCACAATCCTCGACGGCGTAATTCGCGAACGCGGCGCCGTGCATGCCGAGCATGCGCAGCGACAGATCAGCCGTCGTGTCCTGGGCGCCGATGCCCATCAGTGTTGTTGTGATCGGGATTCCAAAGCGCTGTGCGAACCGCCGCAGATTGTCGGACGCGTTGCTGTTGATCACACCGCCGCCGGCATAGATCAGCGGCCGTGCCGATTGCGTGAGCATGGCGAAGAAGGACTTCGCCGCTTCCGCGTCGAGCGAGTTTGCTTCGATCGCACTGATGCGAGTCCGGTAGCCGGCGATCGGCAACAGGCCCTTGCCCTCGAATTCGCCGACCCAGTTTTGCACGTCTTTCGGCACATCGACGACCACCGGCCCCGGGCGACCGGTGCGAGCAATCTCGAATGCCGTGCGCACGGTGGCTTCCAGCTTGTGCGGGTCGGTTACCAGGAAGACGTGCTTCGCGACGGCCGAGCCCATGATGGCCGAGATCGGTGCCTCCTGGAACGCGTCCGTGCCGATCGCCTCGGTCGGCACCTGCCCGCAGATCACGACGATCGGCACCGAGTCGGCCATACAGTCACGCACCGGCGTGACGGTGTTGGTGGCGCCCGGGCCGGATGTCACCATGACGACACCGACCTTGCCGCTGGCCCGGGCGTAGCCGGAA
>SMWD01000150.1 GCA_004357495.1 Gammaproteobacteria bacterium
CAGGTACGCGCCGCCCTCGACGCTCTCCAGCAGGTAGCGGGGTTTGAGCGCCGCCAGCTTCAGGTAGGCCGAGACCGGGGTATCCAGATCCGCACTGATATCAAAAGGTGCTTCCATTACATCTCTGTCTTCATACCGCGTCACACCGAGCCAAAACTATGGGCCCGGAACATTGACAATAAAAAACCCATCACCGCTACGCGGAGATGGGTTTTTCGGCTGTTTGTTCGTGACGCGCTAGCCTGTAACCCTCTCCGCGGAGACGGGCCACCACCCGTTCTGATTATTGGCTGCGCGATTCATGCCGGGAAGTATCTCCGCGAAGGCCCCCGCAGGTCAAGGGCTCAGGGCGGTATACGGCAGCGGTCCCTGCTTGTCCCGCCGACTCGCGCAAGGACGACAATGCTGGTGTGGAGCTATGCATGCTTGTGGGGAACTATAGCGGCTGGTGTGGGAGCGGCTTCAGCCGCGATTCCTGACCGATTGACCCACGCTCTGACCGGTGCTCGGACCCATCCGGGCCCCACTTAGCGATATATTAAACATATTCTTGGCAATCTGTTCCGGGCAACCTGTTCCGGCCAATATATGTCGAGCAGCCGGCATCGCCCGTAGCATGCCGGTTCAGCCACACACAGGAAAACATCATGAGCCAGTCGAAGCCTCCTGCACAAGCAACCGCCACCCTGTCCCGCCGTAACCTGATCCAGACCACCGCAGGACTCGCAGTGCTCGGCGCCGTCGCAGCAAAAGCGGCAACGCCCGGAGGCACGGCCCGTCGGCCGCAGGCCGACGGCGCGCCGTTCGACACGATGCGCGACTACATCGCCGCGATGGAAGAATGGGGCACGGTCATTCATATCCCGCGCGCCGACCAGGACGCGTATGAGGTGACGGCGCTGATGTACCGCGTTCGCGAGAAGCACGGCATGCGCGGCGGCCCGATCCTGATCATCGACGAGGTCCGCATCGATGGCAATTGGGTCAAGGGTCCGCTGGTGGTCAACGAGAGCGGAAACATGTACGGCGATTGCCTGATCTTCGGCCTCGAACCGGTCGATGAGGGACCGCTGAAGAAGGCGCCGTACCAGAGCTACCGCAAGGCGCGCGAACACGTCATGCAGATGGTCGCCGACAACGACGGCGAGTACCCGACGATTGCCCCCGTCGAAGTCTCGCGCGACGAGGCGCTGTGCAAGCAGGTTGTATTGACGGGTGACGCGATCGACCTGACGAAATTTCAGTTCATCCAGTGCAACCCGGCGGATGCCGGTCGCTATATCAATACCGGCTGCGTGTTCACGCGCGACCCGAAATGGGGCCTCAACATCGGCACCTATCGCTGCCACCTGCGCGGCCCGCGCGAGATCGGACTGAACTCCGAGCCAGGGCAGACCGGCAACCGGCACCTGTCGAACGCCGCCCGGCGCGGTGAGAAAATCGCGAAGGTCTCGATCGTACTGACGCCCGACCCGTACGTCTGGATCGTCAGCGGCAACAAGATGGTATTCAAGCGCCCGGCCGACGAGTTGGCGATCGCGGGCGGGCTCGCCGGTCGACCGGTCGAGGTCGTGCGCAGCGAGACAAATGACTTCATGATTCCCGCAAACGCCGAGATGGTCATCGAGGGCGAGGTACCACTCGACGACCTGCGCCCGGAGGGCCCGTACGGCGAGATGGTCGGCTACCAGGGGCGTCGCAAGGAGAAGCAGTACTGGATGCGCGTCACGGCAGTGACGCATCGCCGGAATCCGTGGATCATGAATAATTTCACCGGCCATCAGGCAGGCAATCTGATGGCGGCGGGACACGCGCGGCCACTGTACCGGTTAAAGCGCGAGATCCCGTCGCTCGTCGATTTCTTCAGCGACAACCGGTCTGTCGGCGTGACCTTCGCCAGCATCAGGAAGACGCGGCCGGGCGAGGGCCTGGAAGTCGCACAGAAAATCGCCGAGTCGAAATTTTTCTCCAAGATCGTCATCGTCGTCGATGACGATCTCGACATCACGAATCAAGAGGAAATGCTCGGGGCGCTCGGCGCCCGCTGGCAGCCCTACGGCAACACGACGATCTATGAGGCGTTGCCGTCGCTGCCGCTCGACCCAAGTACCATCAAGCGCGGCCGCGGCAGCAAGATCGCGATCGACGCGACCCGCCAGTGGCCGGAAGAAGGCGGCCCGAAAGATTTCCCGAAGTGGAATCGCACGCTGCTCGAGACCGGCGCACCGGATGCACTCGCCAACGTGGATGCTAAATGGGGAGAATTAATCCGCGACTGGAGATCGATATAGAAACTGCTGCCAGATGTCGGATCCGCCCAAACTCCGTTTCTACAATCCGTAGTAGATGGGTAAGACGATCGTGAACGCAATCCACATGACCAGCGTCAGCGGGATACCCACGCGAAGGAAATCCGCGAACCGGTAGCCACCGGCACTCATGATCAGCAAATTCGTGTGATAGCCGATCGGCGTCGCGAAACTCATGTTCGCGCCGACGATCACAGCCACAATGAAAGGCTCGATCGGCGCGCCGATCTGCTGGGCGACACTGATCGCGACCGGCGTCCCGATAACGGCTGCGGCATTGTTCGACACGACATTGGTCAGGATTGTCATCAGCAGGATCAGGCCACTGAGGATCAGCGGCACCGGCAACGGCTGCGTCACGAACACGAATATCTGTGCAATAAAATCAGCCCCACCCGTCTCCATCAGCGCGAAACCAAGCGACAAGCTTGCGACGATGATCATGATGACCGGGATGTTCAGCGCGTCGCCGGCATCGCGCCACTGGATACACCCGGTGATCAGCATCATCGCAACCCCGCACAAGGCGCTGACCGAAATCGGCATCAGACCAGTAGCCGCCATCGCCACGACCCCGATGATGATTGCCAGCGCGACCGGCGCCCGTTTCGTATGTGGCAGATCGGTCGTCGCGTCGAGTACCAGCATCGAACCGCTCTCGCGCAGGCCGCGGATCGCATCGCGCGAACCCTGCACGAGCAGCACATCGCCGGTACGCAGCCGGATTGTGCCGAGATCACCACTGACATCCTGCGCCGAGCGCACGCGATGGATGGCCAGCGGAACCAGGCCATAACGGTTGCTGAACTGCGCGGCATTCAGCGTGCGATGGTGGAGCGCGGAACCGCGCGTAATGACCACCTCGGCAAGCTGCTGACCCTCGGTCGCCAGCGGCACCTCTTCACTGATCGGGTGTTCGCCGTCGCTGACGTTATACAACGTAGCGCCAAGCGCTCGCTCGAATTCCTTGAGCCGCTCCGCGGAATCCTTGACATACAGCCGGTCGCCCGGCTGTATCGTAACCGACGGCAGCTTGGCTACAAACAGGCTCTCGGTTCGCTGAATGCGATCAATACGAATGCGATTCTCGGTCTTCGCCCGGATCTCCGATAGCGTCTTGCCCGGCGCGAAGCCATCCTCGTTGATATACAGGACAGCGCTGAACAATCGCGGTGAGGTGTCGGACATCAGCGGCTTGCGAACCGGCAGCAAGCGCGGCGCGACAAGCCAGAGGAACAACAAGCCCGCGCCGCCGGCGATCAGGACTGGCAGCGCGAAGTCGAACATCCCGAAGCGCAGGCCGGCGATGTCAAAAGCGATGGCGACGACCAGCAGATTCGTCGATGTGCCGATGGTCGTCGCCATTCCGCCAATCAGCGTCGCCAGGCCCATCGGCATCAGGACCTTCGACGGCGGCCGGTGGGTACGGATGCAGACGGCTACCAGCACGGGTAGCAGCATGACGACGATCGGCGTGTTATTCAGGAATGCGCTGGCGCCGGCGGCGATGACCAACGTCAGAAATAACGCGAATGTCGGTTTCTCCAGCCAGTACTTCGCCATGATCGAAGCAACCGGTTGCAGTGCACCGGTCGTCTCGATGCCCCGCGCGACGATCAGTAGCGCACAGATCGTAACCAGGGCCTCGTGACCGAAGTTCACGAAAAAATCTGTCGGCTGAATGTTCTTGTACGGAAAGAAAAAGAACATCAATATGAGCAAAACCAGTACACCGAGTCCCGTCGTCTCCAAAGGAATGCGATCCTTTGTAAACAGAAACATCGCCAAACCCGTCATTATGATGACGGCGATTGCATGTACGTCAGGAAGCTGAGGCAAGATTCGACCTTTATCCGGTAATAGTCCGGTTCGACTCCAATATCCGTTGCCAAGGATACCCGTAATGAATCACAGATTCCTCATCGCAGCACGCCGGCTCACCGGAAACACCGAAAGAGCTTCCATCCGGCCGACATCGGTCATAAGATTCGGATCAGACACGGATCGACCCGGTCAGTTAGCGCCCCGATCCAGCAGAAACCCGCCAAAACCATCCAATTCAACGACTCAACCACCGGTCATCCACACATTATGTCTGCCAGTAATCTGACCGACGCAACCGGGCTGCACCCCACGGCACAGCCAGCCGAGAAGCGCCAGGATATCGAGTTCGCGAACAAGGATAAGGCACTCCGCCACGATGTCCACGTCCTTGGCGAGATGATCGGCGAGCTGCTGAAAGAACAGGGCGGCGACGCGCTGTACGACGTCGTCGAGGCAGCGCGCCGAACTGCGATCGATCGCCGCGAGGGCGACCCGGCGGCCGGTGCGCATTTGGACGCGTTGGTACAGTCACTCTCACCACTGACCGCACGGAATTTCGTGCGTGCATTTTCGACGTATTTTCAGGTCGTCAATGCCGCCGAGCAGGTCCATCGTATTCGCCGCCGCCGGGACTACCTGAGAGATGCGACAACCTGGCAGCCGGGCGGCATCGAAGAGACTATCTTCATGCTGAAGGAACACGACTTCAGTCTGGAGGACATAGACAAGCTGCTGAAATGCCTGCGGATCGAGCTGGTATTCACGGCCGACAACATCGAGCCCACGCGCCGTACGATCTTGCGCAAGCAACAAAATATCATCCGCCGGCTCATTGATATTCAGAACCCGGCACTGACGCCCCAGGAGTCCAGGGCCAACTTCGAGAACATCCGCAGCGATGTCACGACGATCTGGCAGACCGAGGAACATCCGCACGAAGTGCGCACCGTATTCGACGAGCTCGAACACGTCCTGTTCTTCCTGACCGACGTCATCTACCGGGCCATCCCGCCGTTCTACGATCGCATCTCTGATGCAATTAGCGCTGCCTATGGCGAAGCGGCCAGGAACCTGAAAATTCCGCCGATACTGAGCTTCGCATCGTGGATCGGCGGCGACATGGAGGCCCGGCCGGACATTACCGGCCGAACAGTTCGCGAGACGCTCGCCCGGCAGCGCTCTCTGATTCTCGACCTCTATTACAACGAGTGTCGTGAACTGTGGAACAAGCTGAGCCAGAGCACGAGTCGGACCCGCGTATCCAGCGAACTCATCGAGCGTACCCGCAACTACACCGGATATTTTCCGAACACTGCCGGCAAGGTGCCGCTACGTCACCGCGATATGCCGTATCGGACATTTCTGACACTCATCATGGAACGGCTGCAAGCGACGTATGATGACGAAGTTTTCCCCTATGAATCGGGCGACGAGTTCGTCAAGGATCTGCAAATAATCGCGAAGAGCCTGGAGAACAACAAGGGCAAATACGCAGGTCTTTTCGCGCTGAAGCGATTGATACGCCGGGCCGAGACTTTCGGTTTCCATTTCCTGACGCTCGACATCCGTCAGAGTGCCTTCGTCAACCGGCAGGTTGTCGGCTGTTGTCTTGGCGAGCCGAACTGGGCGGAGCAGACGCCCGAATATCGCACCAGGCGAATCCAGCAGGCCCTCGACATCAACGAGTCGCCGTCGGTCAAACCGGACAACCAGGGGAAACGCACACTGGCAGTCTTCCAGGCCATCGTGTTCTGCCGACGCCGCTACGGAAAACGTGCGATCGGGCCATATGTCATCAGTCTCGCGCATGGTGTCGACGATATTCTGTCGGTGCTGCTGCTGGCCCGCTGGGCGGAACTGCGGAAAAAGGATGGCGGAGTGCCGCTGGATATCACACCGTATTTCGAGACCATCGAAGACCTGACCGACTGTGCCGCGACGATGCAACAACTCCTGCAGGACAAGGTCTACCGCGCGCACCTTGCGCAACGGGGCGACCGGCAGATCATCATGGTCAGCTACTCGGACAGCAACAAGGATGCAGGCCTGGCTTCGGCTCGATGGTCCCTGCAGCAGGCGCAATCCGACCTCGTAGCGACGCTGGATACCGCTGGCATCGACATAACGCTGTTTCACGGCCGCGGCGGCACGATCAGCCGCGGTGGCGGACGCACCCACGCAGCGGTACTCGGTTCGCCGGCCGGCGCCATCCGCGGACAACTCCGCACGACGGAACAGGGCGAACTGGTCAACGTGAAATTCGGCGTCCGCGGCATCGCGTTGCGCACCCTCGAACAGACCACCGCGTCCGTAGCCAGGCAGACGGCGATGCCACGCAAGGAATCGCCCAAGGAAAGCACCGAGTGGCACGCGATCATGAATACCATTGAGGCCGCCAGCAAGGAGCGCTACCAGACAGTCATCAACGGTCCGCCGAAGTTTTACGATTACTTTCGACTGGCCACGCCGGTCGATGCGATCGAACGCATGCGCCATGGTATCCGCCCGGACATGCCTACCGACACCGGCAGTATCAACGACCTGCGCGCGATCCCGTGGGATTACGCGTGGACGCAAAGCCGGCATATGCTGCCCGGCTGGTTCGGCTTTGGCGCAGGCCTGACGCGTGCAATCGATCAGTTCGGCCTGCCGGCGGTCCGGGAGATGGCGGAGTCCTGGTATTTTTTCCGCGCGCTCATGTATGACGTCGAGACAGTTCTGGCGAAAACCGATCTGAACATCGCGGCGCGTTATTCCGCTCTGTCCGGCGACCTTCACGAGCAGTTCTTCCCGGCGATGCGCACCGAGTTCAAGCTGAGCGTCGAGCAGATACTGACAGTCAAGCAGCAAAAGGTCCTGCTCGAACGGCAAAGCTCGCTGCGCCGCTCGATCCGTCTGCGCAATCCCTACGTCGACCCGATGAGCCTGCTGCAAGTCGACCTGCTGCGACGCTGGCGCGAGGGCGGGCGCGAGAATGAGGATCTGCTGGAAGCGCTGATAGCGAGCATCAATGGCATCGCGCGCGGCCTCCAGGACTCCGGATAGTGCGAGCCGTGTTCCTCGACTTCGATACGCTCGGCCCGGGCGACATCGATGTCGCCCCGCTCATCCGGCATCTGCCGGACCTCGAACTCTATCCGCATACGCCCGCCGACCAGGTTGCGCACCGAATTGCCGAGGCCGATGTCGTGCTCATCAACAAAGTGCGCCTGAGTTGCGACACGCTGACCAGGGCGACGCACCTGAAGCTGATCTGCCTGGCGGCAACCGGAACCGATAACGTCGACCTCGCGGCCACTCGCGAACGCAGCATCGTCGTCTGCAACATTCGCAACTACTGTACGCCGTCGGTGGTCCAGCATGTCTTTGCGTTGCTGCTCGCGCTGACCCACCACCTGCGCGAATATCGCGAACGGCTGGCCGAGCGTGCGTGGGCCGACAGCCCGCAATTTTGCCTGCTCGATTTTCCGACCCGCGAACTCGATGGAAAAACGCTCGGCATCGTTGGCCTGGGTGCGCTCGGCAGAGGCGTTGCGAACGTCGCGGCCGCATTCGGCATGCACATCATTGCCGCGCGCCGTCCGTACGACGCCACGGCATTCGATGCCATAGCCATTGATACGGAGACGGGTGACGAGTCGGTCGAACGCGTCAGCTTCAGGGACCTGCTGGCCCGCGCCGACATCCTCAGCCTGCATTGCCCGCTGACCCCGGAAACCGAGCACCTGATCGATGCCGATGCGCTGCGGGCAATGCGCAACGATGCGCTGCTGATCAACACTGCACGGGGTGGTCTGGTCGATTCTGCGGCACTCATCACGGCTCTCCGGGAAGGCCAGATCGCAGGCGCCGGCATCGATGTCCTCCGCCAGGAACCCCCGGTCGACCCGGAACCTCTCGTCGACACCCGACTGCCCAACCTGATCATCACCCCGCATATCGCCTGGGCCGCCCGCGAATCGCGCCAGCGGGCGGTTGACGAGATGGCCGCGAATATCGGCAGCTTCCTGCGAGGCGAATCACGCAACCGGGTGGATTAACAGCGGCCTGACCCGAATAACCCCCTTTTAACCATCCCGCAACACCACCACCGGCGGTTCGTTGATGGCCTTGCGCGTCGCCAGCGTGCCGGTAACGCCGACTACGAGGCTGCCGAATACCAGGCCGACGATCCACAGCAGGGGATCCACCGTGTAGTCGAGACCAAAAACCTGCTCCGCCAGGACGTAACCGACGCCCGTCGCGCCAAGCGCCGCGAGGATACCCGCCAGGCTGCCGAGCGCAGTGAATTCGACCGCGATGCCCAGCAGGATCGTGCGCCGCTGGGCGCCCAGC
Organism: Gammaproteobacteria bacterium; assembly: GCA_004357495.1. Taxonomy (GTDB): domain Bacteria; phylum Pseudomonadota; class Gammaproteobacteria; order Steroidobacterales; genus SMWD01. Next base: position 8,469 of record SMWD01000150.1, read on the forward strand.
GTTTGCAGCAACGCACTCTCGAAGCGGCGCTCATCATGCGTCGCCTGGATCGCCGCGAGCAACACAATGATTCCGGCCAGCAGCGTGAACAGGAATACGTATTGCACCGCAATCGAGGCCCGATCGATGACCATGCGCACCTGCCCGAGAATGACCTCCAAGTCGAAGACGGTAACCCCCGGGAAGGAGCGCACGAATGCATTCAGCACCAGCCGCCGATCGGATGGCACGTGGACGCTCGCGATGATCGTCTGCGGTAACTCGGCGGCGAGTCCGGGTGACAGCATGATGTAGAAATTCGGCCGCATCGAATCCCACTCGATCGAACGCAGGCTCGTAACCGGCGCATCGAATTCCTCGCCACCAATATTAAAACCGATGGTGTCGCCCACGCCGATGCGCAATTCTGCTGCGATGCGCGCCGCCAGAGAAACCTGGATCTCACCTGCGTAGTCGGCGCCCCACCACTCGCCGGCGACGACCCGGTTCGTATCGGGCAGTTCGCTTCGCCACGTCAGGTTGGTTTCCTGACGCAGGATAAATGGCTGCGGGCCTTCGCCGAAATCAACCTCATCGACAGGCACGCCGTTGATGCGCACCATCTTGCCGCGAATGAACGGCAGATATTCCGGCGTTGCATTCAGCTCTTGCGCGAAAAACGCCTGTATGTCGGGCCACTGCTGCGGATCGATGTTGATCA
>SMWD01000151.1 GCA_004357495.1 Gammaproteobacteria bacterium
GAAACACGCTTCAAGGCCAAGCCGGTCATCGATATCGTCGTCTATCGCGGCGGCGATACTATTACGGGCTGGGCATTCGCCGGGCTCACTGCCGGGCTCGGCCTGGGCCTGGGCGCCGTTGCTGCAATCGGCGCTGGTATTGCTCTGCTTTGGGCATGTATCGGTTTGTACCTCGGGCGCACATTCAAGAAAAGCAATGCTTCACCAGGCGCTAATAACGTGCCAGAAACCGGACAAACAATATGAGCAACAAGACGAAGGCATGGATATGTGACGCAGTTCGCACGCCGATCGGACGCTACGGGGGAGCACTTTCATCGGTGCGTACGGATGACCTGGGCGCGATTCCGATCGCTGCGCTGATCGAGCGCAACCCGAATCTCCCGCCGGAGAAAATTGACGATCTCATCTACGGATGTGCGAATCAGGCAGGTGAAGATAATCGCAACGTCGCGCGTATGGCGCTGTTGCTTGCCGGTGTGCCGCCGTCAGTGCCGGCAGCCACCGTGAATCGACTGTGTGGCTCCGGCATGAATGCACTCGGCAATGCGGCGCATGCGATCAAGGCCGGCGACGCAAATGTGTTGATCGCCGGTGGTGTCGAATCCATGTCGCGCGCACCGTTTGTGCTCGCCAAGTCGACTGCGGCGTTTAGCCGCAATGCCGAAATTTACGACACCACGCTTGGCTGGCGCTTCGTCAACAAAAAACTCGAAGAACAATACGGCAGCGATTCCATGGCCGAGACCGCCGAGAATGTGGCCAGCGAGTTCAACGTAAGCAGGGATGACCAGGATCAGTTTGCCCTGCGCAGCCAGCATAAAGCCGCGGCAGCAATGGCGTCAGGCCGGCTGAATGATGAGATCGTCCCGGTGTCAGTAGCACAGCGGCGCGGCGTTCCGATCGAGGTAAAGTCGGATGAGCACCCGCGTGCCGATTCGAATATCGAGAGTCTCGCAAAACTGAAGCCGATCGTGAGTAAGGATGGCACCATCACCGCCGGCAATGCGTCGGGTATCAATGACGGTGCCTGCGCATTACTGATTGCATCAGACGATGCTGTAGAGAAATATGACCTGAAACCGATCGCCAGCATCGAGGCCTGGGCCGCGGCTGGCGTAGAGCCCCGTGTCATGGGCATCGGTCCGGTACCGGCGTCCAGGCGAGTGCTCGAGCTGGCTGATCTCGATCTCGACAGGATGGATGTAATCGAACTCAATGAAGCGTTCGCGGCGCAGGGACTTGCGGTGCTGCGTGAACTCGGCATTGACGATGATGCCGCTCACGTCAATCCGAACGGCGGCGCAATCGCGCTGGGACATCCGCTGGGGATGTCGGGGGCACGACTGGTGACCACCGCTGCCTGGCAGTTGCAACGTGTGAATGGCACTTATGCACTGTGCACAATGTGTATTGGCGTGGGGCAGGGTATCGCGATGATCATCAGGAAGGCATAGCCGATCATGGCCAGGCACATGCCGGGCGGCGACTCGCGAAATCTTCGAATACTCGCCGAACGTATTCGTTCACGCCGCACCACTAACCTGTTCCTGAAGCGGAAGGTCAGCAAGGACCTGGTGCTCGAAGCAATTGAACTCGCGCGCTGGGCGCCGAATCATCACCTGACCGAGCCGTGGCATTTTTACCTGCTGGGTAATGAGAAAAAAGCAGCGAGCGCTGAACTGATTCGTACCATCGTTACCGAAAACAAAACTGCGGAGATGGGTGAGCACAAATTCAAATCCGCGAGAGCCGTTCCCGGCTGGCTTGTCGTCACCTGCCAAAAATCGGATGATGCATTACGTGGCCGCGAAGACTATGCGAGTTGCTGTTGCGCCGTTCAGAACATCCTCCTATATCTTTCCGAGGCCGGGGTCGCTTCCAAATGGACAACAGGCCTTATCACCCGGGACCAGCGCTTTTTCGAATTACTCGGCATCGACGAGAGTGAAGAAACTGTTGTCAGCCTGATTTGGTACGGGTATCCGAAAATATTACCGACACAGTCCAGGAAAGACGTCAGCGAGATCGTCACAGAGACAGATTAAATAAGGGGTCGACCCCTTATTTAGTCGCCGAGAATGGCGTGCCGGAAAAAGAAAAACAAGACGGCCGTCGCTATGCCGGACAAACCGAGGATGATGACGATTCGGGCAATGCTGCCGTCATAGATTATCGCTGCAGCAAAGGAACCCAGGGACCCTGCAAGATTTTGCAATGCAGTTACCAATGACGCAGCGGTGCCGGCAATCTTCGGCACCGGGTCGAGCGCCAACGCCGTCGCATTCGGCAACAGGAATCCGGTACCGACCATGAACAGGCTGGCGTTGCCCCAGATCCACCACAGGCTTGCCTGTCCCAGCCATGCGATCAACAATAATTGTGCACCCGCTATGCCGATAATAGCGGCGCCGACGCCCGTCATCTGTAAAGTGCTGAAGCGGTGCAACAGTTTTCTGTTGAGCGTCGAGCCGGCAAGGATGCCGATTCCGGAAATCGCGAAGATATAACCGAAGTATTGCACCGGCACCGCGAAGACGTCGATGATCAATGCCGCCGAGGTCGTAATTATGGAGATGAACCCGAAGGCCGGTAGCATTACCAGCAATACGCCAAACACACTTTGCCGGTGCGAGAAAAATTCCCTGAGACTCATGCCGAGCTGCCTGACGATGTGATGTTCCCGCGTCGGCACGTGTGTTTCCCGGAGAACCCTATTGATGCAAATCAACATCAGGCCGCCGAATATCGCCATTGCGACATAGGTCATGCGCCAGCCGTAAAGCGTCGTCAGGTAGGAGCCGATAATTGGTGCGAGCATGGGAGTGGCCGTGAAGATCATGACCAGGGCGGACATCAGCCTTGCCAACTGTTTGCCGCTGGCGATGTCGCGCACGATCGCTCGCGTAATGACCACGCCGACGGAGGCGCCCAGCCCCTGGAAAAACCGCGCCGCAAGCACCAGTTCGATGTTGTTACCGGCTGAGGTTGCAATGCTGGCCGCGGTAAATATAAAGACGCCGACATAGAGCACAGGAATGCGGCCATAGCGATCGGAGAGGAATCCGGCTGGTAACTGGCCGAGTCCGGTGCCGATCATGAACAGGCTGATGACCTGCTGACCGGTCGACATATTGGTCGCCAATTCCCGAACCATCTCGGGAATGGAGGGGAGGCTCATGTCAATCGACAGCGCAGCAGTGCCAGTTAACAGACCGAGTACGAGTATGAAGCGTCGTGATGTGGTCAGGTTGGTGTTCAAGTGCTTTTACGTGTCTGCTGTTGCCATTCAGGTTCGATCGCGCAGAATAGACGCATCTAGCTGACAATCACAATGGAGACCAGGTGTTCTGATGAAAGTATGGTTGAGTGTCGCACTGCGCAGAGACATCGTCATACGTGGCCTGAAGGTCGGCGTAATCGTCGGTACGATCCTGGTGGCAATCAACCAGGGCGATATGATCCTCAGCGGTCAGCTTGATGCGTCGGCGGCCTGGAAGATTCCACTGACCTACCTCGTCCCGTATTGTGTATCGACATACGGCGGTGTTTCTGTAATCCGGGCCTACGACAAATGGAAATCAAGCAGCTAGAGGTGCCCTGCAGCCTGACCGGCAATCAATAGTTCCGTGAGCTGATTCAAGCCCATCCAGTAGGAGAGTTCGCGCGGATGCCCGATATCCCAGGCTGCGATGTCGGCCCGTTTGCCAGGCTCGAGCGTGCCGCGATCCTGTTCGAGACCCAATGCACACGCTGCATTCCTGGTGACCCCCGCCAGGCATTCCTCCGGTGTCATGTGAAACAGAGAGCTCGCGAGATTCATTACGGCTCGCAGCGAGCAGACCGGTGAGGTACCGGGATTGCAATCGGTGGCGATGGCAATACGGACTTCACTGTCTCGCATTGCGTCAATCGGCGGTAGCTGCGTTTCACCGAGCGTCAGGAATGCGCCGGGTAATAACACGGCACATGTACCTGCAGCGGCCATAGATTTCACGCCTTCGGTCGATGTGAATTCAAGATGATCAGCGGACAGTGCGCCGAACCCGGCGGCGAGGGCAGCGCCACCGCCGTCACTCAGTTGATCCGCATGCAGCTTAACCGGGATGCCAAGTGATTTTGCGGTTTCAAAAACACGAGCGACCTCGTCAGTCGAAAAAGCAATACTTTCGCAATATGCATCGACTGCGTCTGCAAGTTTCGCCTCGTGTGCAGCCGGTAACATCTGGTCACAAACGAGATCGATGTAGTCCCCTGACCGGCCCTTGTATTCGTCCGGCACCGCATGCGCGCCAAGAAAGGTGCTGCGGATCGACACACCCGAGTTGGCTGCGAGTGTGCGTACGACTTCCAGCATTCTCAGTTCTGTTTCGACGTTGAGTCCATAACCGGACTTGATTTCTACTGTCGCCACGCCTTCACGCACGAGGGCATTCAGCCTTGCAATGCTGGTACTGAGCAATTCGTCATTGCTTGCTGCGCGCGTCGCGTTGACTGTGGACATGATGCCGCCACCGGCGCGCGCTATATCTTCGTACGACACGCCCTGTAATCGTTGCTCGAATTCGGCCGCGCGATTGCCGGCGAAAACAAGGTGGGTATGGCAATCGATCAGCGCTGGTGTCAGCCAGCGGCCTTCCAGGGACCGGGTTTCACACTTGCGGGTAGCGGGGACTTCGGACGCCGGCCCCACCCAGGCAATATTGCCGCCGCTGATTGCCAGTGCGCCATCCTCGACAATACCGTAGCCCGCGCTGCCCTCGGTCATGGTTGCGAGATGCACATCTGTCAGCAACAGATCCCAGTCCTGCATTGGCGCCTCCCGGTACGGATTGCATTGGACCGTAGCATGCACTAGCCTGTATATACAACCTGGGGGGCAAGGCACTGGATCAATGAGCAGCATCTTTGCGCGAAAGGCACTGCTGGCAGACGGTTGGGCCGACAACGTGCGCCTCGACATCGAAGCGGGCCGGATTGCGGCGGTCGCTACCAAGGCCCGCGCAACTGCGGATGACTGCGTATGCGGGATCGTCATCCCGGGCCTTGCCAATGCGCACAGTCACGCGTTTCAGCGGGTGCTGGCCGGTCACACCGAGGAGCGCGGGCCGACCGATAAGGACAACTTCTGGACCTGGCGCAGCCGCATGTACGCTCTTGCCGCGAAAATCGATGCTACAGCACTGCAGGCGATTGCGCGCCAGGTGTACGGCGAGATGGTGGCCACCGGCTATACGTCAGTTGCCGAATTTCATTACCTGCACAACCAACCGGACACCTCCGAAAATAGTGAAGCCATGTTCGAGGCGATCACGGCGGCGGCTGATGCGAGCGGCATTCGGCTCACGTATGTACCAGTCTTGTATGAACGCGCCGGCTTTGACCAGCCGGAGCCCACTGCGGATCAGCAACGCTTCGCAACATCAATCGCTGATTTCCTCGAGCATTACGCACGGGCAAAGAGCCTGGCCGGCGATCGATTGACTGTCGGTATAGGCGCGCACAGTTTGCGCGCGGTAACAGCAGATTCGCTGAAGAAGATTGCGGCTGTCGCTGCGGCGGACGGCGCCCCGATGCATATTCATATTGCCGAACAGCAGCGCGAGGTAGATCAGTGCATGGCGGTTCACGGGAAGCGACCTGTTGAGTGGTTGCTTGAACAGCACGATGTCAACGAACAATGGTGCCTTGTACATGCGACGCATATTGATGACGAGGAAATTACGGCTATTGCCAATTGCGGTGCGGTGGTCTGCCTTTGCCCGAGTACGGAGGCAAATCTCGGTGATGGGTTGTTTCCGTTGCAACGCTTTCTGCAGCGCCAGGGGCGGATTGCAATCGGCTCGGATAGTCATGTATCAATCAATCCCTTCGAGGAACTTCGCTGGCTTGAATACGGCCAGCGCCTGCTTACGCAGAAGAGAAACATCGCGGCAATTCACCGCAGCCAGACCGGCCGCAGCCTGTTCGAGCTGGCCGCAGAGGGCGGGGCATTGGCGACCGGGCAGGCCGCTGGCCGGATCCGGACCGGGGACAACGCCGATCTGGTCGTCCTCGATGACGACAGCCCGATGCTGGTCGGGCACTCGACACGTTCCTTGCTGGACGCGCTGGTGTTCTCCGGATTCACCTTGCCTATCGATCGCGTCATGGTTCGCGGCGAGTGGCTGGTTATCGATGGGCGACACAAGGATGTCGTTGAGGCGCGCGCAGGTTATTCAGCAGTAGCGCGCAATTTATATCGTGATGAGATGGCGTCATGAGTAAACCAGCCAAGCCACGTTACCGGCAGCTAAAGGAACTCATTATCGGGCAGATATCTGCCGGCGAGCTGCGGCCGCGCGACCGGGTGCCCTCGGAAAACGAACTGGTCGATGCGACTGGCGTCTCGCGAATGACTGCCAATCGCGCACTGCGTGAACTTAATGATGAAGGTTATGTTGAACGCGTTGCCGGTGTTGGTACGTTTGTTTCAGACTTCAAAGCCGTGTCGCATGTGCTGGAGGTTCGAAACATCGCTGATGAAATCGAACGGCGCGGTCACAACCATACAGCGATCGTACTGGTGCAGGAAAAATCTGCCGCGGCCCCCGGCACAGCGCGGGCATTGCGCGTTGACGAAGGGACCGAGGTGTTTCACCTGGTTCTGATACATCACGAAAATGCGCTTCCGATCCAGGTCGAACACCGTTGCGTATTGATGGAGTTTGCACCGGATTGCCTGCAGCAGGACTTCACCGCAATAACGCCGAGCGCTTACTTGAGTGCGATCTCACCGTTGCAGGAAGCCGAGCACGTGGTGCGCGCCGTCATGCCGGACGCCGAGATAAGAAACAGTCTTGAAATGGGCGACCATGAACCGTGTCTCCTCGTTTCACGGCGTACCTGGGCGCATGGCCGGACGGTCAGTTTCGCGCGTCTCTACCACCCGGGCAGCCGTTACGAGCTGTCCGGACACTATGTACCACCGGGCACCGAGGCCTTCAGCCGTGCCGGAGAATATAACGATGAATAACAAGGGTTCACGCACGATCAAGGCGCCGACTGGCACCAGGCTGCAGGCAAAAAGCTGGCAGACCGAGGCGCCACTGCGCATGCTCATGAATAATCTCGATCCGGAAGTGGCCGAGCGGCCGGAAGACCTCGTCGTATATGGCGGCATTGGCAAGGCGGCCAGAAACTGGGAATGTTTCGATGCCATTGTTGCAAAACTTATCGAGCTGGAGAGCAACGAGACCTTGCTGGTCCAGTCCGGCAAGCCGGTTGGTGTCTTCAAGACACACGAAGATGCGCCCCGCGTTTTGATTGCCAACTCGAATCTCGTACCGGCGTGGGCGAACTGGGAGCATTTTCGCGAGCTCGACAGGAAAGGCCTGATGATGTACGGGCAGATGACAGCGGGCTCGTGGATCTACATCGGCAGCCAGGGCATTGTCCAGGGCACTTATGAGACCTTTGTCGAAATGGGCCGCCAGCATTACGGTGGTGACCTGTCCGGCAAATGGATTCTGACCGCCGGACTCGGCGGCATGGGTGGTGCACAACCGCTTGCCGCTACGATGGCCGGCGCATCGATGCTTGCCATTGAATGCCAGTCCGATCGCATCGACAAACGCCTTGAAACGGGTTACCTGGATTGCCGTGCCGAGACGCTGGATGAGGCGCTGGTGCTGATCGATAAATCAGTTGCGGAGAACAACGCAGTTTCAGTTGGGCTGCTCGGTAATGTTGCAGAAATTCTTCCCGAGCTGGTGCAGCGTGGTGTTAAACCGGATGCATTGACGGACCAGACATCCGCGCACGATCCTGCCAACGGTTACCTGCCAATCGGCTGGAGCGTCGAAGAGTGGCTGGCCAAACGCTCCAGCGATCCCGATGCGGTCGCGGCTGCCGCGGTAAAGTCGATGTCCGTGCATGTCAAGGCGATGCTCGAGTTTCACAAGGCTGGCGTACCGACCTTCGATTACGGCAACAACATTCGCCAGGTTGCGTTCGATGACGGTGTGCAAAACGCATTTGATTTTCCTGGATTTGTGCCGGCCTACGTGCGGCCATTGTTCTGTCGCGGGGTAGGGCCGTTCCGCTGGGTCGCGCTGTCCGGCGATCCGCAAGACATTTACAAGACCGACCAGAAAGTCAAAGAGCTGATTCCCGATGACCCGCACCTGCACAAGTGGCTGGATGCCGCCCGCGAGCGGATTAAATTTCAGGGATTGCCGGCAAGAATTTGCTGGGTAGGCCTGGGGCAGCGAGACCGGCTCGGCTTGGCCTTCAACGAGATGGTCAGGAGCGGCGAACTCAAGGCACCGGTGGTCATCGGCAGGGATCACCTCGACAGCGGTTCCGTTGCCAGCCCGAACCGGGAGACCGAAGCCATGCGCGATGGATCCGATGCCGTGTCCGATTGGCCGCTGCTGAATGCGTTGCTGAGTACGGCCAGCGGTGCGACCTGGGTATCGCTGCACCATGGCGGCGGCGTGGGCATGGGCTACTCGCAGCACGCAGGCCTGGTCATCGTTTGCGATGGCAGCAAGGAGGCCGCTGCACGTATCAGCCGCGTCCTGTGGAACGATCCGGCGAGTGGCGTCATGCGGCACGCCGATGCCGGTTACGAGGATGCCATCCGTTGTGCCGCGGAAAACGGTCTTGATCTGCCAATGATCAACGCGTCGAAGGGGTAGCGATATGAATCTCCTGGTCGATGGGGCAGAAGTATCCCTTGCAGTACTTCGCAAAGCCTGGGAAGCACCCTGCGAGGTGAAGCTCGGTGACAAGGCGCGCATCCGGGTTGCCGCCGCACAGGCAACAGTCGATGCCGTGATCGCTCATGGCGATCAGGTTTACGGCGTTAATACCGGCTTCGGACAACTTGCGCAGGTGCGTATCAGCGAGGATGAACTGGCGCACCTGCAGGGAAACCTGATCCGTTCGCATGCGGTCGGTGTTGGCGAGGTGCTGCCGGACGACATTGTTCGCCTGCTCATGACGATGAAAGTGATCGCGCTGGCACAGGGTTACTCAGGCGTGAGGCCGCAACTCATCGATGCGATTTGTGACCTGATCAATAACGGCATCTATCCGTGTATCCCGTCGAAAGGCTCGGTTGGCGCCTCCGGCGACCTCGCGCCGCTTGCGCATATGTCCTGTGTCATTCTCGGCATTGGCGATGCTCGCGTCGATGGCAAGACCATCCCGGCCGGCAAAGCCCTGGCCAAGGCGGGATTGCAGCCACTCGTACTTGCACCGAAGGAAGGGCTTGCACTGCTCAATGGCACCCAGGTGTCCACGGCACTCGCACTTGCCGCGGCGTTTCGCACCGAGCACGTGCTGGCGGCGGCGGTCACCGCAGGTGCGATGTCAGCAGATGCGATCAAAGGCAGCGACACGCCATTTGACGAGCGCATTCATGAGGTGCGCGGTCACGCGGGCCAGATCGCAGTCGCCTCATTACTCAGGCAACTGATGGATGGCAGCGATATTCGCGCCTCGCATGTCGATTGCGAAAGAGTCCAGGATCCCTATTCAATACGATGCCAGCCGCAGGTCGTCGGCGCCTGCCTGGATGTACTGAC
>SMWD01000152.1 GCA_004357495.1 Gammaproteobacteria bacterium
CTCGAAACATTAAGAAATGCCGGCATACCCGCTGCAGAAACCACCCTGCACGATCGAAACGGGCTTCGCTGCCTGATCATCAATCGCTTCGACCGCATCGGCATAAACGGGCGTCGGGCCGTAATGACCCTTGCAGCCGCATCCGGACATGTCGGTATTCCATGGGCCGATGCCACCGAAGAACTTGAACGAAACGATTTACTCAGCGTCAACGACAATCAATGCATCGCACTGCTCGATGCCTTCGGTGCGCTGATCGCCAATACCGATCGCCACCTATACAACATCCTGCTGTACCCGACGGAAACCGGCTACACACTCGCATCGGCCTTCGACCAACTGCCCATGGCCTATGCACCACCGGCCAGCGGCAACCTCCGAATTTCAGCCATCAATGCAGCACACCCATCCGTCAACACACTCGCAGTCTGGGATAACGCGCAAACACTCGCCAATGAGTTCTGGCTACGCGCGAGGGAGCAACAGCTATCCGACTCCATGCAGGAAATCGTCACAGAACACATCGCCCAATAATCAAGACGTATTTTCCCGAGTAAGTATCCCCCGGCAAAGCCCTTCTCATGCATTCACTGGTTTATCCCTGATCCATGTGATCGCATTGCTGCAACACACTGATATTCACACTCCCAGCGGGTGTGATTTTAACTCCTCTAAGTTATGCGCGAAGCGCGTTTGCGCTCGGATTCGGAGAGGATCTTTTTGCGCAGTCGGATGCTCGCCGGCGTCACCTCGACCAGTTCGTCATCGTCGATGAACTCGAGGGCCTCCTCCAGTGAGAAGCGGATCGGCGGCGTCAGGATCAGGCTTTCGTCCGCGAGATGCGTACGGATGTTGTTCAGTTGCTTTGCCTTGGTCGGGTTGACAACCAGATCGTTGCCGCGACTGTGAATGCCGACCAGCATACCTTCGTAGATCTCGTCACCGTGCGCGAGAAACATGCGCCCACGCTCCTGAAGATTGAACAGCGAATAGGCGAGCGCCTTGCCGGTCACTTTTGAAACGAGCACCCCTTTGTGTCGCTGACCGATCTCCGTCGGCAGCTTGCGGTCGTAGCCGTCGAACACATGATAAATCAGGCCAGTGCCGGCCGTCGTGGTCAGGTACTCCGTCCGGAAACCGATCAGGCCGCGTGATGGAATCCGGTATTCGAGGCGCACCCGGCCCTTGCCGTCGGGCACCATGTCGAGCAATTCGCCCTTGCGTTCGGCGAGGCGACTCATGACGCCACCCTGGTAATCCTCTGCGAAGTCGACCGTCAGCTGCTCCCAGGGTTCGCACAGCTGCCCGTCGATTTCCTTCTCGATCACCTCGGGGCGCGACACGGCAAGTTCGTAGCCTTCGCGACGCATGGTCTCGATCAGGATCGACAGGTGCAGCTCGCCGCGGCCCGAAACGCGGAATTTGTCCGGGTCTCCGGTCTCCTCGACGCGCAGCGCGACGTTGTGCTTGAGCTCGTGATCGAGGCGTTCGCTGATCTGCCGACTGGTCAGGAACTTGCCGTCGCGACCGGAGAACGGCGACTTGTTGACCTGGAAGGTCATCGTGATCGTCGGCTCGTCAATCGACAACGCCGGCAGAGCCTCCGGATGCTCGCGATCGCAGACGGTATCGGAAATCTGCAGATCGTCGATACCGCTGAACACGACGATGTCGCCGGCCCCGACCGACTCGACCGGCAGCCGCTCGAGCCCGAGAAAACTATACAAGTCATTGATACGACCGAAGCGCGGCTTCTCGCTTACGGTGACGATGGCAACCGCCGTGTTCGCCGTCACCTGGCCGCGCGTGACGCGACCGATGCCAAGCACGCCGACATAGGGATCGTAGTCCAGGCTCGACACCTGCAACTGCAACGGGCCGTCGCGGTCGACGTCCGGCGTCGGAACATGATCGACGATGGCCTGGAACAGCGGTGTCATGTCGCCCGAACTGACATCCGCGTCCCAACCTGCATAGCCGGACAGGGCCGATGCATAAATCACCGGAAAATCGAGTTGCGCGTCGGTTGCACCGAGGCGGTCGAACAGGTCGAAGGTCTGATCGAGCACCCAGTGCGCACGGGCGCCGTCGCGGTCGACCTTGTTGATGACGACGATCGGCGTGAAGCCGAACGCGAACGCCTTTTGCGTGACGAAGCGGGTCTGCGGCATCGGGCCGTCAACCGCGTCGACCAGCAGCAATACGCAGTCGACCATCGACAGCACACGCTCGACCTCGCCACCGAAGTCCGCGTGCCCGGGCGTATCGACAATATTGATGCGCCAGTCGCCCCAGTTGATCGCGGTATTTTTAGCCAGGATCGTGATACCACGCTCGCGCTCGAGATCATTTGAATCCATGGCACGCTCGGGTAACACGACGCGTTCGCCCAGCGTAGCCGATTGCTTCAGCAACTGGTCGACCAGCGTTGTCTTGCCGTGGTCAACGTGCGCGATGATTGCGATGTTGCGAAGCTGCTCTGTCTTGATCATGTCGCTGTGTGTCCTCAATCGCGCTCCGGCCTGGTCAGCAGGGCAGCCATCCGGATGGCCGATTATCCCATCCGCCGCGATCGCGAGCGCTGGCCGCTGCCCGGGCCGCCGCGTCGTCGTGCCCCGGCCGGTGCGCCGCGCCTGCCGCCGGGACGACCACGGCCTGCCGGCCGATGATTGCGACCCTTCATGATGGGTTCCGGCTTGATGCGCGCATCAGGCTCATAGCCCGGAATGATGATCTGATCGATGTCATGCTTGAGCAAACGCTCGATATCCGCGAGCAGTTTCTTCTCGTCGACGCAGACCAGCGATACCGCTTCGCCGTCCAGTCCGGCCCGGCCGGTGCGGCCGATACGGTGGATATAGTCTTCCGCCACATGCGGCAATTCGTAGTTGACGACATGCGGCAACTGAGTGATATCCAGCCCGCGGGCGGCGATGTCGGTGGCGACCAGTACCCGAACATCGCCGTTTTTGAAATCGGCCAGCGCGCGCGTGCGGGCACCCTGCGACTTGTTACCGTGAATCGCGACCGTCGCAAGCCCGTCACTCGCCAGTTGCTCACTGAGCCGGTTCGCACCGTGCTTCGTGCGCGTGAAGACCAGCACCTGGCGCCAGTTGCCGGCACCGATCAGGTGTGACAGCAACTCGCGCTTGCGCGCGCGGTCGACCAGATGAACGACTTGCGTGACCTGCTCGGCGGCCGTGTTGCGGCGCGCCACCTGAATCTCCGTCGGGGAATTCAGCAAGTCGCCGGCAAGGCGCTTGATCTCCTGCGAGAACGTCGCCGAGAACAGCAGGTTCTGCCGCTCGGACGGCAGCGCTTTCAGGATCTTGCGAATGTCGCGGATGAAGCCCATGTCGAGCATGCGATCAGCCTCGTCCAGCACCAGCGTCTCGACCCCGTCGAGGCGAATCGTGCCCTGTTGCATGTGATCAAGGAGACGACCGGGGGTAGCGACGACAATGTCCACGCCCTTGCGCAATTTCGAGATTTGCGGGTTGATACTGACGCCGCCGAATATCACGGCAGCCTTGAAGGGCAAATATCGGCCATAGTCGCGTACGCTCTCGGCGACCTGCGCCGCGAGCTCACGCGTCGGCACCAGGATCAGCGCGCGCACCTGCGGGCGCCGCCCCGCAGACCCGGATACCTGCAGCCGCTGCAGCAAAGGCAAAGTGAAACCGGCCGTTTTGCCCGTGCCGGTTTGCGCACCGGCCAGAACATCCCGGCCTTCCAGGACGAGTGGAATCGCCTGTTGCTGAATCGGGGTTGCCTCCTGGTAGCCCTTTTTCTCAATCGCGCGCAGCAATTCGGCCGACAGGCCGAGTTGTGAAAATAACATGTGTGTGAATACTCCGAGATCGCCCTACCCGAACCACGGATACATACCGGGCAAGGGTCGGTCCAGGCTGACTCTGTTGGACTCCGCCACCTGCGGAATTGCGGGCCGGGAGCGATTGGCGCAGACCGAAGTGCGCCAGAACGCGGCGGACTATAACAGACGTCCGGCCAATTGGAAGGATTTGTTACTCTTGATGCGTAACCTGAATGGAACTGAATTGAATCATGCCCCCTGCGGAGGATTGCTCCACCCATGAAGTTTTGTAATCAGTGCGGCGCAAGCGTGGTCCTGAACGTACCACCAGGCGACAACCGCCGACGCTACGTGTGCGCCGGCTGTGGCGTTATCCATTATGAAAACCCCCGCATCGTGGCCGGCTGCGTGGCCGGATACGAGGGTGCAATCCTGCTCTGCAAGCGAGCCATCGAGCCGCGTTATGGTTACTGGACCGTGCCGGCCGGCTTCATGGAACTCGACGAGAGCCTGCCCGATGCGGCGGCTCGCGAGACCCGGGAAGAGGCTGAGGCGCGCGTCACGATCGGGCCGATGATTGCCTGTGTCGACGTGATCCAGGCCCACCAGGTTCACATTTTCTTCGCCGGGACGCTGGATGACCCCGAGTACGGCGCCGGGCACGAGACGCTGGAGGCCGGGCTTTACGACCCGACCGATATCCCGTGGGCGGAGCTGGCATTTCCCAGCGTACGCATCGCACTGGAGCAATATCTGCGCAATCGCGAGTCGGGCAGTGACGATCTGCTGGTCTGCACCGCCCCACGCCGCAGTATCCTCTGATCGCCCAAATGCAGAAAAACCCGGTCGGCATACCGATATATCGCGAAATTATTTGATTTCCCCGATGAAATCTCTACAGTACCGCGGTCTGGAACAGGAGATCGCAGGATCCGGCCGGAGAGTTGAATGACATTCCTGGTAATTGAGAGCTGCATCAAGTGCAAATTGATGGATTGTGTCGAGGTATGCCCCGTCGACTGTTTCCATGTAGGCCCCAATATGCTGGTCATCGATCCGGATGAATGCATCGACTGCACGTTGTGTGAACCGGAATGCCCGGTCGAGGCGATCGTGGCCGAAGACGAGATTCCGGAAGGTCAGGAGCAGTTCCTGAAACTCAACGAAGAACTATCGCGGGGGTGGCCCGTCATCACCGAGGCGGGCACACCGCCGGCAGATGCAGATGAATGGCGCGAGGTGCCTGACAAGCTGCAGCACCTGGAACGCTAGCGCGATCAGGTAATCCGCCCGCAGCCGTTATTCGCTCTCGATGTAGCGCAGTAATTCATCGGGCCCGACATAGCCCGGAATCAACTCACCGCTCTCGGCAATGATTGCCGGCGTGCCTTGGATACCGAAGCTCAGGCCCAACTCGTAGTGCTGTGCGACCGGCGTCGTTCCGCAATCCCGCTCGTCGACGATCATGCCGGTCTTGGCCATCGTCAGCGCCACGTTGCGGTTATCGGCGCACCAGACATTCTCGGCCTTGTACCAGCTGTCGGTTGCCGGGCCGCTGCGCGGGAAAAACATATAACGAACCTCGATGCCGAGTTCGTTGTAGCTCTTGATCTGGCGATGCAGCTTGCGGCAGTAGCCGCAGTCAATATCGGTAAACACAGTGATCGTATGCGTCTTTTTCCCTTGCGGAGAGAAAATAATCATGCTGCTTTCACCGACGGCATCCAGCGCCTCTGCCCGCGCGCCCATGCGACGCATTTCGGTCAGGTTCTCTTCGGTATCCGCGTCGTACAGATCACCCCGGATCAGGTAGCGGCCGTCGGCCGAGACATAACTTAATCTCATGCCCATACCAATCTCGTACAGGCCGGAAATTGGCGACGGACGGATGGCTGATGGCCCCAGTTCCGGAAACTGCTCACGGATCAATTGCATGTCTGCCGCTTCCTGATCGGTCACGGCGTAGGTCACACCGGTTGCGCCCAACCACAACATCAGCGAACCCAGTATCCATCGCGAAATGTTCATATTCAGCCTGTTTCGAAATATCCGGAGATTACGCCAATTGGACCATACTCTGACGCGCGGGTTCCGCGACCGGCCGCCATTCTCGGCCGTCTGTGCCGGCCCTCGATCCCGACCGGTCATAAAGTCTAGCATGGACGAAAAAACCGGGCAGCGAGCCCGGTTTTCGTGCCGTCTTGACGCGACGGACAATGGCCTTCTTCACGCTCAGCCGCGCGGATGGTGCTGCGCATGCAGTTCCTTCATGCGCGCCCGGGCGACGTGTGTATAGATCTGCGTCGTCGACAGATCACTGTGGCCGAGCAACATCTGCACGACGCGCAGATCCGCGCCGTTATTGAGCAGGTGGGTCGCAAACGCGTGACGCAGAGTATGCGGCGAGAGCTTGCCCTGGATCTCCGCCTTTTTCGTGTAGCGCTTGATAATGTGCCAGAATGCCTGGCGCGTCATCCGGTCACCGCGACGGGTCGGAAACAGGTAGTCGGTCTGACGCTCAAGCAGAATCTCCAACCGGGCGCCGGATATGAACTCACGAAGCCAGCTCTGCGCCTCGTCACCCAGCGGGATCAGGCGCTCACGCTCAGCCTTGCCGGTGACGCGCAGGACACCCTGGTTCAGGTTGATCTCACCCTGTTTCAGGTTGATCAATTCGGTCACGCGCAGGCCGGTTGCGTACAGAACCTCAAGCATGGTCCGGTCACGATGACCCAGCGGGTCATGCGTGTCCGGCGCCGCCAGCAGCGACTCAACCTCGTTCTCGGTCAGGGAACGCGGCAACGAACGGCCGATCTTCGGCATATCGATCTTCAGCGTCGGGTCTTCACCGATCATGCCTTCGCGCAGCAAGAAACGGTAGAAGCGACGGAAACTGGACAGCTGCCGCGCGGTAGAGCGCGGCTTGGCACCTTCTTGTGCCCGCCATGCGATAAACGCCAGCAAATCTGCCCGGGTCGCATAAATCAGACTGATATCACGCCCGGCCAGCCAGCGCTTCAGCGCCATGACATCGGCACGATAGGCACCCAGCGTGTTGACCGACAGGCCACGCTCCATCCAGATCGTGTCGAGAAATTTATCGATAATCGCCTCGGGAGCAGCCGGACCCTGGCCGCTCTCGGCAACAACTTTTAGAGGAATTTGTGACATTACTTCACTTCTGCACCTTCAGCAATCCTTCACAACTCAGCCCGTACCGGTAAGCGTTCGGCTTGAGTGCCTGGATCGAATCCACCGCATGCCAACGTCGATAATGCCTCCGGTCGACGCCGCATGTCCCGATCGCCCTGCCCCTTCGCGATCCACGGGTCCTGTCGTGGCTAGCGAAGCGGCATCTGCTGGCGGCAAGTATGGGCCGCTTTTCCTGGCACCGCCGTGATAGATTTCACAAAAAATATCAATGGATTACATAAACTTTAATTTAACAAAATACCGGGCCGGCAAAGCCTGTCCGCTACCCTGATGCAGACACTTTATGGAATACTCAGCGCCGTGGCGTTTACCCTCGTCACAGTTCCGACCGTCGTGCTGCTGGCGCTCATTCCGGGGCAGAAGCGGCGCCGCAGCGTTGTAAAGATCGCAGCAGGGCTGATTTTCCGGCTCGTCGGCGCGCGCCCGCGGGTCTCCGGGCTGGCCAATCTGCCGGCGGGACCCTGCGTGGCGGTGGCCAATCACGCGAGCTACATAGACGGCATTATTTTGACCGCCGTCCTGCCGCCCCGATTTACCTTTGTCATCAAACGGGAGATGACGGAAATCCCATTTGCCAATTTTCTGCTGCAACGCATTGGATCCGCGTTCATCGATCGCTTCGACCGCTCGCGCGGCGCTATGGATGCCCGGCGTATCCTGGCGCATGCCGGCCAGCAAAAGTCGCTGGCCTTTTTTCCGGAAGGCACCTTTCGCGCCGAGCCCGGCCTGCGCCGGTTCCACAACGGGGCGTTCGCAGCGGCCCGCCACGGCGGTCTGGTCGTCGTGCCGATCGTAATTCGTGGCAGCCGCCATATGCTTCCCGCCGGCCGGGGGCTGCCACGCCCGGGCCGGCTCGAGGTCATCATCAAGCCGCCGGTCGATCCGGCCGCGGCCGATCTCAGCTCCACCGAGCTCATGCGGACCTGCCGGGCGCATATCCTCGCGGACCTCGGCGAACCCGACGCCACAATTTGAACCGGCCCGCGGCCGGGGACAGCAGTTTTCAGGATCGCTCCTTGGCGAAGTTTGCGCCGCGAAGCATAATCGTCCTGTGCGGAGTCAGGACCTGCCGTGGTCCGCCGACGCTCCTCGAACCACCCAGCACGGAAAATCAGTGAGCCAGGATTCTGTTGTCATCATTGCCGCGCGCCGTACGCCGATCGGCGCATTCCAGGGCGCGCTGAGCACCGTTCACGCCCCGGCCCTGTCCGCGGCAGCGACCCGTGCGTGTATCGCCGACGCCGGCATCGAACCCGGCGCGATCGACGAGGCCCTGATCGGCTGCGTCCTGCCCGCGGGCGTCGGCCAGGCCCCGGCGCGGCAGGCGGCACTCGCGGCCGGCCTGCCGAACGGAGTTGGCTGTATCACAATCAACAAGGTCTGCGGCTCCGGCATGCAGGCCGCGATGCTCGGCCACGACCTGATCCGGGCGGGCTCGGCAAAGATTGTGCTCGCCGGCGGCATGGAATCGATGAGCAACGCTCCGTACCTGCTGCCCAAAGCACGCGGCGGCTACCGCATGGGCCATCACGAAGTGGTCGACCATATGTTCATCGACGGTCTGCAAAATGCCTATGACGGTAAAATGATGGGTGTGTTCGCCGAGGACACCGCCAGACACTACGAATTCTCTCGCGAACAGCAAGACGCATTCGCGATCGAGTCAGTCACGCGCGCGCGCACTGCGGCCGCAGCAGGTGCATTCGACGCGGAGTTGACGCCGGTCACGGTCAAGAGCCGCAAGGGTGAAGTGATTGTCGACACCGATGAGGAACCGGGCCGTGCGAATCTTGAGAAAATCCCGACTCTGCGCGCGGCATTTGCCAAGGATGGCACAGTCACGGCGGCTAACTCGTCAACCATTGCCGACGGCGCCGCATCTTTGTTGCTGATGAGCGAGAGCGAGGCCGCAAGCCGCGGTATCACGCCGCTGGCACGAATCGTCGGGCATGCCAGTCATGCCCACGAACCCGAATGGTTCACGACTGCGCCGGTCGGAGCAATCAAGTCATTGCACGAGCGCGTCGGCTGGTCGCCCGTCGACGTCGATCTGTACGAGATCAATGAGGCGTTCGCCTGCGTCACGATGGCGGCCATGAAAGATGTCGGCCTCGATCACGCGAAGGTCAACGTCAACGGCGGCGCCTGCGCGCTCGGCCACCCGCTGGGTGCCAGCGGCGCACGCATCATGGCAACGCTGATTCACGCGCTGCGTAACCGCGGCGGCCGGCGCGGCATCGCATCACTGTGTATCGGCGGCGGCGAAGCGGTAGCGATTGCCGTGGAGATTATCTAAGCGGGTGCGGCCGCACCGGCGGTGCCGAAACTGCTACATTCCACTGTAGTTCGGCCCGCCACCGCCTTCTGGGACGACCCAGTTGATGTTCTGTGCCGGATCCTTGATGTCACAGGCCTTGCAGTGCACGCAGTTTTGCGCATTGATCTGGAAGCGCGGCTTGCCGTCGTCGCCGTCGACCACTTCATACACGCCGGCAGGACAATAACGCTGCGCGGGCTCGGCATAGTCGGGCAGATTTTTCAGAATCGGAATCGCCGGATCGGTGAGTTGCAGGTGACAGACCTGGTTTTCCTCGTGGTTCGTGCTCGACAAGAACACCGATGACAGCTTGTCGAAGCTGATGACGCCATCCGGTTGCGGGTATTCTATCGATCTCGCGTCCGCCACTTTCTTCAGGCCCGCATGATCGGCCTGCCGACTGTGCAACGTGAACGGCAGACGTCCGTGGAAGATATTCTGATCGACCCACGCGAATGCCGCACCGAGAAAGTTGCCGAACTTCTTCATGGCCGGACCGAAGTTGCGGGCGCGGTGCAATTCTTCGTAGACCCACGATGCCCGAACCCGCTCTTCGTAATCGGCCAGCGTAGCCTGCGCGCCGTCGCCGTTCGCGAGCGCCGCAAACACCGACTCGGCGGCAAGCATGCCGGTCTTCATCGCAGTGTGTGAGCCCTTGATCTTGGCGCCGTTCAAAAAGCCGGCCTCGCAACCGGCCAGCAGGCCGCCAGGAAAAACCAGCTTCGGCAGCGACTGCAGGCCGCCCTTGTTGACGGCCCGTGCGCCGTACGCGATGCGTTTGCCCCCTTCGAGCGTACGTCGAATCACCGGATGCTGCTTCCAGCGCTGGAACTCATCGAATGGGCTCAGGTTCGGGTTGCTGTAGTTCAGGGCAACGATCAGGCCGAGATACACCTGATTATCTTTCGCGTGATACAGGAAACCACCCCCCTCCGTCGAGTTGTCGAGCGGCCAGCCTAGGGTGTGCACGACGAGGCCTTCCTCATGTTGCGCGGGGTCGATAGCCCAGATCTCCTTGAGGCCGATGCCGTAGTGTTGCGGATCGCATGCATCGCGCAGCGAAAACTTCTCCATCAGCGACTTGCCGAGACTGCCATGACAGCCTTCGGCAAACAGCGTGTACCTCGCACGCAACTCGTAACCGCGCTCGAACGCCGGCTTGGGTTCGCCGTTCGCGTCACGCCCCATGTCGCCGGTCGCGACACCGACGACGCGCCCATCCTCATACAGCACCTCGGCCGCCGCGAAACCGGGGAAAATATTGACGCCGAGCGCCTCGGCCTGCTCGCCCAGCCAGCGGCACAACTCGCCGAGGCTGACGATATAGTTGCCGTGATTACGCGACGGCTTCGGCACGAAGAACTCCGGTACGGTCTGCGCACCCTTCTCGCCCATCAGGTAATAGAAACGGTCGCCCGCAACGGCGACCGTAACCGGCGCTTTACGATCGCTCCAGTCCGGAAACAGTTCGTCCAGCGCACGCGGCTCCAGCACGGCGCCCGACAGGATATGCGCGCCGATTTCCGAACCCTTCTCGACGAGGCAAACATTGAGCTCCTGCCCCGCCTCTGCCGCCATCTGCATCAACCGACAGGCCGCCGACAGGCCGCAAGGTCCACCGCCGACGATAACGACATCGAAATCCATTGATTCTCGATCAGACATGAGCAGGCCCCGCGCGAGTAGACGCGTATTGTACGGTACAGTGCGCGCATGAATCTGCACGACCGCTACCTCGAAGCGATCAAAGAACATGGTTTTTCGACGGACCAGGCGCAGCTCGCAGCCATCGCGACCCTCGACCGTGTCCGCGAGCAACTGATCAGGCGGGCCTCAACGCCGTGCTTCATAGCCCGACTGATGCCGCAATTCATGCAACCGTGGTTCGGCGCCGGGCTCTCCGCTCCGGTCCGGGGCGCCTACCTGTGGGGCGGTGTCGGGCGCGGCAAAACCTTTGTCATGGACCTGTTCTTCGACAGCCTGCCGTTCGAGCAGAAGCTTCGCCGGCATTTTCACCGGATGATGTACCGGGTCCACGGTCAGTTGCAGCGGCTCGGCAATCATAAAGACCCGCTCGAACGCGTTGCTGACGAACTGGCCGGCCGTGCCCGCGTCATCTGCTTCGACGAGTTTTTCGTCGCGGATATCGCCGATGCGATGCTCCTCGGGCGCCTGCTCGATGCGCTGTTCCGGCGCGGTGTCACGCTGGTCGCGACATCGAACATTGCCCCCGATGAGCTGTACCACGACGGGCTGCAACGCGCACAGTTCCTGCCCGCGATCGCGCTGCTCAACGAACACACCGAGGTACTCAACGTCGACGGCCCGACGGACTACCGCCTGCGCGTCCTCGAGCAGGCCGAGCTATACCACGCCCCGCTCGACGCCGCGGCTACGCGGAATCTCGCGGATTACTTCGAACGTATCGCCCCGGATGCCGGCACGCGCGGCCAGGCCATGGAAGTCCTCGGCCGGAACATCCCGATGATCCGCCGCGCCGACGGCCTCGCGTGGTTCGACTTCGGCGCACTGTGCGACGGCCCGCGCAGCCAGAATGATTACATCGAAATCGCCCGCAGCTTCCAGACCGTGATCGTGTCCGACGTGCCGCTGCTCGATCGGCCGAGGGAAGACCAGGCTCGTCGGTTCATCGCGCTCGTCGATGAGTTCTACGACCGCAAAGTCAAGCTGATCATCTCGGCCACCGCGCCGATTGCCGGGCTCTACACCGGTGACCGGCTGACGCAAGAGTTCGAGCGCACCCGCAGCCGGCTGCTCGAGATGCAATCGACGGCCTACCTGGCCGCCCCGCACGTGCCGTAATGTCAATGCGTCAGACTACTCGTGGGAATAGCCTGTGTGGGAGCGATCTTTGTGGGAGCGGCTTTTGTGGGAGCGGCTTTAGCCGCGAAAGAACAATGAATCGCGGCTAAAGCCGCTCCCACAAAAGCCCCCCATAACAGCCTCCCACAACAGCCGAGACATTAGCAATGGGTCAGATTTATTGATTTTCCCTGCTAGACTGAGCGGCCTTTTCCATTCAGTGGAGACCATCGATGGCGGGTAAATTGGTGCTGTGCCGACACGGGCAGAGCCAGTGGAATCTGGAGAACCTGTTCACGGGCTGGCATGACGTGGACCTGACCGAGCAGGGTTGCAGCGAGGCGAAGCAGGCAGGTTCGTTGCTCGCCAAGCTCGATTTCCGCTTCGATCTCGCCTACACGTCCGTGCTCAGGCGCGCGATCCGCACGCTGTGGATCATCCTCGACGAGCTGGACCTGATGTGGATTCCGGTCGAGCGTGCCTGGCAACTGAATGAACGCCACTACGGCGCGCTGCAGGGCCTGAACAAGGCCGAAACGACGGCGCGGCACGGTGCAGAACAGGTCAAAATCTGGCGCCGCAGTTACGCGATCCCGCCGCCGGCGCTGGACACCTCCGACCAACGGCACCCGGCGCACGACCCGCGCTACGCGGGGATCGCGAACCTGCCGGACACCGAATCGCTGAAGACCACGCTCGAGCGCGTCCAGCCCTACTGGACCGATGCGATCGCACCCCGGCTGAAAGCCGGCAAGAATGTATTGATCGCGGCGCACGGCAACAGCCTGCGCGCACTCGTCAAAATGCTCGACGGGATCTCGGATACGGACATCACCGAGTTCAATATCCCGACCGGCGTGCCGATTCTGTACGACCTGGACGATGCGCTTGCACCCCGCAGCCGCGAATTTCTGGGCGACCCGGAGACCATCCGCAAAGCGGCCGAAGCCGTCGCTGCCCAAGCCGCCGGCGGTGGCTTAAAATGACACCGGACCTCGCAGCGGGAACCGATCGATGATTTATGCGCTGGCCGACCTGAGCCCCGAGATTCGCGGCCGCCACTACATCGCGCCGACCGCTTCGGTCATCGGCGACGTGGTCCTCGGCGAGGACACGAGCGTCTGGTTCGGTGCGGTTGTGCGCGGCGACGTCGAAACAATCACCATCGGGCGTGGCTCAAATATTCAGGACAACTCAGTCCTGCACGCCGACCCGGGTGCACCGCTGGTCCTCGACGAACAGGTCACGATCGGCCACATGGTCATGCTGCACGGCTGTACGATCGGCCGGCACAGCCTGATCGGCATCGGCACGACGATCCTCAATCACGCGAAAATCGGTGCGAACTGCATCGTCGGCGCGAACTCGCTGGTAACCGAGCACAAAGAGTTTCCGGACGGCGTGCTGATTCTTGGCTCACCGGCCAAGGTCATGCGCGAACTGACCGAGGATGAAATCGCGAACCTGCCGAGCTATGCGACGCGTTATATCGAACGGGCCGAGCGCTATCGGCGGCAGTTGCGCGAGACGAGCTGAACGGGCGCAGACTAGCGGCTTGACCGGTCCTCACGTTCGTATGCGAATCAACCCTTCTTGAGCCGTCGATGCGACGAGCACGCCATCCGGGTCGAAAACCTGTCCGCGCGCGAGGCCGCGGGCACCCGCCGCACGGGGACTGTCGAGGGAAAACAGCATCCACTCATCGACACGACACGCACTGTGAAACCACATCGCGTGATCAAGACTCGCCATCTGCAGGCTGTCGCGCAACAGACTCCGGTCGCCATGCGGCAGTGTCGCCGTGCCGAGCAACTGGTAATCCGAGATATAGGCCAGCATCACGGCATGCTGCCGGGCGTCGTCCGACATCCGGTCGATCGCCTTCATCCAGACGTGTTTGACCGGTTCCAGCCGCGCGGTCAACGTCTTGTCGCGCGGCACCGGGCGTACGTAAAACGGCCGCTTGTGTTTCAGGAAGCGCTGCACGGCCTTCGGCAGGTGTTTGAGATCATCCGGTTGCACGTCAGCGACGTCGCGCAGCCCGTCGGGCCCCGGCACGACGGGCATCGTCGTCTGGTGCTCCAGCCCGTCTTCATGCACCTGAAACGAGGCGGTCATATTGAAAATCTGGCGGCCGTGCTGAATCGCAACCACGCGCCGGTTCGAGAAACTGCGCCCGTCACGCGCATGGTCGACCTGGTAGACGATCGGCGACTCGACGTCTCCGCGCCGCAGAAAGTACGCATGCAGCGAATGTACGGCCCGGCCCTCGACCGTCGTCGCGGCGGCGAACAGCGCCTGAGCGAGAACCTGCCCGCCGTATACCTGCGGCGTACCGATGTCACGGCTCTGACCGCGAAAAATATTCTGCTCGATCCGCTCGGGCTCGAGCAATCGAAGCAAGTCAGCCAGGCTCTGATTCATACGGTGTATCCAGGCTCAAACACGACGCCCAATCCAGCCGGGCTATGCTAATGTCATGACTACGAAAAAAACAACCGGGGAGCAGCAAATCATGACCACTACGGATGCGGCCAGGCGCCCGCTCGGCACGCGCTGGTGCAAGACAGCGATCGGACTTGCCTGGATTGCCGGGGTCGGCACGCTCATCGGGCTCGCTGGCGGCGCTACCGGCCTGCTCGGCCCGATGCTCGCCCTCGGCACATTCGGGCTCGGCGGCCCACTGTTCGCCATTGCAATCCTGACCAGCCTGATTGGACTCGCACTCAGCAAAGGCACGGCCGGCAATGCATCCACGGCCCGCACCTGGGCCGCGCTGGCAATCGGAATCATCGTCATCAGCGTCAGCGTGGCGCAATTTCCAGGCTTCGGTGCGCCGCCGATTCATGACATCTCGACGGATGTCGAGAATCCGCCGTTATTCGTCGCCATCGTGCCGCTGCGGGGCGCAGACTCTAACCCGGCCGAATATCTGGATGACGGCACCGCCGGGCAGCAGCTCAAGGCCTATCCGGACATTGTCACGCTGCACCTGGACCGGCCCGCGGCGGAGGTTTTCGCCGCCGCTGAAGGCATCGTCACCGAACTCGGCTGGGCACTGGTCGCAGCTGACCTCGAGGCCGGCCTCATCGAGGCCACCGCTTCGACATACTGGTTCGGCTTCAAGGACGACGTCGTCATCCGTGTGCAGCGCGAAGCGGATACCACGCTCGTCGATGTGCGCTCAAAATCGCGCATCGGGCGCGGAGACATGGGTGCGAATGCCGCCCGCGTCCGTACGTTCCTGCAGGCGTTGCGTTCGCCCGACGGATGAGTTGAGTGGGCGGGCAGCGCCCGAAGACCGTCAGTCTTCCGACAGAAAATACAACGCGATGGTCTCGGCAACGCAGGCCGGCTTTATCTCGCCCTCGATCTCCAGCCTGCTTTCCATGATGACCTGCAACGCACCGGCCCGCTTGCGCGCGGACTTCAGCGTGCCGCGCAGACGCACCCGACTGCCGGCGGGCACCATCTGCTTGAATCGCACCTTGTTCAGCCCGTAGTTGATCGCGCGCACCGCCTCGAAGCGCACGACCTGATCCACCAGCACCGGAAATAATGCGGTCAACAGATAGCCATGCGCAATCGTCGAACCATTCGGCATCTCCTTCGCCGCACGTTCGGTATCGACATGAATCCACTGATGATCATCGGTTGCCGCGGCGAAGCGGTCGATCCGATCCTGATCGATCAGCATCCAGTCGGAAACGCCCAGCTCCTGCCCTTCGAGCGCACGAGCTGCCGCAAATGAGCGGATGACCAACGGGCCGGATACTGCAGTCTTCTTGATCATGTGGCCAAAGTGACAGCCTGCTAGTCGGCGCTCTGTCTGATTGCGTTCAGAAACTCGTTACGAATGCGGTCATCGTCCTCGAACGCGCCGAGCATTTCCTGAGTGACCATCTTGATGCGGGTCTTGTTTACCCCCCGCGTAGTCATGCACTGATGCTGCGCCTCGACGACGACCGCCACGCCACGCGGCTGCAACGCCGCGTCGATACACGCGGCAATCTCCCCGGTGAGGCGTTCCTGCACCTGCAGGCGCTTGGTATAGGCCTCGACGACGCGAACGAGCTTGCTGATACCAACCAGCCGCTCGTTCGGCAGGTAAGCGATGTGGATGCGCCCGATGAAAGGCGCCATGTGATGCTCGCAGTGCGACGAAAAATCGATATCACACAGCGTGACGATACGTTTGTAATTCTTGACGGCCTGGAACGAATTGCCGAGTAATTCGTGGGGGTTCACGGCATAGCCGGCGAACCAGTCGCCGTACGCCCCCAGTACTCGCGCAGGTGTGCGCTTCACGCCAGGGCGATCGGCATCCTCGCCAATCCACCACAGCAAGGTACGGATTGCGGTTTCCGCCTCATCCTGACTCGGTCGAGATGTTTTTTTATCGCTCATTCAGTTCCTCTGTTCACACCCGCCTGTGGTTTGGCCACGGACCCGGGGCCTCACTTTCCAAGCCGCAGCAGATCCGCCGGCGTATTAACATTTATCAAGGCATCCGCTTCGGTCGGCTCGAGCATGTGAACGGCGACGCCGGACAAAAATTCACGCGGGCTCAGCCCTTCGCCCGCCGCGGCCTCACGCTGGAACCGCGCAAGGGTAGCGGGTTCATAGATTGCGCACAACGGCTCGATGAGGCCGTCCGCCGGACTGCGATACGCAGTCGCCGCTGTGCGGACATCCCGGGACTGTACCAGAATCCGGATCGCCGCCTCGCTGAGCCCCGGCAGATCGCAGGCCAGCACCAGCCATGCCGCCTGCGGATGCCGACCGTGCGCGGCCAGGATACCGCCGGCCGGACCGAGTCCCGGCAACTCATCGGCGATCATCGGGAACCGGCTGCGCAGCGCATCGTCGACCTGATCGGCACGCACCGACACATAGGCTGTTTCGACCGCGGGCCGCAGCAGCCCGATCGTGCGCTCCAGCAGCGCCCGACCCTCGATCTGCAAGGCGGCCTTGTCCGATCCGAAGCGCCGGCTGCGGCCGCCCGCCAGCACGAGTCCGTATAACGGGGGTACCCGTGGCTTGCCTGCGTCAGCCCCCGTGCCTTCGTTAGTCAATGGGAAGTCTCTGCTGTCAGGATTCGGCGCGGTAATCGCTCTTACCGCCGGTCTTGCTGATCAGTCGCACGTCACCGATGACGATGTCGTGCGACAACGCCTTGCACATATCGTAGATGGTCAGCGCGGCGATGCTCGCGCCGGTCAGCGCCTCCATTTCGACTCCGGTTTTGTGCGCAACCTTGGTCGTGCAGTCGATAACTACATCACCGGCGGCGTCCAGTTCGATGGTGATCCGGCACCCGTCGAGACCGATCGGATGGCAAAGCGGAATCAGTTCGTGGGTCTTCTTCGCGGCCATCGTGCCGGCAATGATCGCGGTCTGGAACACGGGACCTTTCTTCGTCGTGATATCGCCGTCATGAATGACGGCCCGGACCGATTCCGGCAGGCGAACCCGGGCCCGGGCATGTGCCGTGCGTGTCGTGACCGACTTGTCGCTGACGTCGACCATCTTCGGCTGATTCTTGTCATCGAGGTGTGAAAGCATTTGTGCGCCTCATGCAACGGATGATTTTGCCGGGTCGACGATTATAGCCCCGGGGACCTCCGGCGATGCGAGATAATCGCCAGCCCGGAAGGTCGCAGCACTGCTTGCGATCAGCGTTGCGACGCCCCAGCTGAGCCCGACGACGACGCCGGCGTCGACGATGCCGCGCCACGGCTGGTCGAACTGATGGATGAGCAGGATCAGGCCCACGATGGCCAGCGTGCCGTACCACGCGATGCGTTTCGCACGCAGGCTGGCGTGGAAATAGCCGAAACAGAAGACCGGCGCCAGCAGTCGCATCCACAACGGCGTCGGCATCCGATACAGATAGAGTGCGCGGGCCGCGACGCGTGGCGAAAATTTGACCTGGAAACCACGGTACCCCTCCAGCCACGCCATGAGAATGACATTCGCGCAGATCAGGAACCACTGCAGCGGCGACAGCCCGAGTTCGAGCGCCGCGAGGACGAATGGCGTCAGACGCCAGATTGCGAATCCGCACACGCCGATCACGCCGAGCGCGCCCCAGGCCGCCGCAAACGGGTGAGTAACCGAATTAGTTTCCGTCGTCATGCCAATGTGGTTCCGGGTGCCGATGCCAAGTATTTAACCTTTGCTGTTAACCCCAATGCTAAAATAACCCAATGGTCTTGCGCTACATGAATACCTGACACCGCTCGGCCACGCATGTGGCAGGGGGCTGGCCGGGAGAGCATACATAGATGGGACGAACGATTATTGAAAAGCTCTGGGATGCGCATAGCGTAGCCGACCTCGGAGACGGCAGCCACCTTTTATATATCGACCGTGTGATGTTTCACGAGCGCACGGGCAGCATTGCCCTGAAGGGCCTCGAGGCCGCGGGGCGCAAAGTCCGAAACCCGGAACAGGTATTCGGCTGCATGGACCACATCGTCGATACGATTCCGGGCCGCACCGACGAAACCATGGTCCCTGGAGGTAACGCATTCATCACGACGACCCGCGACGCGGCACAAAAGGCCGGCGTCAACCTTTTTGATCTGGGCGACGACCGCCAGGGAATCGTGCACGTCGTCTCGCCCGAGCAGGGCATCGTCCTGCCCGGCGTCACACTGGTCTGTCCTGACAGTCATACCTGCACGCAGGGCGCGGTCGGCGCGCTGGCCTGGGGCATCGGCTCCACCGAGGCCGAACACGCGATGGCGACCAAGACGCTCGTGGTCAAAAAACCGAAGACCATGCGCGTACGCTTCGACGGGCAGCCGGGTCTGGGCATCACGGCCAAGGACCTGATCCTGCGTCTGATCGGCGAATACACGGCTGCCGGCGGCGGCGGCTACGCAATCGAGTTCGCGGGTGAGGCCATCCGCGCGATGCCGATGGAGGCTCGCTTCACGCTGTGCAACATGGCCGTGGAATTCGGCGCGTGGACGGGCATCATCGCCCCGGACGAGTGCACGTACGCGTACTGCGACGGGCGGCCGTTCGCGCCGAAAGCACACGTCTGGGAACAGGCACTGGCGCACTGGAAAACGCTGCCGAGCGACGCGGATGCGGTCTTCGACAAGGAAATCGTCATCGACTGTGCCGACATCGTGCCACAAGTCACCTGGGGCACGAGCCCGCAACACGAAACCGGCATCGACGGCGTCGTGCCGGATCCGGCCAACGAGCCGGACGCGAACCGCAGGCAGTCGATCGAACGCGCGCTCGAATACATGGATCTGACGCCGGGTACGCCGCTGGAGGGCCTCCCGATCGACTCGGCCTTCATCGGCTCCTGCACGAACGCCCGCCTGAGCGACCTGCGCGCCGCCGGTGCCATCGTCAAGGGCAGGAAGGTCGCCGCCGGCGTCAAGGCCATCGTCGTGCCGGGTTCCAGCCAGGTCAAACTGGCGGCCGAGGCCGAAGGTCTCGACGCCGTCTTCACCGAAGCGGGGTTCGAATGGCGCGAGTCCGGCTGCTCGATGTGTTTCTTCGCCGGCGGCGAGAACCTCGGGCAGGAAAAGCGCGCGGTCTCGAGCACGAACCGGAACTTCGAGAATCGCCAGGGACCGCGCACACGCACGCACCTGGCCAGCCCGGCGATGGTCGCCGCCGCGGCGATCGCCGGGCATCTGACCGACGTGCGCAAGCTGGAGCAGTCTTGAGGCCATGGAAAAGTTTATCGAACTGACCGCGATCGCGGCGCCACTGCTGCGCATCAACATCGACACGGATGCGATCATCCCGAGCCGCGAGTTAAAACGCGTCTCTAAAAAAGGTCTCGGGACGGGCCTGTTCGCCGGCTGGCGCTATACGGAACTCGGCAGCCGCATCGAAAACCCGGATTTCATCCTGAACCAGCCGCCCTACCGGGACGCCGGGATCCTGCTGTCCGGCGCGAACTTCGGCTGCGGCTCGTCGCGCGAACACGCGGTCTGGTCACTCGCCGAGTGGGGCATCCGCGCGATAATCGCGCCGAGCTTCGGGGCGATCTTCTACAGCAACTGCGTCCGCAACGGCATCCTGCCGGTCATCCTCGACGACGAACGCATCGCGACGCTCGCGGATATCGTGTCCGCCAACCCGGCCGAAAACCGCATCGCCATCGACCTCGAACAGCAGACGGTCGTCGCCGTCGATGGCGGCACCGACACGTTCGACATCACTCCCGCCGATCGCCGGATGCTGATGGAAGGACTCGATCCGATTGCCGTCACGATGCAGCGCGACGACGAAATCCTGGCGTTCCAGGCGCGGGACCGGCTGAAGCGACCCTGGGTTTACCTGTAGTAAAAATTACGGTCTGACCCCACCTCACTCCGCCCCGACAGCCCCCTCCCCGATCAGCGCGTCGATTTCTTCGTCGGAGTAACCGACCTCGGCCATGATCTCGCGGGTGTGTTGCCCCTGGCGCGGCACGTCGCGGCGAATACCGAAACGCCGACCGTCCATCTCCAGCGGCAACGCCGGAAGGCGAGCCTTCTCGCCCGCCCGGATGCCATCGGTGACCGTCATTTCCAGCAGACCGCCGCTCGCATTCAGATGCGGATCGTCGAACAGTTCTTCGGGCTTCGCGATCGGCGCGAAAGGCAGACCGGTTGCCTCGAGCTTGTCCATCAGCTCGGCTTTCGTGAACTGCCCGAACGTCTTCTTGATGATCGGCAACAATCGTTCCTTGTGCGTGACGCGATCGTTGTTCGTCGCGAGGCTCTGATCGGCGGCCAGTTCATCGAGGCCGAACGACTCGCACAACTGCTTCCACTGCTTATCGGATACGACGCCGACGAAGACCTGGTCGTCGTCACCGGTTTCAAACACCTGGTAGATCGCCCACGCCGATATGCGCGCCGGCATCGGTGCCGCGGCCTGGCCGGTGACCGCGTACTGCGCCATGTGCTGCCCGACCAGGAACACGCTGCTCTCGTACAGCGACGCGACGACCTGCTGACCCTCGCCGGTCGCATCACGCTGATGCAGCGCTGCGAGGATGCCGATCACGCCGAACATGCCGCCCTGCACATCGACCACCGAAGAACCTGCGCGCAACGGCTGCCCCGGCGGGCCAGTCATGTAGGCGAGACCGCCCATCATCTGTGCAACCTCGTCCAGCGCGGTGCGGTGCTCGTAAGGGCCGCTCAAGAAGCCTTTTTCCGAACAGTAAATCAGCGCGGGGTTCCGCGTTTTCAACGCCGCGTAACCGAAACCGAGGCGGTCCATCGTGCCGAGACGAAAATTCTCGATCAACACGTCGGCCTCGTCGACGAGCTTTAGTACGAGCGCCTTGCCGGCCTCGGACTTTAAATCGACACACAGGCTGCGCTTGTTGCGGTTGTACATCGGGAAGTAGCCGGCGCCAGAGCCCGGCAGGTGTCGCGTGTTGTCGCCCCCGGTCGGTTCGATGCGCACGATGTCGGCGCCCAGATCGGCCAGTATGAGGCCCGCAGCGGGACCCATTACCATATGTGTGAATTCGACGACCTTGATGCCGGCGAGCGGTAAACCCTTGTTTTCTGTCATCTAAAAGCCTTTTTCGTTATTATCCCGTGCCCCGGTGCCGTAAATTATGCCCTAAGGGCCGGGAATTAATAAGGACGTTATCAATGAGCGACATCGATATTCTCGTCAGCGAAGTCGGCCCGCGCGATGGCCTGCAGAGTATTCGGACAATCATGCCCACGGCGGCGAAGATAGCGTGGATCGATGCCGAGGCCGCCGCCGGCGTCCGCGAGATCGAGGTCGCATCGTTCGTGCCACCGAAGCTGCTGCCGCAAATGGCGGACGCCGCCGAGATCGTCGCGCACGCGAAAACGATACCCAATCTCGCCGTCATCGCCCTGGTGCCCAACTTCAAGGGCGCCGAAAACGCGATCAGGGCCGGCGCCGACAAGCTCGGGCTGCCCCTGTCGTGCAGCGAGACCCACAGCCAGGCAAACCTGAAAATGACCCATAACCAGGTCATCGACGAGGTGCGCAAAATCCGGGCGCTGATCGACACGCTGCCGGCGGCCGAGCGCCCGGGCTTCGAGGGCAGCCTGTCGACCGCGTTCGGTTGCACACTGGAGGGCAAGGTGCCGGAAGGACAGGTCGTCCGTCTTGCCGCCCGGCTGGTCGAGGCCGGCGTCGACGAGCTGAGCCTGTCAGACACGACCGGCTACGCGAACCCGAACCAGCTGCGGCGCCTGATCAAGCTCGTGCGCGCCGAGGTCGGCGCGGACAAGCTCGCTGGCGTGCATTTGCACAACACCCGCGGACTGGGCCTCGCGAATGTCGTCGCGGCGCTGGAAGAAGGCATCACGACCGTCGACAGCTCGCTCGGCGGCATCGGCGGGTGCCCGTTCGCGCCCGGCGCGAGCGGCAACATCGTGACCGAGGACCTGGTCTTCATGCTCGATTCGATGGGTCTGAAGACCGGTATCGATCTCGAGCAACTGCTGACAGTGCGCAATACGGTACTCGCGGCATTGCCCGACGAGGAGATGTACGGCTTTACGCCGGATGCGGGCCTGCCCAAGGGCTATGCCGGCGGCGGCTGGGGCCTGGGCGCTTGACGCCGGGCCCATAAAAAACGGGCCGAATCCGTCAGGACCCAACCCGTCGAGTTCGCCGCCGACGCTTTGCATGGGGGAGATGCGCCACGGCGAGGGAGGGAATCATCACCCTTATTGGTACTTCAGGCCGTATTCAACATCGGCTGATTCGAATCCTTTTCGATCGTCGCCATGTCGATCTCATTGATAGAATACTGCGCTCAGGCTCGCCTCCCAGCCGACGATGGCCTGCTTGCGGTGATCACCCCAGCGATATCGCCCGAAAGCACCACTCTTACGAATCACCCGGTGGCATGGAATCAGGTAACCGATGTGGTTCTTCGCAATCGCCGATGCAACAGTGCGAGTTGCCGCTGGCGAACCGATCATTGCCGCGACCTGCTCGTAGGCGACGAGTTCGCCGGCCGGCACCGATAACAGCGCGGCCCAGACCTTGAGTTGAAACCTGCTGCCCCTGAGCAGCAGGTGCAAGGGCCTTCGCTCGCGCATATCGGTTGCGAATGCAGCACGCATCAGCGGCCGGGTAACGACGTCGTCGCGCTCGATGCACGCCTGCTTCCACTCGCCGGCCAGTTCGCGCTCCAGCCGTTCGCGCTCAACATCGGTGTCGAAGAATGCGAGCTTGCAGATGCCACGCTCCGTCGCGGCCAGCAGGCACCCGCCGAAGGGAGATTCGTGCAGACCAAAACAAATTCTCAGGCCCTGCCCATGGCGCCGATAATCGCCGGGCGTCATGCCCTCGCAGGTGATCATCAGGTCATGCAAACGACCGGTGCCGCTAAGCCCGGAATCCAGCGCGGCCTCCATGACGGTTGCCGACCGCAGGCGTCGCTTGGCAGATTCCTTGGTCAGATGCTGTAAAAATTGTTTCGGCGATACACCGACCCATGTCGAGAACACACGTTGCAGGTGATACTCGCTGACACCCACATGCGCACTGAGGTCCGCCAGACACGGCTGCTGCTCCCGGTGAGTATCCAGGTAATCAATTGCTTTGGCGATGCGGTCATACACGCGCCCGCCTGCTGGTTCCGTTGTCTCCATTCGTCCCCACCGACGTGCGCCCGAATCGCTGCATCGCGCAGCTTGTCTGATCGACCGCGTTCCACCTGACATGATAGAGGATTATTGCGGTCGACCGACGCATGGCGCGACCCGATTCTTGCGGAATTTGCTCCGGCGGTCGCTTTGCCGCGCCGCACACCAGAGACGGCCCGAATAAGACACGCGGGCGACTCTGATATATAGTCAAGCGGCTATAGCCGTAAGGTGAAAGAAGATGAATATACTTCGAGTACTCTTGACTGCCACGGCAGCCTTGGCACTCCTGTCTGCTTGCGGTCAGGAAACCTCCGTGCAGACATTCGACGGCGGCCCGACTCCCGAACCACCTGAATCGTCCGCGAAAGACTTCGGCGACTACGTCCTGCATTTCAACGGCATTTCAACGGACCAGCTGCAGCCTGAAGTCGCGCGGGAATACAACGTGACGCGCAGTAAAAATAGAGCCATGCTGACGGTGTCGATCATCCGGAAAGAAGCCGGCACGATTGGTGTCTCCGTGCCCGGCGAAGTCACCGCGACGGCAAACAACCTGACGGGGCAACTCAAGAACCTGACCCTGCGAGAGATACGCGAAGGCGATGCGTTCTATTACATCGGCGATATCTCCATCGCACACGCCGAGACGCTCGTCTTCAATGTCAATGCGACGCCGGAAAACACGACGAACAGCCTCGAGGTACGTTTTCTCCGGCAGTTCTATACTGACTGACGAGTGGCCACAGCCGCCACCGGTCAGTGCCGCGGCAGCGGCTTCAGGCGCATCTCCCAGTGCGAATACATCGGGTACCGTCCTGCGCACCAGATAATGATCGCGATGAAGCCGGCTACCATGCCGACGGCGAGGCCGATGTCCGGCCACGTGCTGAATGGCTGATTATCGGGTGACAGCGCGGGAACCACCATCAGGTACTTGCTGATCCATATGCCGAGGTTAATGCCAAAACTGATAACGCACATCGCGAGCAGCGAACGTTTGACGACGGCGAAAATAAACGCAACGAACGGGACAAAGAAACATCCGGCCATCATCGTCCAGAAGTACGGGCCGTAGTGGCCGTACATCTGTCGCCACAGTGGTTCTGACTCGTGTTCCAGGTTACCGAACCAGATCACGAAGAACTGCGCCCAGAAGAAATATAACCACAGCAGCGTGAACGCCGTGACCAACATCCCGAGCTTGCGCACCTGGTCCGGCCCGAACGGCGCGTCACCCTTGCCCGAACCACCCAGCAGCGCCGGGAACACAATCAGGGCCGCGCATCCAGCAAACAGGCTGCCGAACCAGAAGTAAATCGGGAACACCGTGCTGTGCCAGTGCGGGATCAGCATCATCGCGAAATCCCAGGCGAACAAGGTGTTGCACAGTATAAAAGCAATGATGACCCACGGCGACAGCAGATACAGCTGGCGCTCCACGGCACGGTGATCGATTGCGTCGGCGTCCGCACCGGCCGCCAGATCCGGGCGCAGGCTCTTTAAGACGTAAACGGCACTGAGGCCATAGAAGGCCAGCAGGCCGAGCAGATTGCGGATCAACAGCCAGTTCAGATCGAGCCACGGACTCAGGTGCGCCTCCGGTTCCGGCGACAGCCAGTAGAACAAATCGTCGCGCGCAAAGTAGAACAACAGCAGGAAAATGCCGATTGCGAATGGCGCGAATGCCAGCGTGCTGAGTTCCGCCAGGCGGTAGTACGGCTTGGCCCACTGCGCCTTGACGATCCGGGTGATCGCGCAGAAGACGACGCCGGCCTGGCTGATACCGAGCAGATACAGGAACGAGGCTGTCAGCACGCCGAAGTCGAGCGCGGCGGTCTCGCTATTCAGTCCATACAGCAGGCTGCCGAGTCCCAGCACAAACAAAGCGAGCATGACCCACAGGGCAACCGTTCCAGCCTCGCGTGATCGGGCGAATCCAAGCGGGTGCAGCGTGCTCATTTTTCGTCGATCTCGGTCTTGCCGAATTCGTGTTTGATATAGTTGACCACGTCCCACCTCTCCTCCGGGCTCAACGCATCGCGGTAGAACGGCATGGCCGAACGGCCGCGCGTCAAGGTAAAAAACACCTGCCCGTCGGCCTGATCCTGGGTGTAGGCGTCGTTCAGGTCCGCCGGCGACGGATCGGCGAACTTCAGGCCAACCGGGCCGTCACCCCGCCCTTCCGGCCCGTGACAGACGATGCAGTTGGTCTGGTAAAAAGACTTGCCACGCGCCAGCGACTCGGGAGTCGCGGCGACCGGGTTCTCGATCGATATGGCTGCGTCCTTCGCATCGAACATGCCTTGCTCGGTCGTTGGCGCGACCACCGTTTCGCCACCACGCACCGGCACGGCACCCGGCCCCGGCGGTGCGATCGACTCCTGCGGCTTCGCGGACGGCTGATCGACCATGTCACGATCCCACGGCAAACCCGCGACCGTCGACGCGTAGCCGAGCAACCCTAATGCAATCAAAGCATGCCGAATGCGCATCAGGCGGCTTCCTCCTTCATGGCGCGGACTTCCTCCGCGCCGGCCTCGCGGAGAATGCTCTCTGCTTTTTGAAAATGTGCGTCATCGTCAACCTCGACCGCCACGGCGAACTTGTCGACGGCGGCCTCCGGCACGTACACGCGCTCCCGGATTGCCGGCAGGCGCGCGCTGATGAAGAAGCCGAGGACTGTGAACAAAATGCCGAACAGGATCGTCATCTCGTAGGTGATGATCAGGAACGGCGGTATTGTGATGATCGGTCGGCCGCCAACCGGGTGCAGATACACCACGGCCGTGCCGGCGGCCAGCAGGAAGCCGCAGATACCGCCAATAATTCCACCCATCAGCGTAAAGCGTTTGATGACCGACTTCTTCTCGCCGAGCACTTCCTCCACGCCTTCCATTGGGATCGGCGACATCAGTGACGGTGTCGCGAACCCCGCGCCCTTGAGCTTGCCGGCTGCCGCCAGCGCGGCATCCGGCGCGGGAAACAGCCCCACTGCCTGGTGACTGACCATCAGTCGGCACCTCCTTCGGTTCCGGGCGTGCTGGTCGCAGCTTCGCCCGGCTGATCCATCGTCTCCTTGATCTCGTAGATTGATATGCTCGGGAAGATCTTGACGAAGATCAGGAACAACGTGCTGAACATCCCCAGGGTGCCCACCATGATCGAGATCTCGACGGAACTCGGAACATACACACCCCACGAATCCGGCAGGTACTGGCGCGACAGCGAGGTGCCGACGATCAGGAAACGCTCGGTGTACATGCCGATATTGATCACAATCGACAGGATCAGCATCGGCACGAACGACGTTCTGAATCTCTTCGAGATCATCAGCAGCGGAGCCACGGCACAGAACAGGATCATCTCCCAGTACAACCACGCGTAATAGCCGAACAGCTTGTACTTCAGCGCTTCGTACTCGGTCGAGGTGCCGCTGTACCAGGCCGTGAAGAGCTCGAGCGCGTTGATGTAGGTCCAGATCAGCGAGAGCACGATCAGCAGCTTGCCGAGATTATCGAAGTGCAGATCGGTGATGTAATGCTCGAAGTTCATGTACTTGCGCAGCACAAACATGACGGTCACGATACCGGCGGTTCCGGAGTAGATTGCGCCGACCACGAAGTACGGCGCGAATATCGTCTGATGCAACGCCGGCACGAGCGACAGAGCGAAGTCCCAGGACACGATGCTATGCACCGAGACCGCGAGCGGAATAATCAGCACGGCCAGGAACGTGTACGCCCAGCCCAGACGATGCCATTCGGTATCGGTACCGCGCCAGCCGAGTGACAGCATCACGTACATGTGATGCCGCCATCCGGTCGTGCGGTCGCGTACCGCGGCGAAATCAGGAATCGTCCCCATGTAGATAAAAATCGAGCTACCGGTCAGGTAAGTGGTGATCGCCATGACGTCGAACATCAGCGGCGAACGAAAGTTCGGCCACAACCCCATCTGATTCGGGTACGGCAAGGTCCAGTGGATGAACCATGGACGCCCGACGTGTACCATGACCATCGTCCCGGCGACCATCAGCGAGAACAGCGTCATGGCCTCGGCACTGCGGTACATCGCCTTGCGCCACGAACTTTGCGTAATGTGCAATACGCACGACAGCAAGGTTCCGGAATGGCTGAGGCCAATCCAGAAGATGAAACTTGCGAGATACGTACCCCACACGGTCGGCTGGTTCATGCCGGCCGCACCGATGCCGTAATTCAGCTGGTAAAACCACGGGAAGAAGAAGCAAACGAGCGTGACCGTGATCGCAACCGTCAACGTAATGTAGTACGCCGACCCCGTCTGGGTCAGCGAGCGAACGACGTCGTCGTTAACGTCGGCGAATTGCAGCTTGCGCGGGTTATCTGGCACCGGCGTCGACCTCCACCTTCTTCAGGTAGACCACGGACGGGGCGGTGTTCAGTTCCTCGAGCACGCGGTACGCCCGTGGATCATTGAGTTGCTTCGCGACCGCGCTGTCCGGGTCCTGGCGGTCACCGAAGACCAGCGCCTCGGTCGGGCAGGTCTGCACACAGGCCGGCTGCACCTCGCCGTCCCGTACGCGGCGACGCCCGTCGTCCTTGGCGGTGTCCTTGGCCAGGCGGATGCGCTGGATGCAGAACGTGCACTTCTCCATGACGCCTTTCTCACGCACCGTGACATCCGGGTTCAGCTGCTGATCGAGTGGCGTATCCCAGTGATGGGTTTGGTAGTTGAAATAACGCACTTCGTATGGGCAATAGACCGCGCACGCGCGCGTCCCGATGCAGCGGTTATAGACTTGCGCGTTGAGGCCGTCCTGGTTGTGGTAGGTCGCCGACACCGGACACACCGTCTCACACGGCGCCGCGTCGCACTGCTGACACAACATCGGAATGAAGCGCAGCTTGATGTCCGGGTACTCACCCTCCCAATAACGCTCGATGCGGATCCAGTGCATGGTACGACCCTTGGCAATCTCCTCCTCGCCGACGATCGGCAGATTATTCTCGGCTTGGCAGGCGGTGACGCAGGCCTCGCAACCGGTGCAGCGGTCGAGGTCGATGGTCATCGTCCACGCGTAGTCGAACTTGTCGTAATAGCCGGGCTTCCGGTAGGCCTGCCATTGTTCGGCAAATTGGTCGATAAAGCTCATGTCGGTTCCACCGTGATTGGAATACTGCGCAGTCGAGTACTCTGCAAGGCGACACTGCGCGCTTCGCCCTGCGCCGGCGTCGATGAGGCGATCTGCACGATGTCGCGGCCCAGCTCGCGCGACTCGCCGCCGGTTTTGACCAGCTCGACGTGGCGGCCCGTGCGGGTGAGTTTGACACGCGTCGCACTCCACGCCAGCGCCCCGGTTTCCGGCTCCATCTGCGGCGCGAGTATCCGGATCGGGTTGACGCCACGGTTCCGCGCGTAACGCCCGTACTCCGTATGGCCCTGGCCGATCGGGATCGCGATGACGTCGGGCCGGATGGCCGGGTAGACATAGACCGGGGCGGCGATCTTGCCGTACGGCGACTCGACGTCGAGCACGTCGCCCTCCTTGACGCCGAGTTGGGCTGCCGTCTGCGGATTCAGCTCGATCCACGATCCGTACACGATGCTTGTCATTGCATCCGGCAGCTCCTGCAACCACGGTAAGTTCGCGCCACGCCCATCACGCAGTGCGTTCGACTCGTACGGGTACAAAACAAACGGATATGTCTCCTCGGCGCCTGCGAACTCCGGTTCACCGACATCGATGCTGGCGATAACATTTCGGCTTACTGACACCGACGCATGATCGCGGCCGGTATCCTCGCCCCAGACACCGGCGCGAAGGATGTCGCGCCAGAACGTATCGAACCCTTCCGTGCCACCCGAGACCTGCGCATGAATCGTTCGCCAGCTGTCACGCAGGTAATCTTCCATGCTTGGCCATGGCAGCGCTTCGTCCAGGCCGACCTGCCGTGCCAGCGCAAGTACGATGTCACCCGTCGCGCGCGTGTTGTACAACGGGGATACGACGGGCTGCGAAACGGCACCGACCGGGAATCCGACGCCCGGCTCGGGGCTGTGATCGCCCCAGCTCTCCAGGTAGGTATGGCTCGGCAGAATCACGTCGGCCATCGCGGTGGTCTCGTCGGGGAAACTCGACAGGCTGACAATCAGCGGGATCTCCTGCAGAGCGGCCGCGAATTCGGCCGCATCCGGCAAGGTGAAAAGTGGATTGGTGTTGTTGACGATCAGCACGTCGATTTTGCCCGCACGCGCCGCATCAGCCAGTTCCCGCATCGCCCGATAGGTCGCGTGTCGCGCCTGGGTGTCACGGCCGACGGCGGGCTCCGGGTTAAACACGACCCCGCCGGGCTTGCCCAGGTTGCCGACCAGATAATTCAGCGCATTGACAGCGACCAGCGTCGCCACCGCGTTGGTGTGACTACATGCCGTGCCCCCGCCAATCGCCAAGCTCGCTTTGCTAGCGGCGAATTTCTGTGCGACCCGCTCGATTCTCGCGGCCGGCAAGTCGACGGCTTCCGCGACGGAAGCCGGCGTGTACCGGTCGAGTGCCGCAGCCCATGCGTCACGATCCGCTCCCCGATAGCGTTTCTCAACCAAGTGTCGGGCGATGGCCAGCGCGAACAAACCCTCCGTACCCGGCGCGGCCGCCAGCCACTCATCGGCTGCCGCTCCACTCACCGACATCCGCGGCTCGACCTGCACGAAATAGCCACGCGCATCGGGTCGCGCGTGACGGCTCCGACCGAAGCCGAGACTATGATGCACCGGCGAGATCCAGGTGCTGAGGTAGTCGGCGCCAAACGAGATGACATAGTCGGCGTTTTGCAGATCGTAGTACGGCAGGCGCGTCTCACCGAACAGCCGCTGGTTGGCCGCGTACAGGGTTTGCGGATGCGCGAACTCATAATGCAGCAACCGGTCGGCACCGAGCTCGGCCATGAACCGCTCGAACAACTCGGCAAGGTGGCCGCCCACCCCCTCGGTCAGCAGGCAGATACGATCACCCTGTCCCGCCGCTTTCAGCGCGCTGAGCGTCTCGCCGACGCGGCCCAGTGCCTCATCCCACGTCGTCTTGACGAAACCGGCCGAACCGCGCTCCGCGTTCTGCACCAGCGGCCCCGTCAGGCGATCCGGGTTATACAGGGCCTGCAAACCGGCCTGGCCCAGCGCGCACACCGCGCCCTGACTGACCGGGTGCGCGGGATTGCCCTCGATCTTCTTGGCGCGCCCCTCGCGCGTCCGCACGGTAATGCCGCAGCCGGCCGAACACATCGAGCAGACCGAGTTATACCAGGTCGCGATTCCAGAACTGAATTCCTCGGGTGGCACTGCGTACGGCACCAGGTACTCGAGCGGATGTTTGGTCGACTCCGAGAGCATGAAGCCGGCGCCGGCGCCGATGCCGCCCGCGCCGACGAGTTTCAAAAAATCCCTGCGTTCGATATTTGCCATGCCGTTATCCGACCCTTCTGTGCGTCGTCGCCTCGTTCATTTGTGACACGTCAAGCAATCCTGGCCGTGCTGCACCTCGTTCTCCAGGTGACAATCCCGGCACCAGCCCATCTGCAGCGGCGCGATGCGGGTCACGACGTCCATCGTCTGCACCGGCCCGTGACAGCTCTGGCATTC
Source organism: Gammaproteobacteria bacterium (assembly GCA_004357495.1). Lineage (GTDB taxonomy): Bacteria > Pseudomonadota > Gammaproteobacteria > Steroidobacterales > SMWD01. The sequence continues at coordinate 31,403 of SMWD01000152.1, forward strand.
GATGTTCGCCTGCACATGGCGCTTGTGCGGAAAATACACGAAGTCCGGCAGGTCATGAACCTTGATCCACGGGATCGGATCCTTGTTGACCCAGTAGTTCATGAGCTTGCGAATCTCCGGGCGGTCCGTCGCGACTTCATTGTGACAGCCGACGCATTTGTTGACGCTCGGCACGCCCGCGGAAATCGAGCGGCGCGCCTGCGTGTGGCAGTACTGGCAGGGAATCTCAAAATCACCCGCATGGATACGGTGGCTGAAATTGATCGGCTGTACGGGGGTCGTGCCCGGAAAGAAGGTCGCATTGGCCCAATAGCCGGCGAACATGCCAACCAGCCCGACCACGCCGATCAAGGCCGCGGGCTTGAGGACTCGTAACGTTGGAACGATAGATACGCCCATCTACTCCACACTCCGTACACGGTATTCCACAACGGCCGTCGCCGGCCTCGAATAGACACCTTGCCTGCTTAGCTTTCCCCTATTCACGAGCCGGGCGATTCCGGCTGCCTGGTCAACCCCAGCGCCTTGCCGAACCTGTTGCCGAATTCCTGAATCGAGTCGGCCACCTCCTGGTTGTTCGTCGCGCGCCGGTAGGTGTCCGCCATCTTGTGGATCACCTGGTAGAAATACAGATTCATGTCTTCGACGCTCGTGTCCCGAATCCACAGGTCGATGGCTGCCGTCGTTTTCCGCTCGCTGTCCCACATCGACAGCATCACCGACTGACATGGTCTCGGACCGTCGTGGCGCGCCTCGGTGGCCTGCCATTCGATCTTGATCGGCAGATTGTCGCCATCGAGTTCGACCGTCAGTTTGATTTCGGCAGTTCGGGGCATCATGCTGTTACCTTAGAATTCATGCGGGTACCACCGTGTTGCATCGACCGACACGATGTTCGACATTTTAATAATCATCGTCATGTTCGGCATCCTCGTCAGCCTGGGTGTCGGCCTGTTCTTTCTCGTCCGTGATCGCGGCCGCACCGAACGCACGGTTATCTCGCTGAGCGTGCGCGTCGGGCTGTCCGTCCTATTGCTCGCTCTGCTCGCGTTCGGTTTTATGTCTCGCCTCATGTCTTCTGGCGCCACCCCCGGTGGTTAACCCCAGCCCTCCTGTCAGAACCAGTACACAAACGTAAAAAGAAACAGCCATACCACGTCGACGAAGTGCCAGTACCAGCTGGCAGCTTCGAATGCGAAGTGATTGTCCGGCGTGAAGTGGCCCTTGATACAGCGCAGGAGCATGACCGTGAGCATGATCGCGCCCAGAGTTACATGTGCGCCGTGGAATCCCGTCAGCATGAAGAACGTCGACCCGTAGATCCCGGAGCCGAGGCTCAGGCCGAGCTCGCTATAGGCGTGGATGTACTCGACGACCTGCAATGTGAGGAAGGTGAACCCGAGTGTGACCGTCGTCGCCAGCCAGACTATCAGCGCCCCGCGCCGGCCCTTCTTCAAAGCCCAATGCGCGAACGTAACCGTCAGGCTGCTGGTCACGAGAATCATGGTGTTGATCAACGGCAGACCCCAGGCGCCCATCGCCTGCGTACCCTCGCCCCCCGGCGTCATGAACAGCGGCCAGACGTCCGCGAAGTCGGGCCACAACAGCAGATGCGTCTCGAGACGGTGACCCGCACCGGCCAGCCACGGCACTGAGATCACACGGGCATAGAATAATGTGCCGAAAAAAGCGGCAAAAAACATGACCTCGGACACGATGAACCACACCATGCCCATGCGATACGAGCGATCGAGCTGTCGGCTGACCAGACCCTGCATCGATTCCATGATGACGACGCGGAACCAGCCAAACATCATGAACGCGACCATCGCCAGCCCGGCGTAAAAAATTAGCGCGCCGAATTCACCCTCGGTCGCGACCTTGTCAGTGCTCTGCTGGATGAAGTTGACCGCGCCGAAGGCCGTCACAAACAACGCGATCGAGCCGATGATCGGCCAGACGCTGCTGTGCGGAACGTAATAGCGGGGTGTCCCGCTCATGATGCCTGCTTCGCCCCTTGCTCGTTGTTCATGAGTTGGTCGACCATACTCAGTTGCTCGCGACCTGCTCTGGCTCAACATCGGGAACCCGGAACATCGAATACGACAGGCTCAGCGTACTGATTTCTTCGGGCAAATCCGCATCGATATAAAACGTCACCGGCATCTCGACCGCCTCACCCGCCGCCAGCACCTGCCGCTCGAAGCAGAAGCACTCGATCTTGTGCAGGTGCAAGGCTGCGACGCCCGGCGCCACGCTCGGCACGGCCTGACCGGTAACCGACGTGCCAGCCCGATTGCGTGCATAGAACGTCGTCGTGACCATCTCGCCAGGGCGCACACTCAGCTGGCTCACCGTCGGCCGGAACTCCCAGGGCAACCCCTTGCCCACCTGCGCCACGAACTGGATCTTCACATCGCGATCAACGACCGGCCCGGGCATATCGGGCACGGCAACCGGCCCGGCGGTTTTGCCGTTGATCCCGGTCAGCTCACAGAACACGTCGTACAGCGGGACCAGCGCGAAGGCGAAACCGAACATACTGCAGGCGAGCAGTATCAGCAGCGCCGCCTGCTTCCCGTGACCTTGCGGTGTGCCTTGCACGCTCAAACCGCTAGTCCTCCTCGGCCGCAATAACCGGCGGCGTCTCGAATGTGTGGAACGGGGCCGGCGACGGTACCGTCCACTCGAGTCCTTCAGCCCCCTCCCAGACCTGTGCGGTGGCTTTCTGGCCGCCGCGAATCGTCTTGACCACGATGTACAGGAAAAGGACCTGCGTCAGGCCGAGCAACCCCGCACCGATGCTGGACATCATGTTGAAGTCTGCGAATTGCACCGAGTAATCGACGATGCGCCGGGGCATGCCGGCGAGCCCGGAGAAATGCATGGGAAAAAACGTCAGGTTAACGGCGAAGGCAGCCACCCAGAAGTGAATCTTGCCGAGCCGTTCGTCATACATGTGCCCGGTCCACTTGGGTAGCCAGTAGTAGACGGCCGCCATCGTGCCGAAGATCGCGCCGGGATACAGCACATAGTGGAAGTGCGCAACGACGAAGAACGTATCGTGATACTGGAAGTCCGCCGGCACCAACGCCAGCATCAGGCCAGACAAGCCACCGATGGTAAACATCATGACGAAGGCAATAGCGAACAACATCGGCGTCTCGAAGGTCATCGAGCCCCGCCACATCGTCGCGACCCAGTTGAACACCTTGACGGCCGTGGGCACGGCAATCAGCATCGTCGCATACATGAAGAACAGCTCGCCGAACAGCGGCATACCGGTCGTGAACATGTGGTGGCCCCAGACGACGAACGACAGGACCGCGATCAGGACCGTGGCATAGACCATCGAGCGGTAGCCGAACAGCCGCTTGCGCGCGAACGTCGGAATGATCTGCGAGGCGATGCCGAAGCCCGGCAGGATCATGATGTAAACCTCCGGGTGCCCGAAGAACCAGAAGATGTGCTGGAACAGCACCGGATCACCGCCGCCGGAAGCCTCGAAGAAGCTGGTACCGAAGTGGCGGTCGGTCAGCATCATCGTGACGACGCCGGCCAGCACCGGCATGACCATGATCAGCAGAAACGCGGTGATCAGCCAGGTCCAGACGAACAACGGCATTCTCATCAATGTCATGCCGGGCGCACGCAGGTTTATGATCGTCACGATGATGTTAATCGCCCCGGCGACCGACGAGATGCCCATCATGTGCACGCCCAGGATGAAGAAGTCGGTGCTCGGCGGGCCGTAGGTCGTTGACAGCGGCGCATAGAACGTCCAACCAAAGTTCGGGGCCCCGCCTTCCATGAACAGTGTTGACAACAGCAGCGTGAATGCGAATGGCAGCAGCCAGAAGCTGAAGTTATTGAGCCGGGGCAGCGCCATATCGGGCGCGCCGATCATCAGCGGGATCATCCAGTTAGCCAGGCCGACGAACCCCGGCATGACGACGCCGAATACCATGATGAGGCCATGCATCGTGACCAGCTGGTTATAAAAGTCCGGTTGCGTGAACTGGATACCCGGTGCAAACAACTCGAGACGCATGATCATCGCGAACGCGCCCGCAATGAAGAACAGCGTAAAGCTGAGGCACAGGTAGAGCGTGCCGATCTCCTTGTGGTTCGTCGTCAGCAGCCAGCGGGCGATGTAGCTCACCAGCGGATGGCGTGAACTCGGTATGTTGTCTGCGTGTGCGCTCATCGATCCGCCTCTAACGTGACTCATAGACGGTCATCGGTTGGATGACCTGGCCCATCTCGTTGCCCCAGGAATTGCGTTCGTAGGTAATGACGGCCGCGATATCGAGATCAGAGAGCTGCGGAGCCCAGGCCTGCATCTCGGTGTCGGCCTTGCCGTTCAGGACACGATCGATATGGCTCTCGATGGTCCCGGTAGTAATGTCGCTGCCCGCCAGCGCCGGGTACTTGCTGCTCTGCCCCAGTCCGTTTGGCTGATGACACGTCGCACAATTGTCCATGTAAACACTCTCGCCGCGCGTCACGAGTTCACCCATGCTCCACGTCCTCTGTCGATCGCGCACCGCCGTCTCGCCGGC
>SMWD01000153.1 GCA_004357495.1 Gammaproteobacteria bacterium
CATCACCGGTCGGGCGACGTCCAATCATTGCATCGACGACGAGACCGTAACGATCGATCGCCGCCTGGTAGGCAGATACCAGTTGTGGAGTCGACTTCGAAATCGTCAGCGAACGCTTGCTCTGACTCGTCGTCGTGATGAGCTGGCCCGGCACGGTGACGCGCTCCAGTTTCAACGCACCCCGATAGTAACTCTTGATCGATGACGGATGCTCGATATTGAACACCAACGCGGTCCTCGCGAGGATGTCCGGATGCGCAGCAATGAAGGCCCTGGTCCCGTCGGAAAATTCGTGGTGCGCACTGGTGCCGATAAACAGCAGATTGCGCGCCGGTGCAGGTCGGGCCGGATCAGCAAAGAACTTCGCGAGCGCGAGCGCGGCCGCGACCCCGCCGGCATTGTCGTTGGCCGCCTCGAAATAACCGTCGAGATGCGCGGTAATCAGCACGTACTCATCCGTGCGTCCAGGCACGAGGCCGAGCACATTCTTGCCCCGCCATGACGGGCGCAGCTGCGCCACCGACCGGAGTCGCACGCGCGGCGCCTCGGCACCGGCCGCGGCGATCACGTCTTCGAGGAACCGCCCGTCCGCGCCACCGAGAATGAAACACGGCACCTCGACGGACCCCAGGAGCTCGAGCGCATAGCGGTGATTGCCCGGTGCATCCATGATCGTGATAACGCCGACAGCACCGGCGCGCACGATCGACTCGATGTAACCGCGTGCAGTCTGAAAAAACGGATCCGGCTGTAATTCCGCCCGCACGACGGCGATCTTGCCGCGCACCTCTCGACCAATAAGATCGACCGCACGCCCGAGGCCGACATAAATCAGTTCGGCCTTGACGCTCACATCCCGCGCGCCCTCGCCAAGATGCAACGCGGGAAAGGCCGATGTAAACGAATAATCCGCCGTCCCCTGACCGTAGCGCGCATCGGCGAGCACGGTGACCGACCAGTCGGTCGGCCACCACTGTGCGCCGCCGATGACCGGCTCGGTATGCACATCGCGCAGGCCGAACGCGCGGAATTGCCCGGCGACGTAATCGGCCGTCGCGCGTTCCGCGGCGGAGCCCGCAATCCGCCCCCAGTACTGCTCGCCGTCCGGTCGATTCGCAAGGGTGATGCGGACGATGTCTTCAAGATACCGGTAAATTACCGCGCCATCGATCGCTGCGTAGGGATCGTCGGACGCGGACAGACGCAGGCTGAGCGGCGCAAGGTCGGGTGTCGCATAGGCCTGGCGATGTCGTTCGGAAGACTGGGCGCGGCGCTCGGGCATCTTCAGGCCGAACCAGGCCTCGGCAGCCGCCACATTTCCGGTCGCCATCAGCGTCAAGCCAAGCACGGCGCACGCAAGGCACAGCCAGCCACGCTGTTCATTTTCCGCACCGCCCGTTACCCGCATCGCCTGACCTCAACTCCAGCTGTACACCCGGAGTGTACCGGGACTCGCACGCCAGACCTGCCCGCCGCGTGGACGCTCAACAACCGGCCAGCGCGTAGTCGAGGTCGGCCAGCAGGTCGTCGATGTCCTCGATGCCGGGCGACAGGCGAATCAGGTTGTCCAGAATACCGAGCTGCGCACGCCGCCCCGCGGTTAAATTCGAATGGCTCATCGTGGCCGGGTGGCCCGCGAGACTCTCGACCCCACCGAGACTCTCGGCCAGCGTGAACACGTCGAGCGCATTCATGAACGTGCCAACCTCGGCCAGCCCGCCGCGCAGCACGAACGAGACGACCGCGCCAAAACCGTCCATCTGCTTCGCCGCCAACGCATGTTGCGGGTGACTGTCCAGACCGGGGTAGTAAACCTGCTCAACCTTCGGGTGCTCGTCCAGCCAGCGCGCCATCACCATGGTGTTCGCCTGATGCCGCTCCATGCGCAGCGCCAGCGTCTTGACACCGCGCAATGTCAGATAGGCGTCGAACGGACCGGCGACGCCGCCGACCGCGCTGCGCATCGAGACCATCCGTCGGCCGAGTTCCTCGTCCGCGACGACATTCAAACCACCCAGCACATCGGAATGACCACCGAGATACTTCGTCGTCGAGTGCATGACGATGTCGCAGCCGAATTCGAGCGGCCGCTGCACGCAGGGCGTGGCAAACGTGTTGTCGACGGCCACCAGCACGCCATGCCCGCGGGCAAGTGCGACGGTAGCCTCGAGATCCATGATACGCAGCAGCGGATTCGTCGGCGTCTCGACCCAGAACAGCTTCGTATTCGGACGTATCGCCCGCTCGACTTCGGCCAGGTCGCAAAAATTGACGAACGAGAACTCCAGGCCGAATGTTCGCGTCCGCACCTCGCTAAACAGACGCAATGTGCCGCCGTAAATATCGGCCGGCGCAATCACATGGTCGCCGGCATCCAGCAACTCGAGGATGGTTGCTGTCGCAGCCATGCCCGACGCGAATGCCAGCCCGCGAACCCCGGATTCGAGCTCGGCCACGAGGCGCTCCAGCGCGTCACGCGTAGGGTTCGATGCACGCGAGTAAACGAAAGGGCCGGGCTCGCCGAACGCAGGCTGCTCAAAGGTCGTACTCGTGACGATCGGCGGCACAACGGCGCCGGTTGCGGCATCGACCGTATTACCCGCATGGATGCAGCGCGTCGCCAGCTTATGTCCAGTCGACTTATTCATCTTGGCTTTATGTCGTCATTAAGTTGGATACCGCTCGCCCCGGCGTTTCCAAAAATGTATGGTTAATCACTCGTGCCGGATAATAATCCTCAGGCTAACATAAGGCGGCATATGCACACAGATCGAGAAACCACTGAACCTACAATCAGTCGGCTCCTGCGAGACACGACCGATGAACTGCGCGACACCAGTCCGTCCGCACGACTCGACTGCGAGCTGATTCTCGGTCACGTGTTACGCAAGACGCGCGTCCAGTTATGTAGCGGCGGCGACGAGCACGTCAGTCGCGAAAATACCGCGATATACGTCAACCTCGTCCGCAAACGGCGGGCCGGCGCGCCGGTCGCGCACCTGGTTGGCACTCGCGAGTTCTGGTCGATGAAGCTTTCGGTCACATCGAGCACCCTGATTCCGCGGCCGGAAACCGAAATACTCGTCAGCTGCGCGCTGACGCACCTGCCGAAGGACCAAGCCGCCAACGTGCTCGACCTCGGCACAGGCTCGGGGGCCGTCGCGCTGGCGCTGGCCCGGGAACGCCCACACCTGTCGATTACCGCAACCGACATCAGCGATGAGGCGCTGCGGATCGCCCGATATAATGCGCATTCGCTCGACCTCACCCAGATCGAGTTCCTGCGTGGCGACTGGTTCACACCGGTCGCGGGACGCAAGTTCTCGACGATCGTTGCCAACCCGCCCTATGTATCCGACATGGAGCTGGTCGTTCACGACTTTGAGTTGCAGCACGAACCCCGTCTGGCACTCTCCGGGGGTAAGGGCGGTCTTGGCTGCATCAAGAAAATCATCGAGGAGGCGCCAAAGCACCTGTTCCCCGGCGGCTGGCTTGCAATCGAACACGGTCATCGGCAGGGGCCGGCGGTCGAGATCCTGATGCGCGAAGCCGGGCTCTTGTCGATTTTCGGCTATACCGACCTGCAAGAGCATATTCGGGTCACGGAAGGCAAAGCGCGCGTGTAGGCGCCTTTTTCCCCTACAATCCCCCGCATGAGCGATGACCACCCCCTTCGCCATGCCCGTCACATCAGCTTGCCGCAGATCGGCATGGAGGGGCAGGCGCGCCTGGCGCGCAGTCATGCGCTGATCATCGGCCTCGGCGGACTGGGTACGCCGGCGAGTCTTTACCTAGCAAATTCCGGTGTCGGCAACCTGACGATCTGCGACTTCGATCGCGTGGATGAGACCAATCTGGCGCGCCAGATACTGTATGGTCCGGGCGATATCGGCCAGACGAAAACCGCTGTGGCCGCGGCGCGACTGCGTGCCGGCAACCCGCAACTTCAGGTCACCGAAATGGACCAGCGCCTCAGCGGCGACGAGTTAACCGACGCCGTCGACGCGGCCAACGTCGTACTCGACTGTACCGACAATTTCGCGTCGCGAACCCTTATTAATCGCGCCTGCGCCCACACGGCGACGCCACTCGTCAGCGGCGCCGCCATCCGCATCGAAGGACAACTCGCCGTTTTCGACTTCACGAAATCGGTGGGTTGTTGCTACAACTGTCTGTACACTGAAGCAAACGAAAACCTCGAGGACTGTGCAGGCCAGGGCATTCTCGCGCCGGTCGTCGGCACGATTGGCTGCATGATGGCAACCGAGGCAATCAAACTGCTACTCGGCCTGGCCACCGATCTGAACGGCAAGGTCTGGATCTACGATGGTCTCGCCGGCTCGTCGCGCACGATTGCAATTCCGCAACGCGACGACTGCCCGGTCTGCGCGACCCGGCAGTAAACACAGACAACCGATGGAAGCTGCGAATCTTTGGGCATTCAGCGCGGCCTGTCAGGCGGCTTCCGCGTCGTAGCCCAGGTTCGATGCGAGCCAGCGCTCGATGGTCGCAAGCGATACGCCCTTGCGACGCGCATAGTCCTCGGCCTGATCGCGGCCAATCTTGCCGACCGGGAAGTACTTCGCATCCGGGTGTCCGAGGTACCAGCCGCTGACCGACGCGGCCGGGTACATCGCGAACGACTCGGTCAGCGCGATGCCGGTATTGTTCTCCACGTCGAGCAAATTCCACAGCGTCGTCTTTTCCATGTGGTCCGGACAGGCCGGGTAACCCGGCGCCGGGCGGATGCCAGGGTACGCTTCGGCAATCAGCGCATCGTTGCCCAGCGCCTCATCGGCCGCGTAGCCCCACAGTTCCCGGCGAACTTTCGCGTGCAGGTATTCGGCACAGGCTTCGGCAAGCCGGTCGGCCAGCGCTTTGAGCAGGATCGCGTTGTAGTCATCGTGCTGGTTTTCAAAATCCGCGACGTGCGGTTCGATGCCGAGCCCGGCCGTCACGGCAAACGCGCCGACGTAATCGGCCACCCCCGAGTCGCGCGGTGCGACGAAATCGGCAAGACACAAATTGGGCTGCCCAGCCGACTTCTGACGCTGCTGGCGCAATTGATACAACGTCGCCAGTTCACGCACACGATCCTCGCCGTCGTAGACCACGATGTCATCACCGTTGGAATTCGCCGGAAACAGCCCGATGACGGCACGGGCGGTCACCCACCCCTCGGCAACGACCCGCTCGAGCAGCGCGCGGGCATCTTTATAAAGGCTGCTGGCCGCCTCGCCAACGACCTCATCCTCGAGGATCGCCGGGAATTTGCCGTGAAACTCCCAAGCGTTGAAAAACGGCATCCAGTCGATAAAATCGACTAATTCTGTAAGCGGAATGTCCTTGAACACCCGCGTTCCGGTAAAGCTCGGTGCCAGCGGGGTACTGAACCGGTCGGGCTGTGCGCGATTCGCGCGTGCCTGACCGAGACTGAGCTGAGGCGCTAGCCGGCGCTTGCTCGCATGCCGCTTACGGCGTAAGGCGCATTCCTGCTTGACCGACGCGATATACGCAACTTTATTGGTCGCGCTGATCAGTTTTTGCACCACACCGACTGAACGCGAGGCGTCCTTGACATAGATGACGGCGCCCTCGTATTCCGGATCGATCTTCACCGACGTGTGGGCCGGCGACGTCGTCGCACCTCCGATCAGCAACGGCACCTCGAAGTTCTGCCGCTTCATCTCGCGCGCGACCTGCACCATTTCCTCCAGAGACGGCGTAATCAACCCGGACAAACCGATGATGTCGGCATTCTCGCGCCGCGCGGCTTCCAATATCCGGTCGCGCGTGACCATGACCCCGAGGTCGATGACCTCGAAGTTGTTGCACTGGAGCACGACGGCAACGATATTCTTGCCGATGTCGTGCACGTCGCCCTTGACCGTGGCCATGACGATCTTCGCCACCTTCCTCGGCTCGCCGCCCTGCTCGGCCTCGATAAACGGGACGAGATGTGCGACCGCTTTTTTCATCACACGTGCAGATTTGACTACCTGTGGCAGAAACATCTTGCCGGCGCCGAACAGGTCGCCGACGACATTCATGCCATCCATCAGCGGCCCCTCGATGATGTGGATGGGCCGCTCGGCGCGCTGCCGTGCCTCCTCGGTGTCGGCAACCACAAACTCATCAATACCCTTGATGAGCGCATGTTCGAGCCTTTTTTCGACGGGCCATTGCCGCCATTCCTGATCCTCGACCTTCGGCCGCTCACTGCCGTCGCCGCGATATTTACCCGCGATCTCGAGCAGGCGTTCCGTGCCGTCGTCACGGCGGTTCAGAATCACATCTTCTACGACCTCGCGCAACTCCTGCGGTATCTCGTCATAAATTGCGAGCTGCCCGGCATTGACGATGCCCATGTCCATTCCGGCCTCGATCGCGTGATACAGGAATACGGCGTGCATGGCCTCGCGCACCGAGTTGTTGCCACGAAACGAAAATGACACGTTGCTGACGCCACCACTGATGTGCACATGGGGCAACGCCTGCTTGATCTGGCGTGTGGCTTCGATGAATGAGCGGCCGTAGTCGTTGTGTTCGTCGATACCGGTTGCGACGGCGAAGATGTTCGGGTCGAAGATGATGTCTTCCGGCGGAAAACCGACCCGTTCCGTCAACAATTTGTACGCCCGCGTGCAGATCGCGAGCCGCTGAGCCGTCGTCTCGGCCTGACCGTTCTCGTCGAAGGCCATGACGATCACGGCTGCACCGTGGCGGCGGACCTCGCGCGCCTGGGCGAGGAATGGCTCCTCGCCCTCCTTCATGCTGATCGAGTTCACGACCGCCTTGCCCTGTACGCATTTCAGGCCCGCCTCGATGACCTCCCAGCGGGACGAGTCGATCATCGTCGGCACCCTGGCGATATCCGGCTCCGTTGCGATCAGCTTCAGAAACCGATCCATCGCCTCGACGGACTCGAGCATGCCCTCATCCATGTTGACATCGATAATCTGCGCGCCGTTCGCGACCTGCTGGAGCGCGACGGAACAGGCCTCGCCGTAGTCGCCCTCGGTAATCAACCGCTTGAACTTTGCCGAACCGGCCACGTTGGTGCGCTCGCCGACATTGACGAACAGCGAATCCGCGCCGATGTTCATCGGCTCGAGGCCCGACAAGCGCAGCTCGACCGGCAACTCGGGCACGGTGCGCGGCGCCTTGCCTGCCAGCGCATCGACAATCGCCCTGATGTGCTCCGGCCCGGTGCCGCAACAGCCGCCAACCAGGTTGAACAGGCCCTGGTCGGCGAAGTCGGTGAGCACCGTCGCCATCGATTCGGGCGTCTCGTCGTAACCGCCAAATTCGTTCGGCAAGCCCGCGTTCGGGTGAACGCTCACCCGCGTCTGCGCGACTTCCGCCAGTTCAGTGAGCCACGGGTGCAGTTCTGCGGCGCCGAGCGCGCAATTCAGGCCGATCAGAAACGGTTCGATGTGCCGCACCGAGTTCCAGAACGCCTCGACAGTCTGCCCCGACAGCGTGCGACCGGATGCGTCCGTGATCGTGCCCGAGATCATGACCGGAATCCTGTCACCGAGTTCGTCGCCGAGTTTCGCGATCGCATACAACGCGGCCTTGGCGTTCAGCGTGTCGAAGATCGTTTCGACGAGAATGAAGTCCACGCCGCCGTCAAGCAGCGCCCGCGTACCCTCGGCATAGGTGTCGACGAGCTCATCGTATGAGATGTTGCGAAAGCCGGGATCATTCACGTCCGGGGAAATCGACGCAGTGCGGTTGGTCGGGCCGAGTACCCCGGCGACGAAGCGCTGCCGACCGGTCTTCGCCGTGATCTCATCCGCGACCTTACGCGCGAGCTTCGCGGCGGCGAGGTTCAGCTCGGTGACACACTCCTCGAGCGCGTAGTCGGCCAGCGCTGGCCGGTTGCTGTTGAAGGTGTTGGTCTCGATGACGTCCGCGCCGGCGTCGAAAAACGCCGTGTGGATCTCGCGGATAATATCCGGCCGGGTGATGCTGAGCAGGTCATGATTGCCCTTGAGCTCGATCGCCGAGTCGACGAAACGCTCGCCACGGTAGTCTTGCTCGGTCAGGTCGTAAGCCTGGATCATCGTGCCCATCGCGCCGTCCAGAAAGACGATGCGCTCCTCGAGCAACGCCGCCAGCTGGTCGAAATTTCCGCTAGCCATTTGCAACCACTCCATTGGTCTTTTCTTTCGGCCGAACGCCGAGCGCATGACAGATTGCATACGTCAGCTCGGCCCGGTTCAGCGTATAAAAATGAAACTCATTGATGCCCTCGGCCTGCATCTTGTGCACCATCTCGATCGTGATATTCGCTGAAATCATGCGCCGGGTTTCCTCGTCATCGTCGAGACCTTCGAAACGTTCGTGCAGCCACTGCGGCACCTTGGCGCCACACATATTGGCAAACCGCAGTAACTGGGGAAATTTATTGATCGGCAGAATGCCCGGCACGATCGATTCCGTAATCCCCAGGTCCGCGCAATTGTCACGAAAACGCAGGAACCGATCGGTGTCGAAGAAAAATTGCGTGATCGCGCGCGTCGCTCCCGCGTCGATCTTGCGTTGCAGATTCAACAGATCGAAGGCCGGGTTCGGCGCCTCTGGATGCGACTCGGGATAAGCCGCAACCGAGATCTCAAAGTCGGCGACCTCGCGCAGGCCGGCCACCAGGTCGACGCCAAATTCATAACCATCGGCATGCGGCACGTATGTTCCGACACCCTCCGGTGGATCGCCACGTAGTGCGACAATGTCGCGAATACCCTCGTCCCAGTATTTCTGCGCGAGCTCCTGAACCTCCGTCTTCGACGCCCCGACACAGGTCAGATGCGGTGCGGCGCGCAGACCTGTCTCCTCGATGATGCGATGGACAATACGATGCGTTCGATCACGCGTCGATCCGTCGGCGCCATACGTGACTGACACGAAGCGTGGATTCAGCGGCGCCAGCCGCTGAATAGAGTTCCACAAGGTTTCTTCCATCTTCGGTGTACTCGGCGGAAAGAACTCGAAGGAGACTCGCGGTTGATCAGACATGGGTTCTCATCCTGATATGCATTACATCGGGCACTGCGGAAAACAGCGCATACTCCATCACGCGTCCCGGCAGCCAGGTGCGGGTTGCGACTTTATAGCCCAGCTCGCTGAGCTGTGCTGTCAACTGATTCTCAATGAGTGCGGCAACGCCCGCCTCGCGCGAAAGTTGCCGTGCGACCGGGCGAACACGATCGACAATGACGAGCCGGCCATCGCGCCGCAGCACACGACTTGCCTCGCGCAGGCCGGCCAGGCGATCGCTGACGACGCCGAGTACTTCGTCGAGCACGACGATGTCGAACGACTCGTCGACGAACGGCAGCGCGGTCAGTTCGCCGTTACGCACCGTGCAATTTACCAGGCCTGACTGATGCACACGCGAACGCGCGAGCAATCGCATGCGCTTCGATACGTCGATGCCAACGGCCTCGCGGGCACGTGCGCCGAGCAGGCACAACAAACTGCCGGCACCGCTGCCAATATCGAGAACCTCGCCGAGCGGCGCGTCACCCAATGCATCATCAAGCGCGTCAGCAAGATCAGTATCGCTCGGGCGCGTGCCGAACGCGCGACCCGGAAGCAAAGTGGTCGCGTGTGCATCACGTTCGCGGGCTCGCTTGACGCGGGTCAAGGCAGCCTGATCCCCGGCCAGCGCCGCATCGTCGATGCCGGCAAGCTCGATAACCCGGAGCGCAAGATCGCGGTGCAGGGGATCGGTAGCGAGCCGGTAATAAACCCACTGGCCATCGCGAAACTTCGTTACCAACCGGGCCTCATCGAGCAGGCGCAGGTGCCGCGACACGCGCGGCTGGCTCTGTTCGAGAATCTGTTGCAACTCGCCGACCGTCGCCTCGCCATTCGCGAGCAAGGCGATGAGCCGCAGGCGGGTCGGATCGCCGGCAGCCTTCAGGGTCTGTATCGCGGTTTCCAGGGACATGGCAGAGAAATATAAAGAAATCTTTATATAAATACCAGACAGGCCTCGCAGAACGCCCGACCCCAATATTGTTGGAAACCCCCCAACTTTGCACGCATG
>SMWD01000154.1 GCA_004357495.1 Gammaproteobacteria bacterium
CCCGCATTGCATGCTGCCGGGGTCAGGGCGTGCACCGACGTCTCCGGCTTCGGGCTGCTCGGTCATCTGGGCGAAATGGCGCGCGCGGCGAATATGAGCATCGAACTTTGGCCCGACGCAGTGCCGCTGCTGCCGGGTACGGAGATATTGATGCAAGCCGGAATCGCAAGTTCGTTGCAGGAGGCCAATGAGCGGGCATTGGGCGACGTTGAAACCGGCAACTTTAATAGCGCGGACAGTCGTGTCCGCATGCTGCTTGATCCGCAAACCTCCGGGGGCCTGCTGGCAGCGGTGCAGCCGGCACAGGTTGCGAACTGCGTGGACGGATTGCAGGCCGCAGGCTATGGCGCTGTGGCGGTAATCGGGCGGGTTGGTCCGGCCCGCGAAGATCGATGCTGGGCGAGCTTGGCGGCGGCATCGGCGCTGGAATTATCGAACCGTCCGGCGGCCGGGCGGCAGGCATGATCGTTGCGACGGCAGGTCATGTCGATCATGGCAAAACGGCACTGGTCCGGGCCCTGACCGGTACCGACACGGACACACTGGAAGAGGAGAAACGTCGCGGCCTGACCATCAATCTCGGCTTCGCATATTTTAATGCCGGTCCGCATCGGGTCGGTTTCATCGATGTGCCGGGTCATCAGCGCTTTATCAAAAATATGCTGGCCGGCGTCGGTGCGATCGATGCGGTGTTGCTGGTGGTCGCTGCCGATGAGGGGATCATGCCGCAAACTCGCGAGCATCTGCGGATCATGGACCTGGTCGGGTTGCGTCGCGGCGTGGTGGTGGTTACTAAAGTGGACCGCGCGGATGCGACGCAGCTTGCAACACTCGATACGGAACTGGCCGGGTTCCTGGCCGGTACGTTCCTGGAGCACGCGCCGATCATACGCACGGCTGCAACCACCGGCGCCGGTTTGTCTGCCCTCAACGAGACCTTGACGGCGCTGGCCGACGAACTCCCCGAACGTCCTGCCGCCGGTAATTTTCGGCTGGCAATCGATCGGGTGTTCTCGGTGATCGGAACGGGGCTGGTGGTGACCGGTACGGTTTACGCGGGCGAGGTTCACGTCGACGAAGCCCTGGCCGTGTGCCGTAATGCATTGCCGGCACGCGTGCGTGGCATTTACAGCGAGGGCCAAGCTGCTGAAGTCGCAGCGGCCGGACATCGCTGTGCATTGAACCTGACTGGCATCCGGCGCGAACAAATCAAACGAGGTGACTGGCTGACCGCGCCCGATGCCGTGTACACCGCCACGCAGGTGGACATCGAATTACGCGTGCCGCGCGATGCGGCGCAGCCGCTCAGGCACTGGACGCCGGTACATATATTCCACGGTGCCGCACATCACACCGGTCGTGTCGCGTTACTGGAGGCGCCGTTGCTGAAACCGGGCGATGCACAACTGGCGCAACTCGTGCTGGACACGCCGATGGCTGCCGTGCGCGGTGAGCCGTGCGTGTTGCGCAATCAAAGTGCCGACCTGACGCTTGCCGGCGGACACATCGTGGATGTATTCGGGTCCAGAGCCGGACGGGCCCGAGCGTCGCGAATACACTGGCTGCGGCAGATGAACCTGGCCACGCCGCAAGCCAGCCTTGCTGCCCTGCTCGCAGAGGCAAAAGAGGGGGTGCCGCTGGCGGCATTTCAAACCGCCTGGAATCTGACCGAGGCTGAAGCCGAGACGTTGTACCGCGAACTCGAGCTGGTGCAGATCGATTCGTCCGACGCGGGCGGCAGAGTGCGCATTGGCCTGGCGCCGGCACACTGGCAGGCCCTGCTTGACATCCTGGTAGCCGCAGTTAAGGCCTGGCACCAGAAACATCCCGATGACACTGGCATCCGGCTGCCAGCCCTGCGGGCCGGGGTCAGCGCGAAATTATCTCAAGCCTCCGTGGAGGCTGCGCTGAATGTGCTGGTTGGTGCGCATACGCTGCAGCAAACCGGGCCGTGCTTTCATATGCCGGTGTTCGCGGCACGTTTGCCGGAAAGCGAAACCCTGCTTTGGGATGCGGTCAAGCTGCAGCTTGAGGCTGCGGGCATGCACCCGCCGACCTTGAGTGAACTGGCGGCACGGGTCGACACCGACCAGGACACGCTCATCGCGTTGCTGCGCCGCCTCAGTGATCTGGGTATCATCGCGCGGGTGCAGAAGAATCGCTATTTTCTGATCATGACATTAAAACAACTTGCCACGCGCTTCGCGTCGATCACGCAAATCGCGCCAGCGGGCCTGGTAGCGGTGGCAGATTTCCGCGATCAGACCGGGCTTGGCCGCAACCTCAGTATTGCGGTGCTCGAGTATTTCGATCGCGTGAGTCTGACTCGTCGGGTCGGTAACGGCCGCCGGCTGGTCAAACCGGTGGATACGATTTTCAACTGATTCCGGCAACTTGGTAAGCTTGCGAGCGGAAGAGAAACGCCCCCGGTGGGGCGCGCGGCCTTCAAAGCCGTTGGGGTGCGTCAAGCGTGCCCGGTGGGTTCGACTCCTACCTCTTCCGCCATACTTCGAGGCGTTCGATTCCCATCCGGCATCAATGGCGGATTTCTTTCGGCGCGCGCTGATGGTCCAGCGGGGTGACTTGCAGATCAACGCTAAACGGAAATTCTGCCGGCAGGAAACAGATCTCATCGTCACAAGTCTGGTAGCTGAGCACCGCTTCGATGCGTATGCCGGTCGTCTTTAATCTGGGCCCGAGGGTGATCTCGCGCTGGATACGGACTTTATTCAGATAGACGGGTACGCGCTCGTCAATGACATCCAGATGCAGAATTTCAGGCTCGGGCAGTTCGAGCGCGCCTTCATGCAGCTCGGGATTGGCCACGATGCGCAGATCGATCGGGGTGTAGTCCGAGCCCGGCGCATACAGATGCATTCGCTCCGGAAGCTCGATGTCAGCGACCAGAAAAAAGTGATTGCCGGGCTGCACCGGATCCTGGGAAGCGTAGGCCGAGAATTTGAACTGCGGTAGCTGAGCTTCGATTCGCTGGCCTCCGCCCGTACCGAAGGTCTTCCATAATATGGTGTCGGCAGTGTGGCGCTGGTTATGGGCCTGGATGAAGAACTTCGTCTGCACGATGCCATCGGCATCGACGACATAGGTGCCCGGAAACGGGATGCCGTAGCCGAACGTGCCTTGCGTATGATTGAGGTTCCGGATTCCAAAAGCATCGATAATTTCCGATTTTTGATCAGACAGCATCGAGTAGCGGAAACCGCCATGGCGATCAGCGAAGCTGCGCAGGATATCGACACTGTCATAGCTGATGGCCACGACGCCGAGGCCGGCCTCGGTGAGCTTGTCGAACGATTGCTCCAGCTTCACGAGCTGAGCTTTACAGTAAGGTCACCAGTCGGCGGAACGATGAAACAGGATCATCGCCCCGTTCGGCCCCCTGATATCCTCGAAGCTCCGCCGCACGCCGTGTTGATCAATGGCTGAAAACATCGGGATGCGTTCACCGACCTCGGGGCCGGTAGTCATGTTGGCATCGGCGCGGCTCACGTCGGTGAAGACATTTTCAGCGAGCACCGGCAGTGCACAGACGAACAGCAACACAACCCGGAGGAGGTTGCCGATGCCCTTGCAGAATATTTTGACCGTCTCATCGATGGCGTACTGTATCACAGTCTCTTTTCGGGGTTCCCGTGCATGACCGGCAGTGCGATGCAACCTGCTTATATAAGAGAGAGTGCCGCCAGTTGCGCGACAAACTGTTGCTCGTCTTCCAGACAGCGCAGGTCCAGCCAGAAGCTGCCGTCACGGATTCGGCCGATCACCGGGCGAGGCAGGCCGCGCAGGTTCCGGGCCAGTTGATCCAGCGGATTTTGCAGCCGGTTCGAATCTGCCGGGGTGATACGCAAACCTGCGCTGCGGATGGCGCGCAGGGGCAAGGCCCCGCTGCCGAACTGGCTCTGCATGTCGCTGACGCGGATCGAAAAATCCCGCAAGCAGTGTGCCAGCCGGGGGGCCAGACGCCCGGCCTGGTGCTCGATCGCGTCGAGCGGCCGCGTCAACTGGCGGAGGATCGGCAGTTCCGCGGCCAGCCGTGCCGGTTCCGTGTAGAGCTTCAGCACTTCGGCAAGCGCCGCCAGGGTCAGTTTGTCCACCCGCAAAGCCCGTTTCAGCGGGTTGGCGTCGAGCCGGTCGATCAGGGCCTGCGAGCCGACGATTATCCCTGCCTGTGGGCCGCCGAGCAGTTTATCGCCACTGAAACTTACCAGGTCTGCGCCGTGTTCCAGGCTGGTCATCGGGGTCGGCTCCACCGGCAGACCATAGGCGGATAAATCCACCAGCGCGCCGCTGCCGAGATCCACCACGAAGGGTATTTGCCACTCATGGGCCAGTGCGGCGAGTTCGCGTTCGGGAACTTGCGCGGTGAATCCGTCGATGACGTAGTTACTCGGATGCACCTTTAACAAGAGTGCCGTCTGATCGTTTATGGCCCGGGCATAGTCTTGCCGGTGGGTACGGTTGGTGGTGCCGATTTCGCACAAGCGGCAGCCCGCGCGAGCCATGATGTCCGGAATGCGGAAAGAACCGCCGATCTCGATGAGTTCGCCGCGCGATACCGGCACCGTCTGGTCCAGGGCGAGCGTATTCAGGATCAGCAGCACGGCCGCCGCATTGTTATTGACCACGGTTGCGGCGGCAGCTCCGGTCAGGTCGCAGAGTAACCGCCCCACATGCGTATCGCGCTGGCCCCGGCCACCGCGATGGAGGTCATACTCCAGGTCAACCGGGTGGCGTGCAGCCTGTTCGATGGCGCTGATCGCGACCTCGGGCAGCGATGCCCTGCCGAGGTTGCTATGCACGATGGTGCCGGTCAGGTTGAAGACCGGGCGGGGTCCGCGGCCGCCGCGTTCGATGAGCCGGACATTGATCTCCCGGGCCAGCGCCCCGGTGCGAAGATCGGGGTTCGTGTGCGTGCCGATCGCCCCGCGCAGATCCGTCTGCAGCGCGCGGATCGTCTTGCGCACCGCCAGGCGCCCCCAGTCACGGATCAGCGGCAGGATCTCGGGGCTGGTCAGCAGCGCGTCGACGCCGGGGATGTCGCGTAAGGATGCAGACGGCATGCGGCCATTATAATGGAAAGACGTTCTGACCCGCTGTCCCACTTGACAACGACTTGCACAGTCGAAGTCAGTGATAGCCTGTGGTGTGTAAAGCTTCTTCCGCGAGTCGTGCTCGCCCTTGTGCGCTTAGGTCGCCGCGGGTGAACCAGTTCGATATGGTCCCGCCGGGGCACCTGCACGGAAGATAAAACCTCCCCGCGTTGGAATTCCCCTTGAATTGGTTAAAGTCTGATTATTCGTTAACCCGTCGGATGTCGGACATAATAAAATGCGTGGCGGCAAGGGGTTAGCGGATGTGGCCAAGGTACGGGTAGATTATGTTTAATGCCCGTTTCGGAAATTCACGCACCGAAACCCTTGACTCTGGACCTTGGTCCAGGGTTTAGTATTCACCCTATGCATGAAGAATTCTCCCCAACGCTCACCATCGGGCGGCTTGCCGAGCAGGCGGACGTGGGCATCGACACGGTCCGGTTCTATGAGCGCCGTGGCCTGTTGCCGAAGCCGGCTCGAACCTCGGCGGGTTATCGGCTCTACCGGCCGGACATGGTGGCCCGATTGCGCTTCATTCGGCGCGCAAAAGTTCTGGGTTTCAGTTTGGCTGAAATCGATACCTTGCTGCGGTTGCAGGATGCCGGCGGCAGCAGGGCAAAGGTGAAAAAACTCACGACCCATAAGCTCAAGGAGATCGAAATAAAGATTGCCGATCTGTCCAGAATGCAGAAGGTCCTGGCGCAGCTGGCAAGCGAATGTTCCGGCACGGGCGATATTAACGGCTGCCCGATTATTGAAGCACTGTGCCTGGAGGATCATTGATAGATTTTTGGAGGGAATCGCGGCTGAAGCCGCTCCCACAAAAGCCGCCCCCACAAAAGCTGCTTCCACAGCACCGCTGACAGGTTCTGTGGGAGCGGCTTCAGCCGCGATTCATCAGAGACGGATACCATGAATACAGCAACGACTGCGATTACCACAGACCATTTCGTGACCTCCATCGGCGGCATGACGTGCAGCGCCTGCGCCGCGCGGGTCGAGAAGTCCCTCGGCCGTGCCACTGGCATCCAGTCGGCAACGGTCAATTTTGCGACCGAGAAAGCCGATGTTCTGTTCGACCCGACGGTCACTGACGTCAATGCGATTTCCTCGGTAGTGATAAAGGCCGGTTTTACCGTGGCCGACGAACGGTTTTCCTTTGCGATCGGCGGCATGACCTGCAGCGCTTGTGCGACGCGTGTCGAGAAGGTGCTGCGCAAGCTTCCGGGCGTGCTGGAAGCCAACGTCAATATCGCCCTCGAGCGCGCCGACGTGACCGCGATCTCCGGTCAACTCGATCGGAGCACCTTGCGCACTGCCGTGGAGAAGGCCGGCTATGAGGCCCGTTTCGGGGCAGCGGAGCGTGACAGCGCGGATGCGCAGCACCAGGCGAAGGAGCAGGCGCAACTGCGACGCGAATCGATCGCATTGCTGTTCTCGGCGGTGCTGACTCTGCCGCTGGTCGGGCAGATGATCGCCATGATCGCCGGCCTGAATTTTCACCTGGAGCCTTGGGTGGAACTGGCGCTGGCTACCCCGGTGCAGTTTCTGATCGGGGCGCGATTCTATCGCTCGGCATACAAGGCGTTGCAAGCGCGGGCCGGCAATATGGACGTGCTGGTCGCGATGGGTACCTCCACGGCTTATGCGTACAGCCTTTATCTGTTTATCACTCTGGGTAACGCCGCCCGGGGCCAACTCTATTTTGAGGCATCGGCGGTCATTATCACGCTGGTGCTGCTGGGTAAATTCATGGAGGCACGCGCCAAACGCGGCACGACAGCGGCGATTCGCCAGCTCATGGATTTGCGGCCCGAGACCGCGCATGTAGAACGTGACGGTAAGGAGCTGGAATTATCCGTTGTCGATGTCGCCAATGGTGATCTGGTCGTCATCCGGCCAGGCGAGCGTATTCCGGTCGACGGCGAAGTGGCGGAGGGCCGTTCCGAAGTTGACGAATCACTGATTACCGGCGAAAGCCTGCCGGTAGACAAGCAGATCGGCGACGCGGTGACCGGCGGCGCCATCAACGGCACCGGCCTGATAAAGGTCATCGCCACCGCAGTCGGTGAAGACTCGACCTTGTCCGGATCATCCGTCTGGTCGAAAACGCCCAGGCGGGCAAGGCGCCGATTCAGAGACTGGTAGACCGCATTAGTGAAATCTTTGTACCCGTTATCGTGGCAATCGCAGTCATGACCTTTGCTGGCTGGCTGTTTGCCACGGGCAATTTTGAGTCGGCGCTGATCGCCGCGGTTTCGGTGTTGGTCATTGCCTGTCCCTGCGCGCTCGGCCTGGCAACGCCAACGGCCATCATGACCGGCACGGGTGTCGCGGCCCGGTTCGGTATTTTGATCAAGAACGTGGAGGCGCTCGAGCGGGCACACAAATTGGATGCAATCATTTTCGATAAAACCGGAACACTGACGGAAGGGCGGCCCAAGGTGATCACGATCAAGGCCGTGTCAGCCGGCAACGAGGCCGGCTTGCTGCGCTTGGTAGCCTCGCTACAGCAAGGCAGTGAACATCCCCTGGGCAAGGCCGTGCTCGAGCGGGCGAAACAAGACCGGCTGGAACTCGAACCGGTTCGCGATTTCCAGAGTTTTATCGGCAGCGGGGTAGCAGGGAAAATCGGCGACAGCACCGTGATCTCGGGCAACGAAGCCTTTATGCGGGCGCACGACATCGAACTGGGAGATGAAGTCAAGCTGGCCGCGGCCTGGGAAGAGCAGGGCAAGACGGCGATCTGGGTTGCCCGCGATGGGGCGTTGCTGGGAGTTATCGCGATAGCCGATGCGTTGCGACCCGAATCGAGACCGGCCATCGACGAATTGCGTCGCATGGGCATCAAAACCCTGCTGCTTTCCGGTGATGCCGAGCGTGTGGCCCAGGAAATCGGCCGGCAGGTGGGAGTCGACCGCGTCAGGGGTGGCGTCAAGCCCGACGACAAGGCGCGGGAGGTCGCTGAACTCAGGGCCGAGGGCTATACGGTCGGCATGATTGGCGACGGCATTAATGACGCACCGGCACTGGCGGCCGCCGATGTGGGTATCGCCATGGGCACCGGCACCGATGTGGCGATGGAGACCGCGGGCGTGACCCTCATGCGCCCGAATCCGGGCCTGGTGCCGGCGGCAATCTCGGTGAGCCGGGCCACCTGGAACAAGATTCGCCAGAATCTGTTCTGGGCATTTATCTATAATGTGGTCGGCATTCCGATCGCGGCCGCCGGCTATCTGAGCCCGACGATTGCCGGCGCTGCGATGGCGTTCAGCAGCGTCAGTGTCGTCAGCAATTCCTTATTGCTCAGGCGCTGGCGCCCGCGTAAATTACGGGTCGATCCCCCGCATGCAGAGGAAATAAGAAAATGACTACACTCATGGAACGCATAGGCAACGAACGGCGCCGATTACGGTCGGTGCGTCAGAACATGATTGCCGCAATCGAACAAAAAGCCCGGGGCGATGAAACGTATGTGCCGTTTTACATCGCGGCCGCAGACTATATCGATGCGACCATGCAGCGTGTGCATATTCAGGACGTGAAGATGGAGGACATGATTCGCGAAAAAATCGAGACCATGGATGCGGGTGTTGAGAAAGCACTGGCGGAACTCCAGGCACGGCTGATCGGGGCCAAGGAGCATCTGAAACCTTTTCTGGCGGCGCGGGATGCGCTGATGGAAAAGGGTTGCGAGGCGCTCGAAGGATTTGAAAAAGAGGGTCAAGAGTACTCGGACTTTATCGTTGCCAACATGGGCCATCATGGCCCGACCGCGGATCTGGGCGCCAAGCTGTTTTCAGGCGAAGACTGGGAGTACATGGCCGGGATCACCGATGCGGAAGTCGAACGCGAAGCAGCATTGTTTGCTCGTGTGCAGGAGACGATTCCGGGCGACGTGAAGACTCCCGACGCCTAGATGGCGGCATTATCCGGGAGCAATGCAGTAATGCAGCAATGCGGCAGGCTCCCACACAAGTCACATACACCGAAGCTGCTCCGGCAGCTGCTTGTAAATATAATTTATCAGTAGTAGCATCGAGCGACATAAAAGTTAATTGATAACCCGGTGGCGCCGGAGGTTATCATGACAATATTCACCGCTTCGCCAGTTCGGCGGCTCCTTGTTTGCCCGGGCTTTTATGACATACGGTTCAGTTTACTGCTCGTCCTGACGGGTATGGCGTTGAGTTCGATTGCGGCTGCGGCGACGGTAACGGTCACTCCGTCCAGAGATGCGACGATCTTCTCCAGCGGGGGAGTGAACGGTATCGGAGATCTGTTTGCCGGGACCAGCGGAACCATCACGCCCAGCGATCAACGCCGCGCTCTGCTATATTTCGATCTGGCCGCTATTCCCGCAGATGCCGTTATCACCGATGTATCGCTGACCTTGTCGGTCCTCGCCGCGCAAGGCAGCGAAACCGGATCGCTGCACAGGCTTCTGCAAGCCTGGGCAGAGGGTGACCAGGCGGCGGGTGCGGGTGCCGGTATCGGTGCCGGCGGCGGCGGGGGTGCCCCGTCGTCACCCGTGGGCGACAACGACGTCACCTGGACCACGACGGGTCTCGGCCCTGCGTGGGCGAATGCCGGGGCCGATTTTATTCCTGCGGCCAGCGGTTCGGCATTGCTGCCCCTGGCGGGAAAC
The DNA here is from genome assembly GCA_004357495.1 of Gammaproteobacteria bacterium. GTDB lineage: Bacteria > Pseudomonadota > Gammaproteobacteria > Steroidobacterales > SMWD01. Next base: position 9,760 of record SMWD01000154.1, read on the forward strand.
ACGGTCACGTTCTCCAGTGCGGGCATGGCAAGCGATGTGCAAGGCTGGGTTGATGCGTCGTTCGGCAATTTTGGCTGGATAATCACAGGCTCCGATATCGCCCCCAACGTCCGCAAATTCGCTTCCCGCGAAGCGGTCTCCGGCCAGCCGGAACTGTCCGTCACGTATAACGTCATTCCGATTCCCGCGGCGGTGTGGCTGTTTGGTTCGGCCCTCGGACTGCTCGGCTGGATGCGGCACTAAAGTAGCGAGGCCCGGTCAACCCGAAGAATAATCAGGCAAACAGCACTGGTCCAAAACCAACAGGGGAAAGTCATGATCAATTGCAATTCCCGTTATACCGGCAGGCTGGCGACGATCGTCGCGTTGGCGGCCGGTTTTCTGCCCTCGCTCAGCCAGGGTCTGACCACGAGCATTCCGCAAGGCGAGATTGTCGCCGAACTCGAACTGGTGTGCAGCGGGCTCACGTCGCCCGTTTACGCGACCCATGCGGGAGATAAATCTGGCCGGTTGTTCATCGTTGATCAGGCTGGCCAGATACGGATTCTGGATGTCAGGCATGGGGTCTGTCTGAGCGAGCCGTTCCTCGATCTGACCGCGAAGATGGTGGTCGTGAATCCGTTCTTCGACGAGCGCGGCCTGCTGGGGCTTGCTTTCCACCCGCAGTTCAGGATGAACGGCCGCCTCTTTGTTCGTTACAGCGCACCCCGCGCCGGAAGCCCGGGCGAGCCGTGTTTTGGCACCTCCCGAGGTTGCCACGAAGCGATTCTGGCCGAGTTCCGCGTTGCAAACAGGCGCGCGAATTTCGCCGATCCGGCGAGTGAGCGAATCCTGTTTCGCATCGATGAACCGCAGTTCAACCACAACTCGGGCACCGTTGCGTTTGGACCGGATGGCCTGCTGTATTTCACGCTCGGTGACGGCGGCGGTGCGAATGACGGCCTTGCGGACATCCCTCCGTCTCACGGGCCGATCGGCAACGGCCAGAATATCGACACGGTACTCGGCTCGATTCTCCGCATCGATGTCGACAGCACGCCGGGTCCGGGCCTGGAATATGCCATTCCGGCCGGGAATCCATTCGCCGGGGAGACTCCGGGCGCGGATGAAATCTACGCTTACGGGCTGCGCAATCCTTACCGGTTCTCGTTCGACCGCGGGCGCGGCAAGGGTAACCGGCGGGGCGGGGACGGCCGGCTGTTTCTCGCGGACGTGGGCCAGGGTCTGTTCGAGGAGGTCAATATCATTCAGAACGGGGGCAATTATGGCTGGGTGATCGCGGAGGGATTCCACTGCTTCGATCCTTTCAACTCAGGCATGCCGCCATCGAGTTGCCCCGGCACCGGGCCCGGCGGCGAACCGCTGCTCAACCCGATCGCCGAGTATAACCATGGCGACGGTATCGCGGTGATCGGCGGGTTCGTCTATCGCGGCAAGGAATCGGCGCAGCTGTTCGGCAAATACGTTTTCGGCGATTTCAGCAGCAGCTTCTTCGTCCCGGGCGGCCGCTTGTTCTGGCTCGATGCAGACGGCGCTCTGACCGACATTTTCGAGTTTCAGTTGGGTGAACTCAACCTGCCCCTGGGTAAATTTCTGTTCGGCTTCGGTGAAGGTGAGGACGGCGAATTGTATGTGTTGACGTCGGGCAGTCTCGGCCCCTCCGGCAACTCAGGCGAGGTGTTTAGGTTGCGGGTGGCGGGAGACGATGACGAAGACAGCGATTCGGACAGCGATTCGGACAGCGATTCCGATTAATCGCTGATCTTCAGCTTGTATGGGATCGACTTCAGCCGCGATTCCTTACGGCAACTTCAGCCGCTGACGCCCTGACAGGCAGCTTGCCAATTCTGCCATTGGTCGGCCACGCCGGTTTTTTGCAGAAAAACCATATCGACATGCTGGCTCGGGTCATTCGGATCCGCCAGTTGGGGGTTAGCCGCAAGCCGGCTGGCGACATGCACCACGCCCAGCGCTCCGAACTGACTCGTCTGGCACTGGCCGGGTTGCTCGTGGTAGGCCCGCCATATTTCGCATCACGCGGTCAGGGCTCACATTGCCGGGTCCGGGTTGCAGAAGAATAAAACGGCCGCCGCAAGGCCCAGTAAAATCGTTAACGTCAATGCGACCGCCTGCGGCAACACCACCCATTCGCCCGGTGCGGCTCGGCCCCGGCGTCATTTTTCACGCGGATGACAAAGCCGGCCTGCTCCTGGTGAGACAGAGCTCGACCAGATCCGCGATCTTTGCGGTGCCGACACACATGACACTGTCTGCACCACCCCAATAGATCTTGACCGTGCCGTCACTCTCGGCGACGGCGCCGCAACTGAACACCACGTTGTGCACGTAGCCGGTCAATTCCCACGCATCTTCAGGCGCTACGATCCATTCGTCGGCAACGCCGAGCACCCGGGCGGGGTTGGCCAGATCGTGCAGCGCCACACCCAGGCGATACACGGCGCCATCCATGGTCGGGAACACGCCATGGTAAATATTGAGCCAGCCCTGCGGGGTTTTGATCGGCGTGGCACCCGGGCCGATCTTCATTTCGTCCCAATGGTAGGTAACCGGCTGGATTACCGGCACCGACTCACCCCAGTGAATCAGGTCCGGAGACCAGGACAACCAGATGCACCAGGGGTTGATGTCTGAATGGGGGCGATCGAGCCGTGCATAGCGGCCATCGAAGGTTTCAGGAAAAATCACCACATTGCGCATATCGGGTGGACTGATGAATGCCACCCTCTCCAGCGTTGTGAAATCGCGGGTTTTTGCCAGGCCGATGCGCACGCCAAACCGGGAATAAGCGCTATAGGTAATATAATAGTGATCATCGATGCAACAGATTCGCGGGTCCTCGACGCCGTATTCTTCATGCGCCGCGAAGCGCTCATCTTCGGACGGCACCATGAACGGCTCGGGCGCCACTTCAAACCGGTAGCCATCATCGCTCCAGGCTATGCCGATAACGGATCTGCCGGTACGCAGATGGGAGCGAAATAATAAAACATAGCGCTCCCCGAGCCTGGTGGCTGCCGCATTGTGAACGGTCTCTACCGGATACGGTATGTCATGCCTGGTGAGGATCGGGTTACCTTCGTAACGCTTTACGATCGGTTCATTGCTCATTGCCTGCTTCCGGTTCGAGGATTTTTCGGTACGCCGTCACGTAATCTTGTGCCATGCGCGCGCTCGAGAAGCGCCGCTCTACATCGTTCCGGCAGGCGGACCGGCTGATGGCGCTTATCGCCGCCACGGCTTCGGACGCCTGGTCAATGTCCGAGACGATGTAACCGGTTTCGTCGTGTCTGATAATTTCCGGAATCGAACCGCGGTTAAAGGCAATAACCGGCGTCCCGCAGGCCATGGATTCCACCATGCTCAAACCAAATGGCTCGTCGAAGCTGATCAGGTGCAATAGCGCGGCCGCGCGGCTCAGCAACTTGCCCCGCCGGTCAGGCCCGACGGCGCCTATGTATTCCACCGTTGTGCCATCAAGCTGCGGCGCGATCCGGGAATCGAAGTAGTCCTGATCCTGCACGATGCCGGCGATGATCAGCTTGATGCCTGTCTTGTGAGCCACCTGGATGGCCTCATACACGCCTTTTTCCGGATGGATTCTGCCAAAGAATAACAAGTACTGCCCCTCGGCTTCGGAGAAGGGGAATTTTTCAAGGTCGATGCCGTGATGGATCGTCGCCAGGTAATCGAGATCAGGCGACCTGTCAGCCGCGCTGATCGCGACGTAGTGACAGCGGCCGTTGTATTTCCGGTAGACGGGGACAATTGACGGGGATGAGAAGCCGTGAATCGTGGTGATTACCGGTGTTGCGACCAGGCCGGAATAGGTCAACGGTAGAAAGTCGAAGTGGTTGTGGATCAGGTCAAAATCAGCCGCGCGTTCGAATACTTCGGAAATGTGCAGGCATTCTGCAACCTTGGGCTCAACCGAGGCATCTTCCGAATAGGGGCGCGGGCAAACCGAGATCAGTTTGCCGCTGGTTTGCGAATCTCCGCTGGCAAACAGAGTGATATCCAGGCCCATTTGCACCAATTCTTCCGTCAGCAGGCTGACCACGGATTCCCATGGTCCGTAGTGGCGAGGAGGGGTGCGCCATGCAACAGGGCTCAGGAGGGCAATACGCATACTCAAACCCGATGATTTCCGAAAGTGTGACACACGAAGCGAGCTTTAAGCGAACCTCGCAGCTATAATTCCCGCGGTCGTTTCCGGCAGGCGGCTGGAAAGGACCCGGTTGAGTGTCGGGTAGATTACATCAATGTGCAACTATTGTAATGAGAGTCCAGGAACAGCGTAAGCAACTCGTCAGACGACGCCCCACCTTGCTCAATGCCGAGAGTGCGCGGGTGATTATGCGGCCGCATATTCCCGGTGGCAAAGCACGCATCCGGAAGCTGATCGCCCGGGTCGCAAAGCTGCGCGACAGTGATGTACATCATTTGCTGGAGACTGTTTTCCAGGAGTTCTCGGCGCGTCATCGAAACTTCAGAGATGCCCTGAAGATGAACTTCGAGCGCATCGCACAGTATGTGCCAAAGCGCCTCTCTTTATCATCCGAGCGCTGCCTTTTGCTTGGCGCTTATATGACTTCCGAGTATTCGGTCGAGTCAGCAGCGCTTTTTAACCCTTCGGTTGTGCCGCACCCCGATCAGGAGGGCATGGGCGAGGGCTCGCAGCGTTTCATCATGAGCTTCCGGGCGACGGGCGAGGGGCACATATCCTCCATTGTATTCCGCAGCGGGGTCATCGACGAGAACGACGATATCCTCTTCGATGCCATCAGCCAGTATGTGGCCACGCCGGAAATTCACCCGGACCCTGTCTATGAGCGCCACCATTTCCGGCGCAAGCTCGAAGAGATGGGTGCTCACAGCCGGGTTGCGAACCACCTCCTGGAGGGGCTGGGAGAGACATTTACCTTCGATGAACTGGCAGGTCAGATCGAGAATCTTCGCTCGACCAGGTTTCGGATCAAGAACAAACAAGAGGCGATTGATATCGTATTGTGGCTGGCGCGGTCTAACTATGAGGTGATTTTTCGCTCAGACCAGCAAATCTCCGAGCGGGTAATCTTCCCGGTGACGGAGAACGAAGTCGGGGGTATCGAAGACGCACGGTTTGTACGTTTCACCGGCGCTGACGGGCAGGTCATTTACTATGCGACTTTTACTGCCTACAACGGTTTTGCCATACTGTCGCAGCTGCTCGAGACCACTGACTTTTTAACCTTCAAGATTCATACCCTCAGTGGCAAGGCTGTGCAGAACAAGGGTATGGCGTTGTTTCCCAGGAAGATCAACGGGCGCTACGTGATGTTGTCGCGGCAGGACGGCGTCAATAATTACATCATGTTCTCGGACAGCCTCCGCTATTGGGAGGAAGCGCAACTCCTGGAGGAGCCTGTGCATCCGCTGGAATTTGTTCAAATCGGTAATTGCGGTTCACCGGTCGAAACGCCCGAGGGGTGGCTGGCATTATTCCACGGTGTGGGGCCGATGCGGCAATACAGTATATGGGCCGAGCTGCTGGATCTTGAGGATCCGTCGAAGGTTATCGGCCGGCTCGATGAGCCGATACTCGCGCCGGACGAGCACGAGCGAGACGGATATGTGCCCAATGTCGTTTATTCGTGCGGCAGCATGCTGCATGAGGACACGCTGGTCGTCCCTTATGGCATCGCGGACCAAAGGTGCCGGGTCGCGACGGTTTCGGTGCCGGAGTTATTGTCCCGGTTCAAGGCGAGTTGATAAACCTGCAGGGGTTTGCGTTGGGTGCGTGGTCATCCCGCGCAGATTGTAGATGGTGAGCAGGGCCAGCAGGCAGGACAGCGTCGATTCCGCGCCCTGATTCTCGTTGACACCGCCATCCTCGAGCCCGTCACAGCATCCGCCGCCGGCATGGTCGTACAGCTTGATTTGTTGCGCGTTTTTGCCCAGGTACCAGTTGAAACACGTGGATGCCAGCTGATTCCATGCTTCATCCTGGGTGCACTCATAAGCTTCGCAACAGGCGCTGATCATGGCGGCGGCTTCGAGGGGCTGCTGATCATAGTACGCTTTGCTTCCGGATCTGGGGAACCAGCCCTGATTACCGACTGGCGCGAACCATCCGCCGGATGGGTCAAGCTGGATATCTCTCAGCCATTCGAGAACTTCGACGCCGAGGGACACCATGTCGAGATCGCCGGTGGCGCGACCACAGGCCATGAGTGCCTGGGGCAAGCGCGCATTATCATAGGTCAGAATTTCCTCGTGCCAAAGCCAGTCTTCCGTCGTGTGTTGCCTGAAGCGCTTGTGCAGCCGGTCGCCAAGTACTTTCAGGAGCGCCCGAACCCGATCGTCGTCCTCGTGACGCCGGAGATACGCCTGAATGCCGAGAATCGGAAATGCAATCGAGCGTGAGTCGCCGAAGGCTTCCAGTGCCGGTAACGCGTCGATGAAGAGTTTGGTGGCGACAGCGACCTGGCCGTCGCTGAGGCTCAAGCCCGCTACCACACCCAGCGCCCATACGGCACGGCCATGAGAATCTTCCGAACCGATACTTTCCAGCCACTGCCGGTCGTAAGACATGAAATTGCGAAACCGGCCGGTGTCAGAATCGAACGCATCGTGCAGAAAGCTGAGATACAAGGTAGACAGTTCGATCAGTGAAGCATCTGTCTTGTGCAAGTCATGCGCCATGGTGATGGCGATCAGTGCCCGGGCATTGTCATCGACACAGTAACCGTGGGCCCGGTCCGGGACCGTAAACTTGGCATGCTGAAGGATGCCCGTGCCATCTGTCATCAGGCGAATATGTTTTAAATTGATCTGCGGCAGCCGCTGCCTGCGCTGACTCAAGGTTTTGAGCGCCGGCAGATCGACCGCAGGCGAGCGTTCGGTCCTGGCCTCGGCAAAAACTTCCAGATAGCGGCCGCCCATTGCCTTCATCACCATGGGCCGGGAATATTCATAGGCAGCACGGCGCAATGCAAGGCGTTCGTCCGGATGATCCAGAAGTTCATTGACCTCATGCGCCAGCGCCCGGTGATCCTTGAAAGGCACCAACCTGCCGCGGCCGTCTGCCAATATCTCCTGCGCGTGCCAGTAGGGGGTCGACACCACCGCCTTGCCCGCGCCGACCGCATAGGCCAGCGTGCCGGATACGATTTGTGCTTCATTGAGATACGGGGTGACATAAATATCAGCCGCCCGAATCATCTCCAGTAATTCATCGCGGTCCAGGAAGCGGTCATGAAATACGATGTGATCGGCGACGCCTAATTCCTTTGCCAGGTGGTGCAAACTCAGGCGGTAGTCCTCGCCGTTCTCGTTCCTGTAATGCGGATGCGTCGCCCCGACCACGAAATAGAGCACTTCCGGATGCGAACTGATAATGTCCGGCAGCGCATTGATCATATACTCGATGCCCTTGCCCGGAGAGAGCAGGCCGAATGTCAGGATTACGATCTTGTCGTCCGGGACGAACTTGCTCTTGCACGGATCCGGATCCAGGAATGGCACATCGAAAATCCCGTGAGGAATGACTGCAATTTTGCTCTCGGGAACGTCATAAATGTCGCGAAGAAATTTAACCGCGCATTCGGTCATCACCACCAGTCTGGCGGACAGATCCGACAGCTGGTTGATGATTTTAAGTTCCTGGGGGGTGGGGTCTTTCAGCACGGTGTGCAAGGTCGTTATCAGGGGCATTTGCAGGTTTTGCACGAGCTCGATAATAAAGCTGCCGCGTTGACCACCGTATATACCGTATTCATGCTGCAGGCAGACTGCATCCGGCTTGCGCATGTTCAGGAAGCCTGCGGCAAGGCTGTATTCGTTCAGTTTGTTCTGGGCGATCTGGAAGCGCACGGCATCCGGGTATTGATAGCCCTCCGGCCGGTCATTAATGGCGACGGTAAAACAGTCTATGGCTGAATAGTTATCGACAATCGCGGCAGCAAGGTCAGCGGTAAAGGTGGCGATTCCGCACTGCCGGGGCGGGTAGTTGCCGATCAGGCCTATTGATTTAATCGATTTTGGCATGCCGAGATGTCTTGGGTTCCTGGCCGTTTGAATTATTATTGCTGCATCTAATGGTGACTTAATAGTACTGACAAGTTAACCATAAAATCCATACGGGTCGAAAGGACAACCCTTGTGGGAGCAAGCTTTGTGAGACCTTTGTGGGAGCGGCTTTAGCCGCGATTCAGCCGGCAAAGAATCGCGGCTAAAGCCGCTCCTACAAAGCCGCTCCCACAAGCCGCCCGTTAATTCTCCCCCGACGCTGCAGCCGGTGCTGCCTCTGTTCGGGCCTGCACCAGTTGCTGCCGGGTGGTCTCCCTGATGGACTCGACCGCGGGTTCGGCCACCTTGAAGTAGTGATCCAGATCAGAGCGTTTCAGCACGTAATAGGCGGCATCCTCGGCTTGGGAGAAACGATAGCTCAGAACCTCGCCGCCCGCGAGCGTTATCCCGACCTCGAGTGTCGGCTCGTCCTGCCGGTATGCAGGCACGGCTTCCGTTCCCAGCAGGGACTGAATACGCAGTCCGGCGAGCCTGCCCAGCAGAGCGCGGCTTTCTTCCCCGTCGGTTTGTTCCTGCTCGCCAAGATCCGTCACCCGCAGTTCGCCGTCTTCGCGCTGCAGAGTGACGCCCGGCATCTCGATACGTTCCACCGCACGCTCATTGAAAGCCAGCGCGTCTTTGTCGATCCAGTCGTCGACTCGGGCTTCCGCATCCCAGGTGTTGAATGCCACGGTAAAGATATCATCCCCGCCCCCGGGCCTGACATACACCTTGCGGAATCCGGGGGACGCACCGACATACAGGGTGGCCCGGGGTTGATCTCCCGACAGCAACACCAGTTTTCGTTCGAACTGCTCCCCGGCCACCTGGAAGCGCTGCGCCGCACCCCGGGTTCTGGCCACGGGCCAACCCTTCTCCAGTGTGCCGAGCGTGTCCAGCAATCGCTCGACACGGCTCTGGCTGGCCGGGAAGTCGCCGCTGTCCGGCAGTCGCCACCGACCCTCGCGCTTGCTCAGCACCACGCTGTCCGTGCCGTCTTCGATGCGCAGGCCGTCGAGCTCGTTCGCATCGAAAGACAGCAACTTTTCGTCGGCCTGAAAGGCGCCGAAATCGTCTCGTGTCAGGTTGACGGCTACAGCCAGTACCAGTTGCATTGCCAACAGCCCGCTCAGTATCCAGATCCATCTGTTCGTCATGTGCACCTGCCTCATTTACACCGTGCCGAGCATCGCGGCGTGGCGTAACGCCGCCCGCTTTCTCGCCTGCCCGCGGATCAAGCCGATCAGGAGCAGGCCGAACAGTGCCAGGCCATAGTTGAGGAACTCCCAGAACACCCGGGATTCCCGGTCCAGCGGATCGAGGGAGCGTGAGAAGTGGCCCCGGCCGCGGATCGCGAGCAGACCGCGATCCTCCAGAGACCAGTCGATGGTGTTCTCGACCAGCTGCACCGGCTTGAGGTAGCGGGTGCCCAGCCCGCTGGCGGCCAGATCCAGCATCGTGTCGGTCAGGAAGCTGCTGGAGGCGAACACGATGATGCGGGCCGACTCGGGGGAGTGGCCGATCACCCGAGTCAGGGCGGGTTCTCCACCGACCGCCTCGACTTCTGCCTGCGCGACCAGTGGCGAGGGTTTGTCCATGAAGTAAGAGTCGAAGCGGCCCTCGACCGCTACTGCCAGCAACTGCGTGCCGCGTTGATCCCCGACCGGAAAACCGAGTTCCCCAAAACTCTGAAAGTCGGGCTGGATCACCAAGCTGTCCGAGGTCCAGGCCTGAGCCGAACTTTCCAGCAGGCGGAGCACCGTGCGACCCCGGTTCTTTTGTTCGTCCAGCGAGATGGGGGAAGGCCAGGTCAGGGTGACCTGGTCAACGCCCGCGGTCATGCCGTCTTTCTGCACGATACCGGCGCCGCGGATATCGTTAAAATAGGGGTAGTTCACCATCTGCGTCTCCGTAAACACGAAGCCGGCGATATTGCGATCGACCGGTATCGGGAAAGACGCGTTCTGCGGGTCGAGCACCATCCGCTCTTCGAGCACGATGCCGTGATGGGTCAGCCAGTCGAGTAAGGCGGATGCATGTCTGCGAACGGATAACACCTCGCGGTTTTCAACATCGAAGGGCGCGGTCGCCATGATTACGGTACCGCCACGCATCAGGAACTGGTCCACGGCAAACAGCTGTTTGTCGTCGAGCGGGTCCGGGGATGCCAGTAGCAACAGATCGGCTTCATCCGGCACGCGGCCATTTTTCAGGCTGGCGGGGGTGAGGTTGTGTTCCTCGGCCAGGGTGTCGCGCAGCCAGTTGAAACGCTTGCCGCTGGCGGGGATGCCGAACATGGCCGGTGTTGAGGCGGCCGTGTGCAGCGCCACGGTTTTCAGAAAGCCCTTGGAGAAGCGCTTGAGGGAAGCCTCCATGCCGCGCTCCAGACCGGCTTTGTCATACTGCTCCGGCAGCGGCACCTGCACGACGCGCCCGTTGCCCTCCAGGGTCATGTAGAACCAGAAGGTATGCGTGTCCAGCAGGCTGGCGGCCATCGGCCGAAAACCAAACTCAGAGCTGATTTGCCTGGCCAGGGCGCCATCTTGCGCATCCGGGTCACGAATATCGATTTCCAGCGTGCCGCCCGAGCGCTCGCGTAACTCGCTCAATATGGCTTCCAGTTCGCTGCGTAATGACCTGAGCACCTCCGGCAATTTCTCACTGTCCGAGATATAGCCCCTGAAGGTCAGCGGGGTGCGCATGTTCTCGAACAGTTCGCCGGCCCCCTGGTAGGCATAGAGGATTTTCCTGATCGACCGGGTGATATCGTACTCGGGATTGCGCAGTTCCACCTCCAGATCGGCCTCACTCTGCGTCTTGACCTCGATCAGATCACGGAAACCGAGCACTTCATGCTGGTCGCCATACTTGATCAGGATATCGAAGTAGGAGTTCACCACCGTGGCCTGATACTTGCTGGCGAACTGGAACGGTACCGGCTCTATGCCGTACTTCTCGTTGGCCTCTTTCTCCAGCTCGGGATGTTCCCGCGGGTCGATGAACTCCACTCGCACTTTGCCCTGACCCGCCACCGCGTATTCTTTCATCAGGTCGCGCAGCTGCGGCACCAGCGGCGCCAGCAGCGGGTGCGTCTCGGCGCTGAAATAGCCGCGTATCAGCATCGGTTCGCGCAGCTGTGCCAGGTAACTTCGGGTGGCTGCGGAAATGGAGTAGATATTCCCGCGGGTCAGGTCGGCGCGCACCGAGTCCACCGGTGCAAGCCACAGATTGGCGGCCAGAAAATTTGCCACGCACAGCGCGGTGATGAATCCCCAGCACCGATGGGTGCGATTGGTCGCGTTGCCGGCCCAGCGCAGCCACTCCAGCGCAAACACGTTCAGCGTCAGAAACACGCCCACCAGGCTCAGGTAGTAGTACAGATCGCGCAGGTCAATCACGCCGCGGGTGATGGCATCGAAGCGCGAGCCGGAGCCCAGAAGTTTGAGTAACTCCGAGGCCTGATTGCCGAACAGGCCGGTCAGCGCATCGCTGCCCAGCAGATAGAAGAAGCCGCAAACCATCACCGTCAGGATCAGGCTGACAATCTGATTCGCCGAGCGGGCGCTGATGAACAGCCCGATCGCAGTGTATGCTGCCGCCAGAAACAGCGCGGCGAGATAGCCCCCGACTACCGGCCCCCAGTCCAGCGGGCCAAGCAGGCTGACGGTCAGCGGCAGGGGCAGGGTTAACAGCAGCGCTACCGTCACCAGGCCCAGGCAGGCCATGAACTTGCCCAGCACGAGGTGGTAGCCCTTGACCGGCACGGTGAGCAGAAATTCCAGGGTGCCGGCGCGCCGTTCCTCGGACCACATGCGCATGGTCATGGCTGCCACCAGGAAGATCAGCAGCAGCGGCATCCATTCGAACAGCGGCCGCACGTCGGCGATATTACGGGCGAAGAACGTTTCCACCCAGAAGAAAACGAACAGGTTCACGGCCAGGAAGGCGCCGAGAAAGATAAACGCAATCGGGACGGCGAAAAAGCCGGCAAACTCCTTGCGCGCGATGCGCAGCATATGATTCATGTTTATGACCGCCCGCCCGGTGCCGAGATTTCGCTGAAGATCTGTTCCAGATCGCGGCGTTCGGGTTGCAGGGCGTAGAGCTTCCAGCCCTGGGTGGCAGCCAGGCCGGCAACCACGGGTGCAGCTTCAGCCGGATCGTGATTTTCGCCCAGCTCAAGGGCATAGCGATGTCCCGGGCCCGCTTGCGCCGCGGGCCACGACACCGGTTCTGCTGCCACGACACCGCGAACTGAATTGAGCAGGTCGAGCGCATGCTCCGGCCCGGCATCGATGGCTACCAGCAGGTGTTTGCCGGCCAGCAATTCGTCCATCGTGGCATCCAGTACCTTCTGGCCGTTATGGATGATGAGGATCCGGTCGCAGATTGCCTGGACTTCCTGCAGGATGTGGGTCGAAAGAATGACCGTGGCCTGTGCCGACAGGGAGCGAATCAGGTTGCGCATCTGCAGTACCTGGGTCGGATCCAGGCCGTTGGTGGGTTCGTCCAGAATGAGCAGGCGGGGATGGTGCAAGATCGCCTGCGCCACACCGACCCGCTGACGGAAACCCCGCGAGAGGGTGCCGATGGTGTCCATTGCCCTGGATGTGAGCTCTGTTCTGGAGATTGCCTCGCGGATCCAGTCGTCGCGTTCGGCGTCAGGCACCCCGTGCAAGGTGGCGGCGTAATCGAGGTAATCCAGCACCGTCATTTCAGAGTAGAGAGGGTCGTTTTCCGGCAGATAACCAATGCGCTGCTGGACTGCTTCGCGGTCGGTACGGATATCCAGACCGTCGATCTCGATGGAACCGCCGGTGGGCTCCAGATAACCGGTCAACATTTTCATTATGGTGGTCTTGCCCGCGCCGTTGTGGCCCAGCAATCCGACGATCTCGCCCGTGCCGATCTCGAAGGAAACCTGGTCGACCGCCGTCAGGTCGCCGTATGTCCGGGTCAAAGCTGTAACTCGTATCATCGACAAATGCCTGTTTTATCTGGCCGTGGCTACCGTTCTGGTTTTCTCGAGAGGCCCGGGGAACCCGGGAATCTCTGGCCCCGTGCCGATTCCACGTGATTCGGAGCGTGATTATACTGCGGCTCCTGCAGTTAATCACCGGCGCATATGCGGGTTCGTTTAAACGCCAATCTGCGGCGTCAAGTGCGATGGCTGCGCGAATGCACCGGTCAGGTCGTCGAGCGGGTCGTTCAGCGGCTTTTTCCCGAGGAATTTCACGAATTCTTCAGGCTGCAGAGGTTGCGCGAGAAGGAATCCCTGCATCAGATGGCAATGACGGTCCCGCAGGAATTCCAGCTGAGCCGGTGACGAGACGCCTTCCGCGACGACTTTCCTGGACATCTGTTGTGCGAGACCCAGGATCATTTCGATGATATTCGTATCGGGAGGGTCGGCATCGATCTTCTCGATAAACAGCCTGTCTATCTTCAGCGTATCGAACGGCAGGATATTCAGGTAACCCAGCGAGGAATAGCCGGTGCCGAAGTCATCTATGGCGATCGACAGGCCCTTGCTCCTGATCCACTCACAAATTTCGATCGCCTTGCGGGCATCGCTGGCAAACATGGTTTCGGTAATTTCAATCTCGAGCGCAGCCGAGTGTTTGCCGCACTGTTGAATGGCGCGCTCCACCACGGTTTCAAAATCCTTGTGCATGAATTGTCTGAGTGACACATTAACGGCAAGTTTTTCGATCGGAAGCCCGCTTTCCCGCCATTGGTTCAGCATGCGGGCGGACTCGCATAATACCCACTCGCCGAGCGGGATAATCAAGCCCGTTGCCTCGGCAACCGGAATGAATTCAGACGGCGCGATCGGGCCAAGGTCTTTATGGAACCAGCGCAGCAGGGCCTCTCCGCTGGTCACCCGGCCGGTCTGAATGCTCATTTGCGGCTGTATATAGATCGTAAGCTCTTCGCGTTCGATTGCTTTGCGTAATTCGGCCTCGAAAGAAACCCGGGACTGGACGGTCTCTTTCATTTTCGGATGGTAATATTTCCACGTATTCCGGCCGGCCCTTTTTGCCTCATACATCGCAAGGTCGGCTTTGAACAGCAATTCTTCGAGGTCCTCCCCGTCATCGGGAAATCTGGCAATACCGATGCTGGCGCCCAATTGATGTTCGACTCCCGACAGGGTGATCGGTCGGCTCAGCGCATGAACGATCTCGTCGGCCGCTTCGGCAACTCTTGCTTCGTTTGCCAGGTGGGGTAACAAGACGGCGAATTCATCGCCCCCGACACGTGCGACGGTCGTGTTCGAGGAGAAAATTTTCTCGATGCGACGACCCACTATGACGAGCACCCAGTCGCCGGTGATATGCCCTGCGATATCGTTGACTGACTTGAAAAAATCCAGATCGATATAGAGCAGAGTGCCGGCGAAATTATTATCACGGGGACTGGCCAGGGCTTGCTGAAGGCGTTCGCCCAGCAGGCGCCGGTTTGCAAGCCGGGTCAGCTCATCGCGGCTGGCATAAAACCTGAGTTTACGGTCGCGGTCGATCATCTCCAGTGCCAGTGCCAGCCTTTCCAGGCTGCCTTCCAGCAGATCCGTCATCAATGCGTCGGTCTGGTCGCCGTTAGCGGAGATTACGAGCAATGCACGCGGCAGATCTTTCACGATGACGGGATATGCCGCGGCCGGGTGATCCGCTTCCAGCAGTCGCCGTATGTCGACGGGCAGGGCATCGATCCCGATGGAGTCCGGGTGCTTGGTTCTCTGCAGGGCTGCAATGTCGGCCTCCGCAAGGTCGAACTCGAATTGCTCGATAATCGAGGCACCGGCCCTGTTCACGTACACCTTGGCGGTTCGGTAATCCGGGTCGTCGAGCAGCACCACCATGGCCTGGCACAGCTCTTCCCGGCTGACCAGCAACTGGACGAGCAATCGGCATACCGAGCCGAGGTCCTGTTTGGACAGCAGCATGCGATCAATTTCAGAAAAGGAGTGCAGCGTATTAATTTGCCCGCTGATCTTTGACGACATCGTATTCAACGACCGGGCGAGCCGAACGAATTCGACCGGGCCGGATTCTGCGATCATCCGGGTATGATCGTGACGAGCAATTCGCCTGATTCCGGCCATGAGACCGTCGATTGGCTGCATGGTTTTGCGGATCTGTATGGTGGCAACGAGCAGCGGTGACAGAACCAGAATAAGCAGGATGGACAGGTATTGGCTGCCCGACAGCATTGCCCACAGGCCATCAGAGCTGTCAGCTTTGGTCTGGGTGATGATCCAGGGTTCCGCATCGAACTGACTGGTCAGAAATAATTCCCAATATGCGGTTTGCCCGGTGTCAGCATCCGTTTTCGATTGAAACGTGCCGGAGGATGATTGACTCATGGCGGCGATTCGGGGTCCGATCGGCGGTACCTCGTTGTTCGTGCAATACAGCAGTGCGCCGCTGCGCAGAAATATGCAGCTGTTTTTGTTATCGCCGACCAGTTCGCCCATATTCCAGATATATTGCGGCGTGAGCCGGCCGACCAGGAATACATTACCGGCGTGGCGATCGCTGTCGACGGGTATTGCGATAGCGATCCGCGGCGGGCTCGCGGTGTGACTGCTGTCGACAAGAATGCGCGGCCTGTTGCCTGTCGCCCGGACTTCCAGGTACCGGGTTTCCAGCTGGTCGAAAACCGGCAGCATGTCGCGGGCATTTATCGTGTTCGGGTCGAACGAGTCGGTAATCAACGAGGCCAGCAAGTCGGAGGAGGTATTGAGTTGACTCAGCAGTATCATGCCGAGAGAACGGGCGTCATGTTGTAACTGGGCGATCGTTTGTTCGTCGCTGCTTTGACGGTGCGTATAATTTGCCAGCAGTGCAATCGTAACGGACGGGACGATTGTTGCGATCATGAACGCGCTCAGGGTTCGGCGACCGATATTGCTGTTCAGGGCCAACCACCGATTGGAGGGGAGCCCCATTCAGTAGTTCCCGGCAATGCCTGGCGCAGGCGTCTGTCGCGGGCCGCCCGGACGGGCAACCTGGCCTGGCGCTCGAACCGGGTCGCCGTCGTTGAAGTCAGCACGGCTCAATGTCAGTATCGGTGCGCATAGCTGATGCGCATCACACTGACAATTCCGAAATTCGTATTGATTGCCGCCGGAATCGCGGCTTCGGTCGCGGGTTTCTACCTGGCATTCGGGGTGCCGTTCGTGTCGGTGGAAGAACGCCGTGAATGGGCGATCGGCATCGTGACGGGAACCTCCCCCGTCGATTTCGGCGCCCTGCCGGCGGAACCCGTGCTGACCCGTGAGGATGTGACGGACATACGCGCCGGGTTCGTCGCGGATCCATTTCTCTTCGAGGAAGCCGGCACCTGGTACCTGTTTTTCGAAGTCCTGAACCTGGCAAATAACCAGGGAGACATAGCGGTCGCGACCAGCACGG
>SMWD01000155.1 GCA_004357495.1 Gammaproteobacteria bacterium
GGCCAGATCGAACCGGTTTTAAGGTACACCCAGCCGAGCACTACGCCCAGTATGAAAGTGAGCAGGATTGCCCCCGGATCAATGTGGAACAGCCCGAACAACAGCGATGAAAGCAGCAGGGCGCGCAGGCCACCAAATCGCTTCAACAGCCCGGTAAGCACGAACCCCCGAAAGAATATTTCTTCCGCAACGGGCCCGGCGACCGCCACGAGCAGCAGCGTAAGCACAATGTTGCCGCCGGCCTCGTCCAGTGCCTGCTGTGCGGTGTCCGGTGGCAGTAGAAAATCGATATCCAGCCAGATCAACAGCTGCATCAGCATCAACAGCACGACCATGCCAACCAACCACATACCCGCAGCGAACGCGTAAGGCCGGACCCCGCTCGTCCTGATAAAGCCGAGTGCGCCGAGCGGCTCCCGGTAGCGTACGGTCGATAGTGCGAAGCCGACCACCGCAAAAGAGGCCGACATGACAGTCACCATGATGATTGAGACGGGCACACCGCCCACCTCGGCGACGCCATCGCCCGCGTCGACCGCGATCAGGTAACTGGCCGAAACCACTCCGACACCGACCGCCATCGCCAGCACGACCGGCCAGAGCGGGGATCGCGTCAGGCGGACCACCAGCAACGCGAGCGCGCTCGAAATGGCCCCGACGATGTAACCCGTGGGCGAGGTAATCGATGTTTCAAACCCCGCCGACGTGCCGACAACTCCGCCGAAACTGAGTATCGAAATCACGATGAGCATCGTGAGCGTTGCACCCGTCACCACATCGAGCGGCCCCCACAACGCTGCCGGTGGCAACACGTCGCCCGGGTACTGGCCCGGCTGAGGCCCCTGTTCCGGCGGCATCAACCGGGCATCCCCACCGGTCGGCCAGCTAGGTCCATGTCACATCTCCAGCAAGATTGGCATCGACCGGTCGGGCCGCGAAAACGGCGTACTCCCGCTTCGATTCACCGACCGTGGTGAACTCGCCGTGGCCGGGAAGAACGACGGTCGGGTCGGGCAGTACGTAGATGTGCGTGTTGATTGAATCGAGCATCTGCCTGAGCGCAACTGGCGATGCCGACCTTCCGGGACCTCCCGGGAACAACGTGTCGCCCGTGAAGACGTGAGAAGCCGGCTTCTCCGTGCCCGGTGTCCCGGCTTGGGATTGCGGCGAGCGCCCGAGCATGAAACAGGTCGAGCCGGGGGTGTGGCCCGGCGTGGCCATGGGGCGAAGTGCAAAATCGCCGGCCTCGATCAGCCTGGATGCGGAAATATCCAGAAATTCCGGCTCTTTTCCCGCCGGGGCGGGCAGCATCCCGCGGTCGGTCGTCCCAATGCCTACAGGCGCATCGAACGTGCCGGTCACGGCGGTGAAACCCTCAAGGTGGTCCTGGTGACCGTGGGTAATCAGAATGGCTTCCACCTCTGTCGCCCCTGCCGCGGCGACCAACTCGTCCGGCTGCGCAGGGGTATCGATAATTACCGATTTTCCGGTGCGTGCACACGTAATGAGGAACGCATTGTTCGAAAAACCCGAGACAAACCGCTGAATCGACCACCGCTCGCCAGAAAATACAGTGCTCACAGGTTGCTCACTCCGTCCTGATTTTCCACCCGGTAATCAGCCCGACCGCCACGGGCACGGCGTAAAGGACCGGAAAAAAGAAACGGCGCCGTAAGCGCCGCATCAATTTTTCTGGGTCGCCGGGACCGGATGTGATTGCGGCAGGGCAACCCTACTACGTGACCTGCGGTTCCGGGTCGGCGGCGCCGCCGATCTGCTCTTCGCCCCGCGATACCTCACCGGTCGGACTGTCGGCTGGCGTAACAGTATCGTCGGTCGCTATCGGACTGGCCGCCAGCGGGTCCTTGCCGGCGATGATCGCCAAAAACTGTTCAGCGTCGATGGTCTCGTGTTTAAGCAGGAACTGGGCGACTCCTTCGAGTTCCTTGTCGTGTTTGACAAGGAGCACAGTGGCTACTTCGTCGCCCTCTCTCAGCAGCCGGTTTATCTCATCGTCGATGATCACTTCGGTCTTGAGCGAGTAATCACGTTCTTCCGACATTTCTCGTCCCAAAAACACCGCGCCACCGTGCCGCTTGCCGAATGAGCGGTGAGAAAGCTTGTCGCTCATGCCGAGGCGCATAATCATTTCCCGGGCGATGTCGGTTGCCTGCTCAAAGTCGTTTGAAGCGCCGGTGGTCACATCGCCGACCTTCAAGACCTCTGCGACACGTCCGCCCATCGCACTTGCGATCTGGGCCTCAAGCTGCTCCTTCGATGAGTAGGTCCTGTCTTCCTGCTGCCACCGGGTGAAACCACCGGCCTGGCCACGGGCAATGATCGATATCTTTCCGATTGGTGAGCCGCCCGGCATGAAGTGCGAGACCAGCGCGTGGCCCGCCTCGTGGTAAGCGGTTATCTTGCGGTCGTTTTCGCTGATCACCTTGCTCTTGCGGGCCGGCCCCATCGACACGCGGTCGATCGACTCGGTCATGTTTTCAAAGGTGATGGTCTTCTGGTTGTTGCGTGCGGCGAGCAGCGCAGCTTCGTTGATCAGGTTCGCAAGGTCGGCACCCGTGAAGCCGGGGGTCTGCTTGGCGATCTCGCCAAGCTCCACCTGCTTGTCGAACGGCTTGCCCTTGGCATGCACATCAAGGATCGCGGTGCGCCCACGAATATCCGGGTTGTCGAGGATGACCCGGCGGTCGAACCGGCCCGGTCGGAGCAGGGCAGGGTCAAGGATATCGGGGCGGTTGGTAGCAGCAATAACGATCACGTTCGTCGCCGAATCGAACCCGTCCATTTCGACGAGTATCTGGTTCAGGGTCTGCTCACGTTCGTCGTGGCCGCCACCCAGGCCGGCGCCGCGGTGCCTGCCGACGGCGTCGATTTCGTCCACAAAAATAATGCAGGGTGCGTGCCGTTTGGCCTGGTCGAACAGGTCACGCACGCGGGAGGCACCGACACCGACGAACATCTCGACGAATTCGGAACCGGAGATCGAGAAGAAGGGCACGCCGGCCTCGCCTGCAACGGCGCGGGCGAGCAGGGTCTTGCCGGTCCCGGGAGGCCCGACCAGCAGTATGCCGCTGGGGATTTTTGCGCCCAGCGCCTGGAAACGTTCGGGGTATTTCAGGAATTCGACAACTTCTTCGAGCTCTGCCTTGGCCTCGGGCACACCTGCCACATCGAAGAATGTAACGGTTGCCTTCGAGCCGACAAACATGCGGGCACGGCTGCGGCCAAAGCCCATCTGCTGATTACTGTTGCCCTGTGCCTGTCGCATCATGAACAACAGGATTCCGCCGAAAAGTATCAGCGGAAGGAACCCGATCAGGATTCCAAAGAAGCTGGAAAAACCACCACCGGAGTCGACCCGGACCGTGTAGTTGGCATTGTCCACCCCGGCATTTGAGAGCAGTTCGGCAATGCTCGAACCCTCTTCTTTACGGGATGTGAACAGGTTCACGCCGTCCGAAACGGTCAGTGAGTCGCCTTTAACCACAATCTCGAGCCGTGAAGACCCGCTGCTGTTTTTGGCGAGTTCGACGACCTCGTTGACGCCGATCTCTTTTGCTCCACCGGTCGGAGAATCGACAAACAGGAAGAAGATGGTGATCACCGCGACGATGATCACAAGATAGACGAGGCTGTTCCGCATCCAGCGGCTGTTCATATGTCCTGGCCGTCCAATCGCCTGTTCCCGTTAGTACCCGGGTTAGTCGGGCCGGTCTGCATGCCGACCCGGTAGTTCGATGCGAACACAGAGCCCCACGATTTTGTCGGGCCGTCGGAGGCTGTATGCGCGCTCAAATCTCGTTACTGCCCAGTCGTAATCGTAGCATAGCCATACGCTGGCGCAGCACCGGTGTCAGCCCGTATTACGTGCAGCAAGCCGGTGAAGATTCGTACGGGCTCCCAATTGAGTATCGGCTACGGGGTTGGTATATTTGAAGTCCGACCAATTTGACACCGGAAATAAGTGTGCACAAATAGCCCGTTTTGGGCTGATTTGACGAAGCGCAGTTCGGCGGAAATCCGCCCCGTGTCACAGGGAGTGCAAACATAGCAAAAGAATTCAGGGTGAATCGCCGAATCCGGGCCGATGAGGTTCGGGTTATTCGTGGCGAGGATTCGTCCGAGTCAGTCGTGATGCCGTTGCGTGACGCTCTCGAGATGGCGCAGGACGAAGGTCTCGACCTTGTTGAGGTCGGGCCCAATCAGAATCCGCCCGTGTGCAGGCTCCTGGATTACGGTCGCTTCAAATTTATCCAGAGCAAAAAGCAGCGAGAGGCACGCAAAGTCTCGCGGAGTGCCAGTAAACAGAAAGACGTAAGACTCAGCCCGGTGATGTCCGACAACGACATCGAAACGAAGATCCGAATGACAAAAAACCTTCTTGGCGAGGGTGCGAAAGTCAGGGTGTTCGTTCGGTTCCGGGGGCGCCAGCGTGCGCACCCCGAGATCGCCATGAAGGTGCTGAGAAAAGTTGCAGAAGGCGTGGCGTCGGTCGCAAAACTCGAGAAACCGCCCGGAATGGAAGGGCGGGTCCTGAGCATATTGCTTGCACCGTCGCCGCAACAGAAGGAACGGGAACGACAAAATAAGGCTTCAGCGGCGGCGGCAAAAGCACCCGCAGGCGCTGAGGCACCGGGCGAACCGGCCGACGACGCGAACGTGCCGGAAACCATTAAATAACACGATCAGGTTCGGGCAGTGCGGGTCAGGCCGATAGACCGGCGCCCCGATCGGTACGATCAAAAACCAGGACCGAGGACGGAAACTTTCTAACATGCCGAAGATGAAGACCCACAAGGGTGCCAAGAAGCGGTTCCACATAAGTGGCACCGGCAAGGTGCTCCGGACGAAAGGCCCAAAGGGCCACTTCCGTCGCCGCAAATCGGCCCGAGTCAAGCGCCTGTTCGGCGGAAAAGTGGCGCTCGATTCGAAGAAATTCGCAAAGAGCATCAAGCAGGCTATCAGCGCTGTTCGCTAGCGAATAGCTGCATAATTATCTGATTACATTGCCGGGCTCGCCCACGAGTTCGGTAATTGTGTGTGACCGAGGAGAAATACGTTGCCAAGGGTCAAGGGCGGAACAACTACAAGAAGACGGCACAAGGCAGTGCTCAAGCTCACGCGGGGCCACCGCGCGGCACGAAACCGACGGTACCGCGTGGCAAAGGAATCGCTGACACACGCGCTTGCCTATTCCACGGCCCACCGCCGCCTGAAAAAGCGCACGAACCGATCGCTGCAAATCGTTCGCATCAACGCGGCTGCCAGGGTAAATGGCATCAACTACGCCAGCCTCATCCATGGTATGTCACTTGCCGGCATCGAACTCGACCGCAAGTCGCTGGCAGAACTGGCCATCCGGGAACCCGAAGGCTTTTCCGAGGTCGTAAAACTCGCGCAAACAGCACTTCCGGCCTGATCACCCCGGGTTTGCCATTTTCCGTAGCCTGAACCCCGGGCATCCCGCCCGGGTCAGCTAGCGACGGGCGCGCTCAGGTGTCTCTCGAAAAACGTCGCGACCTTATCGATATAAATCTCCGGCTGGGTCCTGAACGCACCGGTGTGTCCGGCACCGGGCACGGTCCACACGGTCTCTTCTCCCGATTCGATCTCGTCGAAACTTGCGCCAATTGCCCTGCCGAGCAGCCGTGCATGTTCCACGGGAATTACCCCGTCTTCCTCACCGTGGATTACCAGCACCGGAGTATCGGAACGGGCGATGGCACGCGCCGGTGAAACGTCGGCGATATCGATCCCGTAAAGGGCTTTTGCCATGAACCTCATGCCGGGGAACCACAGCGTGAGTGGTCGCTTGACTCCGGTCATCGAGCCCTTCAGGACCAGCGAAAGGTCGGCGAACGCACTGTCGCAAACCACCGCACCGAAATTATTCGGGTTCGATCCGGCCAGCAGCGCAACCGCCCCGCCAAGCGCAAACCCCAGCACGCCAATCCGGCTCCGGTCGGCCCCGTTGCTCACCAGGTAATCGGAGGCACCCTGCAGGTCAAGCCTCTCGTAATAGCCCGACGATGAAACAGCGGTCGGTGAATCACCCTGGCCACGCATGTCGAACATGAGTATTCCGAACCCGCGCAGGCTCAGCGCGCGGGCGATATCGAGCATCCCTATCTTCGAATCGCTGCGGCTCGTGTCATCGCCGTGGACCATCGCGATCCAGGAAATCCCGCGCCCCCCGGCCTCTGAAGTACCTGCGTCCACTTCATCTCCGGTCCCACCTCCAGGAGCCCCCTCATTCTCGGATTGTGGACGAATGAGCCAGCCGGAGAGATCGGCGTCGCCGCCACGGCTGGTGAAGCTCACGTCACGGTAGTCGAGACCGACCGAATCGGGTGCGTTATCAGGACGAACGCGGGTCGTCCTGACCAGGCCCGATGCGAGGGCCGTTGACACGCCGATGTAGCCGCCCGCCGCAACGCCCAACACCGCAAAAGTTGTCTTCAGGAATCCCACGCCCACATCGTAACGTGAAATCGTCGGTCGCCGGGGCGCGGGGGGCTCACCCGCTCGATGCGCCGCAGCCCCCGCGGCCCACCCCGGCGCCGGGACCGTCCACGACACATGCGGGCCGAACGGTCAGGCGACGACCGAGTCGACCATCACGAGAACCAGCAGCAGCGCCAGGTAAAGCAGCGAATATTTGTACAACCTTGCCGCCGCCGGCTTGCCGGGCTCACGCACCAGGCGGAAGGCGTACCACAGGAACGCGCCGCCCAGCACCGCGGCCCCGACCATGTATGTCCAGCCCAGCACACCTGCCACCACGCCGAACAGGATAGTCAGGGCGGAAAGGACCGCCGTGTAGAGGAGTATCTGGGTAGCCGTGTGCTCGACCCCGCGTACAACCGGGAGCATCGGGATATCGGCGCGGGCGTAGTCGTCCTTGATCATTATCGCCAGCGCCCAGAAGTGGGGGGGCGTCCAGAAAAAAATGATCACAAACAGGTACCAGGCGGCCAGGTCGACCGTGCCCGCGGCGGCGGCATAGCCAACCAGCGGGGGAACCGCCCCTGCCGCACCGCCGACCACGATGTTCTGCGTCGTCGTACGCTTCAGGACTACGGTGTAGAGGCCGAAGTAGAGCGCGGTCCCTGCCAGCGCAAGGGAAGCCGCCAGGACGTTTGTCATAAGCACCAGGACGATAAACGCGGCCACGTTCAGCAGAACTCCGAACAGTGCGGCGCTGCGGGCAGATATCCGGCCCTGTGCGACCGGGCGGTTCTTGGTGCGGCCCATCCGCCGGTCGAGCTCGCCCTCGTACGCCATGTTCAACGACGCCGCACCGCCAGCGGCCAGCGCCCCGCCGACGAGCACGCCCAGGATCACCTGGAGGCTCGGCGTCGAACCCGCGCCGAGGAACGCCCCGGCAATGGCGGAAACGAGCAGCAGCGACATTACCCGCGGCTTGGTGAGCGCGATGAAATCGCTCAACAGGGCCCGTGCCGAACCGCGTTCTATTGCTTCGTTAGTAACCATTTGAAGATGTTAACCGGTATCCACGAACTCTGCGCCGGGGCGAATCCCTAGATGGGGCTGGCTGCCCCCGATGCCTCTCCGGCCTGTTCAAGCGCCTCCCCGCCAAAAACTTCTCGCCGTGGGACCGGGCGGAGAATCAGCGCCACCATGAACACCATATCGACCCACACAAGCGTCGCCAGGCTCAGGTGTCCTGCCCTTGCCCACTCGGCGAATGTGGTCCACGGGTTTGCAGCTCCCATCAGCATTTGCGCAACGATCAGTACCGCCGAGCCGAGCGCGGCCACGCGGAGTGCGCCCGAAACGTTGGGCAGGCGCCGCGCACGGTGCCCCGCGTAAAGCACCGCGACAATTGCCACGAGCGAAAGGATGCGGTGCGTGACATGGATCCACGCGAGTGCCGATTCAGGGACGATCGACCCGCCGCACAGCGGCCACGATGCACAGACGGCCCCGGCCTCTCTCCAGACTGCATATGAACCCGACAGCAGGGCCACCAGTGTCAGCGCCGCCGCCGCCGCTGCGACGTTAAGTGCACTGCGGTGCTCGCCGCTCACCCGTCCCCAGATCCACGCTGAGCCCGTGCCCGGTGGGTCGCCATCCGCCGTGTCGTGGGCCGCCTGACGAGCATTGGGTCGCCGGTAGAGCGCAGCGACCAACGTCAGCACCGCCAGCAGAACGACGATCTCGGCGAGCATCAGGTGGACGGTGCGGATGGCCGGGTCGAGTTCGTTCAGTACGACCGCACCGCCCAGACCGCCCACAACGGCGATCAGGGCCAGGCACGCGGTTGCCAGCCATGCCACGACGCGGACGTCCCTGTGCCTGATCCACACCCTTACGGTCGCTGCAACAATCACCAGCCCGACCAGCGTACCGACCGTGCGGTGGCTGTATTCGAGAATTGCGTGGTATTCGAACGGCGGGTACCAGCGGCCGAAACACTGGGGCCAGTCCGGGCAACCATCGCCGGAACCGGTGACCCGGACGACCCCCCCGAGCGTTATCTGCAGTACCAGCCCGACCACGGCAACTGCAAGCAGTACCAGTAGCGGCCTGTCCCTCCATATCGGCGGGGTCGATGCTGTCATTGTTGTGCTGGCTGGCTTTTCTGGTTCGTTCAGGCGTGTTTTCGGACGAGATTATTGGCACGGGCCCGCGGTTCAATATCGATCGAGATTCAGGGGAGCGGAGCGCCCGGCGCCCGGAGCCCGGGCAGATCAAGCAATCGGCCGCCACTGCCGCAGACGACCGGCAATAATGATCGCGCAGAATGGGAAAACCGGACACTGATTTCAAGAGCAAAAACGTGTCCCGCACGCCCCGAAGCCTGTCCTGCTCCCCTCCTTCGGGAGGCGGGTGCCCTCGGGGCGCGGCCCAAAAAGGGATTGCGACGTGGGCCCAGGTGACCCGATCACGCCCGGCCCCAAAAGAGATTGCGGCGGCGACTTGCTCACGCCAGTCATCTGGCAAGTGCGCCTCGCATGCCCAGAGCACAACGCCCACTTCCCAAACTCCCAATCTGATTCGGATGTCATCAGGCTCTGGCGTGCCCCGCGGAGCTGCATACGCGACCAAGTCAGCCTCTGACGCCCGGAGCCAAACGCCCGCGCCCGGAGCCTAACGCCCCCGCCTGGAGCCAAACACCCACTTCCCAAAGACCCAAACTGATTCCGACGCAATCAGGCCCTGGCCTGCCCCGCGGAGCTTCGCGCGCGACCAAGTCAGCCTCTGACGCCCGGAGCAAAACGCACGCCCGGAGCAAAACGCACGCCCGGAGCCTAATACCCCGCGCCCGCGACTACTCCACGTCCTCTGAACCCGGCCAGATCACCACCGGGCAGTTCACCAGGATATTGTCCATATCGATTTCGGCTTCGCGCGCCGCCTTCGACGACTCCCAATCGCTCACCAGGGCGAAGTCGCCCTCATCGACAAAGTCATGACGCCACAGCGACCTGTACAACTCGTCGCCCGGCAGCGTGTCGAACACGTTATGCGTATTGCCGGTGGCTGAATCTACCTTCATACCTTTGGCGGGATCGTTATCTTCAAAAATCACACGAACGACGGCGTAAGGAACGTCGATCGGGCTCTGGTTCACAATCCCGGTCTGCGTGCTATCGAAAGTGAAATACGCAACGTGCTTGCCCTTGTACCAACCGGTGCTGTCGCGTCCCGCCAACTCGGCTGAAGAACCGAAGGGAACGATCGGGCAGTTGATTATCGTCCCGGTGGGCTCCAGCACGAATCCAGCAGCCTCGATATCGGCCAGGCTTCGGACCGAATTGGGCTCGTAATCATCAGGGACCAGCACCGTGATCATCTGCCAGAAGTCGTTGTAGCCGTCATCGCCGGGAATCACATCGAAGACGGCTGATTGCCCCCGTACACGGCTGGTCGGGTCCGACGCGAATACGAATGAATACACCTGAGCCGACCGGAACGAAGCAACGTCGAAACCGTAGTACTGAACGTCCTCACCATCCGGTCCGAGGGCGTGATTAAGGAAATCGGCGTCGTAATCGATCGGTTCGTTCGGTGCCGGCAGGTCGGGATTATCGGAGCGACGCAGAACGGTGGCTGCATCGTCCGAGAACCTGTCCACGGAAACATACTCAATCCCCGTATCCGCGTCGACGTGAACTGGGAACGGCTCGACCTCAGCTTCCGCCGCGCACGCCGAAAGTGCCAGGGCAGCCAGACCAAGCACAATTACTCCGAAGTTTCGAATTCTCACGGTGAATATCCCGGCTAAATCGTCACTGGTTCAATAGCATCTCCGTGCAACTCTAAATGTAGCCCAGCACTGCCGTCATGAAATGGACGGCAGCGCCGGGCCGTAATGGCTGTTACTACGAAGAAAACCCACAGCTAACTCTGCGCACGCGCCAGCTCGACAAGGCGCGCCGCCTGGAACCGCAGGACGCTGACAATCGTCACCAGTGTGATCTGCCAAAATCGAAACACCCGCAGCAGCCCACACCCGCGCCTGCCTCACTCAACAGGCTGCGGCCACGCACCCGCCCACTTGTCACGATACTCATACTTGAGCGCCGCACCGCCCGCCAGGTTGTTCCACATCGCCGTCCGCAGGTAGTTGCGTTTGCCGACAAGCGACCTCTGGATAAGCGCCGCCTCGTCACGCTCCATACGGCCCAGAATCCGAACGTCGTTCGCCGGATCGTGATCCCAGCTCGGCTCGGTCGATTCACTTTTGCGCTCGAACAGGTACTTCACCATGTAACGGACCTTGTCGCTGGTGTTGGCCGTCCCCGCATGCCAGATATCGTAGTGAACAATCAGCACCGAACCCGCCTTCACGGTCGCCACGACCTGGTCCCGGAAATTTCCGTGCGAAGCGTTCCGGTCGGCCGAAGCCCTGAACAGGTGCGAACCGGGGAGCAGCGCCGTCGGTCCCATGTTCGACTCCACGTCCTGCGGGTAGTACATCGCCAGCACGCTCTTCACGTGATCCGGAACCCTCCCGTGACCGTCACTCAGCGTCGGAATCATCAAACTGTCCTGGTGCCACTGCTGGCTCCGGGTGCCCGGATGGTTCCGGTGACAGTGACGGTGTGCCGCCATCGTGAAGTCATGCCCCAGCAAACTCGCCAGTGCACCCACGACACTCGGGTGACCGTAAACCTCATCGAGCGCAGGGACTGCCAGGTTGATCCCGTCGCCGGGGTTCGCAGGCAGCGCCTCAAGCTCGCCGTAAACGCGCGAATGAAACTCCGGGGGAAATGCCGGTTCAACAATGTGGTAGCCGTTAATCACAAAATCGGCAACCTGGTCGTCGCCCAGCAGGTGCCCGGTCACGCCCCCCGCCAGCATTGAATCGCTAGTCATCAAACTGCTCCATCTTTTCGAGGATGAACTGGAACCCGAGCACATCCGCTTCAGAATCCGAAAGCGACCCCCTTTGATCCGGAAAATGCACCACCCGCCAGCCGTCGCACACAGCATCGTGGACCGATTCGTATTCGAGCCCGTCCGATGTCGGGTCGATCTCAACTATCGCGCCCCTTAAAGGCTCATGCAACGCCAGGGAAATCACCGTCGATTTCGGGTCGGTAGAAACTGCACTCAGGTAAAGAAGTCGTTGTTTCAGTGCCATTTTTTCTGTGAAGCAAACCTTCGCGTGCCGTACCAATTCGCAAAACGAACAATCTTCGCCCACCATATCGAAAATCAAGCGAAAAATTCGGCTGGTGCGGGTTATTCGACCGCCCTGAACAACATTTGACCCGGTCGGGTGATAAATTGCCCGCGGAACTCCCAATGTCGCCCGGGCACATACTCGAAAAACCCGGCCAACCGACCCAACCCACCAAAACATCACCCAGGCCAATTCCAACGGATAAAAAAATGCTAAAAGCCGGAGCCGGACGAGCCGACATCACACCCCCAGTCGGCATTGCCCACGCCGGATGGGGTGCCGCCACTCACCAGCGCGCCGAAGGGGTCGACATGCCCTTCTACGCAACCGCGCTTTACGTCACCGACGGCGATCTCGAACTCGCTATTGTCGACCTCGATATCGGCATTCTCACCAACCCTGACGACGCCGCGATCCGGGCCGAAGTCGAAGCGGTTGCCGGAATCAAACCCGAAAACCTCAGGCTTTCAGCAACCCATACCCACTCCGGACCGGTAAACCGCGGCTCGTGGCTCGATGAAGGCATGGAAATGGTCGGCCCCTACTGGGACTCCCTGCCCGCCCGCGTGGCCGAGGCCGTCAACACCGCCCGCTGGGAAGCGACGCCAGCACACGTCGGAGTCGGCAAAGGGACCAGCTCGATCAATGTAAACCGACGCCCCGCACTGCCCGATGGCACCCTGTTCACCGGCCGCAACTGGGACGGTTTTGTGGATCGTGAAGTGGGAATCGTCGCGATCGACGACACGACCGGCAACCCCATCGCAACACTGCTCAACTA
>SMWD01000156.1 GCA_004357495.1 Gammaproteobacteria bacterium
CAAGGGTCCCTGCTGGATTTCATCGACGCCTTCACGGCGCGGTTCCCCGGTTGCGTCGACGATTACGAGACGCTGTTGACCGACAATCGCATCTGGAAACAACGCACCGTCAATATCGGTGTGGTATCGCCCGAGCGTGCGCTGCAGTTGGGATTCTCCGGCCCGATGCTCAGGGGCTCGGGCGTGGAATGGGATTTGCGCAAGAAACAGCCCTACGAAGTTTACGACCAGATGAAGTTTGACATACCCGTTGGCGCGACCGGTGACTGCTACGACCGTTATCTCGTGCGCATCGAAGAGATGCGTCAGTCGAACCGGATCGTCGAACAATGTGTTGACTGGTTACGGCAAAATCCGGGCCCGGTCATCCTCGACGATCACAAGTTCTCTCCGCCTGATCGACTGGAGATGAAGGATGACATGGAGTCTCTGATCCATCATTTCAAACTGTTTACCGAGGGCTATTGCGTGCCAGAAGGCGAGGCCTATGCGGCGATCGAGCATCCGAAAGGAGAATTCGGCGTCTATCTGATTTCGGACGGCGCGAACAAGCCGTACCGTATGAAAGTCAGGGCGCCCGGCTTCGCCCACCTGTCGGCGATGAACGAAATGGTCGTGGGGCATATGTTGGCCGATGTCGTGGCCGTCATCGGCACGCAGGACATCGTGTTCGGAGAGATAGACCGGTGACTGACCAACTGCGACTGTCCGAGCACGTACGCGAAAAGATCGATCACTGCATCAAAAAATTTCCAGACGGTCGACAGCGCTCTGCCGTCATTGAAGCCTTGCGGGCGGTCCAGCATGAGAACCAAGGTTATCTCACGCCTGAACTCATGGATGCCGTTGCGGACTATCTCGACTTGCCGCCTATTCAGGTCTATGAGGTGGCAACATTCTATTCGATGTTCGAGACCAAGCCCGTCGGCCGACACAGCATCTCCGTCTGTACGAATATTTCATGCATGCTGCGTGGCTCGGGAGAAATCGTCGAACACCTGGAGCAGAAGCTCGGTATCAAGACGGGCGAGAGTACCGAGGATGGCAAGTTCTATTTGAAACGCGAGGAAGAATGTTTAGCGGCGTGCTGTGGAGCGCCGATGATGATGGTCGACCATCACTATTACGAGAACCTCACGCCCGCGAAAGTGGATGCGCTGCTCGAGAGATTGGAATAGGGCTGGATATGCCGGAGCCTACGTTCGTCTGTTTCAGCCCGCTCGGAAACGAGCAGGAGCTGTGGTCGCTCGAGAATTACTTAAAAGTGGGAGGGTATAAGGCCTGGCAGAAGATTCTGAATGGCAAACTCGATCAGGGCGCGGTCATCGACGAGGTGAAGAGTTCCGGTCTCCGGGGTCGCGGCGGCGCCGGCTTCCCGACGGGCCTGAAGTGGAGTTTCATGCCGAAGGATCCGAGTATTCAAAAATATCTGATCTGCAACTCCGACGAGAGTGAGCCGGGCACCTGTCACGACCGCGAGGTGCTCAGAATGAATCCTCATGCACTGATCGAAGGCATGGCGATCGCTGGTTTCGCGATGGGCGCTACTGTCGGCTACAACTACATTCGGGGAGAGTTCTTGGCCGAGCCGGTGCCGAGGTTCGAGGCGGCCTTGAAGGAAGCCTACGAAGCCGGCTGGCTTGGCAAGAATATCAAGGGTTCTGGTATCGATATCGATATACACACGTTCGTTGGCGCGGGTGCCTACATCTGTGGCGAAGAGACGGCGCTACTGGAGTCTCTGGAAGGCAAACAGGGTAAGCCGCGATTCAAACCGCCGTTCCCCGCGAACTATGGGCTCTACGGTGCGCCGACCACGATCAATAACACGCAGACGCTGGCATCGGTGCCTGCGATTCTGCGCAACGGTGCGAAGTGGTTCGCAGATCTGGGCTGCCCGGGCTCAGGAGGAACCGGGATATTTTCGGTGTCAGGTCACGTGGAGAATCCGGGTAACTATGAGCTGCCATTGGGTATTCCGTTCAAAGAACTCCTGGAGACCGCCGGCGGCATGCGTGATGGTCGAAAGTTGAAAGCGGTCATACCCGGTGGTTCGTCGGTGCCGGTGGTGCCAGCGGATGTGATCGAGAATCTGACGATGGACTTCGACACGTTGCGTGACATCGGCTCAGGTCTGGGCACGGGTGCGTTGATCGTGATGGACGAGACGACGTGTATGGTCAGTGTCCTGCGTCGGATCGCGAGGTTCTATTACGCAGAGTCCTGCGGGCAGTGTACGCCGTGTCGTGAAGGAACCGGCTGGCTCTATCGCATGCTGACTCGTATCCAACAGGGGGAGGGCGTCAAGGCGGACATAGACCTGTTGGTCGAGGTCGCGAATAAGATCGAAGGACATAGCATCTGTGCGCTCGGTGACGCAGCCGCGTGGCCTGTGCAGAGTTTCATTAAACATTTCCGGCATGAGTTCGAGTACATGGTTGAGCGTCGTGGTCGCAGTATCGTCGACGAGCTTGGCCGGGCCGCCTGACGCCTGTGAGCAAACCGAATGAGTGACGACACAGTCAGCATCGAGATCAACGGCGAACCGGTCACAGCACGCAGAGGGCAGATGCTGATCGAAGTGACGGATCAACACGGAACCTATGTGCCGCGGTTCTGCTATCACAAGAAGCTAACGGTGGCGGCTAACTGCCGAATGTGTCTCGTCGAAGTCGAGAAGGCGCCCAAGCCGCTACCGGCGTGTGCGACGCCGGTGTCGGACGGGATGAAGGTCTTTACCCGATCTCCGCTCGCAATTGCGGCGCAGAAAGCCATGATGGAGTTTTTACTCATCAATCATCCTCTGGATTGCCCGATCTGCGATCAGGGCGGCGAGTGCGAGCTGCAGGATCTCGCCATGGGTTTCGGCCGTGATGTCTCTCGCTATGCAGACCAGAAGCGCGTTGTGAAGGATAAAGACCTGGGGCCGCTGGTGTCGACCGACATGACGCGCTGCATCCACTGCACACGTTGTATCCGCTTTGGTCAGGAAATTGCCGGGATTCAGGAACTGGGCACGACGGACCGTAGTGAACACATGGAAGTCGGTACCTACATCGAGCGCAGCGTCGATCACGAGCTGTCGGGCAACATTATCGATCTGTGTCCGGTGGGCGCACTGAACAACAAACCCTACCGTTTCGGCGCCCGCGCATGGGAGATGCTGGCAATACCGCTCGTGTCTCCCCACGACTGCGCGGGTTCCAACCTGTACGGTCACGTACTACGCGGGACGCTGAAGCGCATCGTCCCTCAGGAGAACGAGTCGATCAATGAAACCTGGATCTCGGACCGGGATCGATTCAGTTATGAAGGCGTTTATGCGGGGGATCGGCTGAAATCGCCGTCGCTGAAAAAAGATGAGGAATGGTTCGACGTCTCATGGGCCGAAGCGGTGGCCGTGACACGGGAAACGTTGCTCAACGGCCTGGGCGATGAAGGAGACGCGCTGGGCGTCCTTGTGTCACCCAATGCGACTCTCGAGGAAATGTATCTGCTGAACCGGCTGACGCGCCATCTCGGCTGCCAGAATCTGGATCACCGACTGCGGATGCGCGACTTCAGCGACCAGTCGTCCGATCCGCCCTGGCTCTCGCTCGGCACCTCCATCGCGGGGCTCGACAATCTGGACGGAGTTCTCGTCGTCGGTTCCAACCTGCGGATGGAAGTGCCGATCATCGCGCACCGGATCCGCAAGGCAGCCGTGAACGGGGCGGCCGTGGGGTTCGTGAACCCGGTGCCCTATGAGTTTCACTTCCCCCGCGCGGCCTATGTCGAAGCGCCGTTGGAGCGTTTCGTGGAGTCATTCGCGGGCGTCGTGGCTGCCGCCGCGGAGTTCAAGGGCAAACCGGCGCTGAAGGATGTAAAGATCCAAGACGCCCACCGCGATGCAGTAGGCGTCCTGCAGAATAAGGAACGCGGCCTGATCTTGTTAGGGCAGCTGGCGATGCGTCATCCGCGCTATGCTGATATCCGACGCCTGGCTGCGGAGTTGGCCGAACTGACCGGGGCGCGCCTGGGCTATCTACCGGAAGGCGCGAACGCGGTTGGAGCGGCATTGGCCGGGGTGCTGCCGCACCGCGGGCCGGGGGGCCGGGCGCTCGAGTCTGCCGGGCTCGATGCCCATGGCATGCTGACCTCACCGCGCAGTATCTACTTGCTGTTTGGCTTAGAGCCCGACCACGATCTGGCCGATGGTGCGCTGGCGGAACAAGCTCTGAAAGCGGCTGACACAGTGATCTGCTTTACGCCGTTCGTGACTGAACGCTTGCTGGAATGCGCGGATGTGCTGTTACCTATCGGCACCTTCGCCGAGACGGCGGGGACCTTCGTCAACGTTGAGGGTCGCTGGCAGAGTTTCGCTGCGGCGGCAAGCCTCGTCGGCGACGCGCGGGCGGGATGGCGAATTCTGCGTGCGCTCGGTAACGAACTCGACCTACCGGACTGCGAGTACCAAAGCGCGGAAGAAGTCAGCGCTGCGCTCGCGAACGAGATCGGTCAGGTCGAGGCGAATAATGACTATCAGGGGCGAGCGGACGTGAATCTCCAGCCGGTTACCGTGGATGCGATGGCGCTGGACGTGCCGATCTACGCCGTCGATGCGGTCGTCCGACGCGGTACGGCGCTGCAGAAGACTCGCGTCGCGGCTCAGACGCGCGACGCGTAGACGGCGATCCGAGAGGCATGAACAGTCTACTCGCATACCTCGACAGTCTGTTACTGCCGATCGGATTACCCGAGGTCGTTCAATACGTCGTCGTGACGAGCATCGAAGTGATGCTCGTGATCCTGCCGTTAATGGGCGCTGTCGCGTATTTCACCTACGCTGAACGTAAGGTCATCGGCTATATGCAGAATCGGCTTGGCCCGAATCGGGTGGGCTGGTATGGATTGCTGCAGCCGATCGCCGATACATTAAAGATGTTGCTGAAGGAAATTATCGTTCCGAGCAACGCCAACCCGTTCCTGTTCTATCTCGCGCCGTTACTCTCACTGCTCACCGCTTTTGCGGTGTGGGCGGTCGTGCCGTTCAGCGATGATTTCGTGGTCGCGGATATCGACGCAGGGCTACTCTATGTACTCGCGCTCACGTCGATGGGCGTCTACGGCGTCATCATTGCCGGCTGGGCCTCTAACTCTAAATACGCTTTTCTGGGCGCGATGCGGGCGGCTGCGCAGATTGTGTCTTATGAAATCGCCATGGGATTCGCACTGGTCGGGGTCGTGATGGCCGGCGGCAGCCTGAATCTCCGCGCGATTGTCGTTGCGCAGGAGGGTACGAGCGTCCTGAATTGGTTTGTCTGGCCGTTGTTTCCATTGTTTGTGGTGTATTTCATCTCGGGCTTGGCAGAAACCAATC
>SMWD01000157.1 GCA_004357495.1 Gammaproteobacteria bacterium
GAGCAGATCGAAGACATCATCAACATGATTAATGACATGGGCATAACGGTGCATGAGAAGGCACCTGATGCCGAGTCCCTGGTGCTGTCAGATGCCGCCGTCAATGATGACGAAGCCGTCGAGGAAGCTGCCGCCGCGCTGGCGACTGTCGACAGTGAATTTGGCCGCACGACTGACCCGGTGCGCATGTATATGCGCGAGATGGGCACCGTTGAGCTGCTGACCCGCGAAGGCGAGATTCGCATCGCCAAGCGCATCGAGGACGGGCTGAACCAGGTCAAGGATGCGCTCGGTTACTTCCCACCGACCATCGACTCCATCGCAGTCGTCTATGCACCCATTGCCGCAGGTAATGCCCGGCTGCAGGACGTGCTGGTTGGCTTCATCGATCCAAACGAACCCGATGAAGTCATACCGGCCAGTGCCAAAAGCAAGGACGACGACGATGAAGAAGAGGAAGACACGGGCCCGGATCCGGCCGAGGCCGACAAACGTCTGAAATCGATGTTCCGCAAACAGAAGAAAATCGTTACCGCACTGATAGAAGCCGACGGCGCCAACGATCCGAAGATCAGGAAAACCCGTGACAAGATGACGGCTGAGCTCATGGAGATCAAGCTCGCGCCGAAACTGTTCGAGGTCCTGTGCGGCCATCTGCGCACCACCGTCACCGGGATTCGCACCCATGAACGCAACTTGCTCCAGTTGTGCGTCCGCGACGCCGGCATGCCGCGCAAGGATTTTCTCGGCAGCTTCCCGCAGAATGAAACGAACCTGAACTGGATCGACAAGCACATCCGCAGCAAACGCAAGCATTCGTCGGCGCTGGCGAAATCGAAAGTCGATATCCTGCGCGCCCAGCGCAAGCTGATCGCAATCGAGCAGCAGACGCACCTGGCGATCAGCGAGATCAAAGAGATCAGCCGCAGAATGTCGATCGGCGAGGCGAAGGCCCGTCGTGCCAAGAAAGAGATGGTCGAGGCCAATCTCAGGCTGGTCATCTCGATCGCGAAGAAGTACACCAATCGCGGCCTGCAGTTCCTCGACCTGATCCAGGAAGGCAACATTGGCCTCATGAAGGCCGTCGACAAATTCGAGTACCGGCGCGGTTACAAGTTCTCGACCTACGCGACGTGGTGGATTCGACAGGCCATCACGCGTTCGATTGCCGACCAGGCCCGGACGATCCGTATCCCGGTTCACATGATCGAGACGATCAACAAACTGAACCGTATCTCGCGCACGATGTTGCAGGAGATGGGCCGCGAGCCGACGCCGGAAGAACTGGCCGAACGCATGGAGATGCCCGAGGAGAAAGTTCGCAAAGTCCTGAAGATTGCGAAAGAACCGATCTCGATGGAAACTCCGATCGGCGATGATGAAGATTCACACCTCGGCGATTTCATCGAAGATCCGGTTGTCGATTCACCGGTCGACTCCGCAACGAGCTCGGGCCTGAAGGAAACAACCGGCGACGTGCTGGCCAGCCTGACGCCGCGGGAAGCCAAGGTGCTGCGCATGCGCTTCGGCATCGACATGAATACGGATCACACGCTCGAGGAAGTCGGCAAGCAGTTTGATGTCACCCGCGAGCGCATCCGCCAGATCGAAGCCAAGGCCCTGCGCAAACTGCGTCACCCGACGCGCAGCGACCACCTCAGGAGCTTTTTGCTGGACGAGTAAGCAAGCCGGGTGCCGGTAACACCGGCACCTACAATGACGGCGAGTGCACGACCAGCATCTTCTCGATCGTCATGTCCCGGATGGTATGCCCGATACCGCCGACGCCGAGCCCCGACTCCCGCAACCCGGCGAACGGCATGCCGTCGACCCGAAATGCCGTGTGATCGTTGACCATGACCGCCGCGGCATCGAGGTGCCGGAATGCATAGAGCGCTGTGTCGATCTGCTGCGTAAAAATCGCGGCCTGAAAGGCAACCGGCAGTTCGTTGGCCTGCTCGATCGCCGCATCGATGTCGTCATATTCGGTGATAGACACGACAGGCCCGAAGATTTCAGCGGTCGAGACGCGCGCATCGCGCGGCGGCGCGTACAACACCGTCGGCGGGTAACAGGTATCGCTGAGCGGCTCGCCGCCACAGAGCAATTCGGCGCCGCCCGCAACCGCCTCGACAACCCATTCGTGAACGCGCTGCACCTCGGCGGGGCGAATCAACGGGCCAATGTCGATCGTCGCATCGGTCGGATCGCCAGTCTTCAAATCGGTGACGTGGGCGACGAGACGCCCGGCAAAGGTACGCGCGATCGACCGGTCAGCGAAGATTCGCTGCACGGACACGCAAACCTGGCCCGCATGATAGAAGCCGCCTTTCGCGATCGCCGGCACGGCCACGTCGAGGTTGGCGTCTGCGGCGAGAATCAGCGGCGCCGCCCCGCCATGCTCCAGCACGCAGCGGGTGCCCGGCGCCAGTTTGCTGCGCAACATCCAGCCAACACGCGCGCTGCCGATGAACGAAAAGAAACCGACGCGCGCGTCGGTCACGAGTCGTTCTGAAGCGTCGACCGATGCTGCCACCAGCACCTGGCACCACTCGGGCGCCAACCCCGCTTCGTGCAGCAGCTTCACAAAACGAATGCAGGACAACGGCGTATCGTCCGCCGGCTTGACGATGACCGGACAGCCCGCGGCGACAGCCGCGGCGACCTGATGCACGATCAGGTTCAGCGGATGGTTGAACGCGCTGACGGCGACGACGACACCGATCGGTTCGCGCTGCGTAAATGCCAGACGATGAGCGCCGGCCGGCGTATCGCCCATCGGGACAACTTCGCCGTGGTCGCCGCGCAAGGATTCGACACACAAACCGATGCCGTCGATCGCGCGGGTAATCTCGACCCGCGAATCGACCAACGGCTTGCCGCCCTCCTCGGCCGCACCGATCGCCAGCGCCTCGGCACGTTCAGTCATCAACTCCGCCACCCGCCTGAGGATTGCGATGCGCTCGTGGCGCGGCAGCCAGGCTGCCCGATTTCGGTACAGAGCATAGGCCGTGGCCAAGGCCTTATCGACGTGCCGCGTGTCACCGGTCTCGACCTCGGCGAGCAGCTTGCCGTCGAACGGCGCGGTGACCACCGCCGTGCCTGCCGGCGCACCGGCATCGACGATCAGCAAGGCATGTCTGGCCATCGTGCCCGCCGGCCCTGCTAGCGGGTCACGCCCGGCTCGGTCAGTTCACCAAGTCGCTTCGTCAACAAGGGGTTCTCCCGGTAATCGATCGGAATCACGACCAGTCCGGGCCCCGGGTCCGTGAACGCCTGTTCCAGGGTTCCGGCAAGATCGACGCTGTTGTCGACCCGGTACCCATTCCAGCCAAATGCGCCGGCCAGTGCCAGCCAGTCCGGATTCGTGAAGGACAAGTCGGTATGCCGCCCGAATTCGTCAGCCTGCTTCCATTGAATCAAACCGTATCCAAAGTCTTCCCAGACCATGATGACAGGTTCGACGCCGAGTCGCTTCGCCGTTTCCATCTCCTGCACATTCATCATGAATCCGCCGTCACCGATAATCGCGAGCACCCGGCGATCCGGGTTGATCAGGCTCGCGGCAATGGCACCCGGCAGCGCAAAACCCATCGAGCAGAAACCATTGGGTATCAGGCAGGTGTTGGGTTCGTGGCAATGATAATGCCGGGCAACCCACATCTTGTGCGCGCCGACATCGGAGAGCAGGATATCCTGCGGGCCGAGTACCTGGCGCGCATCCCACACTGCCTTCTGCGGGCGGATCGAGCCCACGGTTTCATCGTTCGCGTGCGTCGCCAGTTCGGCCTGCATCTTGCTCCGCATCTCAGCCTGATTGGCCAAATCAAATTCGGGCACACCGTTCTGGCGCACGCGTTCGTTCAGCATCCACAGGGTATGCGCAAGGTCGCCCACCAGTTCGATTTCCGGGTGGTAATCGAAGTCGATCTCGGCCGGCAGGAAATCCGCGTGAATGATCCGCTTGTCGCCCTTCGGATTCCACAACCGCGGGTGATACTCGACCATGTCGAAACCGAGCGTGATGACCAGATCCGCATCGTCGATGACCAGGGTAGGCAGGTCCTTCCGGCCAAGGCCGATGGTATACAGGCAGTAGTCTGCATCGACATCCACACAGCCTTTCGCCATGAACGTACTGAGTACCCCGATGCCGGTCTGCCCGCAGAATTCGCGCAACTGCTTGCTGGCCCGACGTCGTATGCACCCATTGCCGGCCAGTATGACCGGCCGCTTCGCACCGGCCAGCAAGTCGAAGGCCTTGTCGATAATCGTGTCGTCAGTCACCGCACGGCGGAAACGTCGCGGTGTCATGGGTACTTTGTCGGTGTCCTGCTTGGCGATGTCCTCCGGCAACTCGATGAGCACGGCGCCCGGCTTTTCCGAACGCGCGATGCGCACGGCTTTGCGTACGATTTCCGGAATCGTATCGACATTAACGATCGACATTGCCCACTTCGTCACCGGCTCGAACATGGCGACGACATCCATGATCTGGTGAGACTCCTTGTGCAGGCGCGCGGTCGAGCCTTGACCGGTCAGCACGAGCATCGGCGAACGGTCCATATTGGAGTTGGCAACCCCGGTGATCAGATTCGTTGCGCCCGGGCCGAGCGTCCCCAGACAACCGGCCACCTGCCCGGTCAAGCGGCCATAAACCTCCGCCATGAATGCCGCGCCTTGCTCGTGACGGACCAGGATAAACCTGATCGACTCCGAACTTTCCAGCGACATCATAAAATCGGCATTCTCTTCGCCGGGCACACCGAAAATATACTCGATGCCCTCGGTCTCGAGGCACCGCACCAACAAATCGGACGCTTTCATCAACATCTCCCGGCCACCCGACTCGCGGTCAGGCAAGCGGCTGAGGGTAAGGGTAAACCTGGTCCAAGGGCACCGAGATGCCGCTGGACTGCACGACTCGGCAATGGTAACGGCGCAAGCTGCGCGGCTCATCGACACCGCATGAATGCGCGATCATGCCGACCTCCCGCTCCATGGTTTGTTGATAGCGCATCACGCGCTCCGCCTTGTCGGCCGGCACCAAACCGCGTTGCAGGCGTTTATCGTGGGTCGTGACTCCGGTCGGACAGGTGTTCTTGTTGCATTTCATGGCCTGGATACACCCGAGGGCAAACATGAACCCGCGGGCTGTCACGACGAAATCCGCGCCGAGACACAAAGCAGACGCCACGAGACCGGGCGTGATCATCTTGCCGCTTGCGATGACCTTGACACGATCGCGCATCCCGGTAGCAGTCAGTATATCGGTAACGAGTGGCAGGCTCTCGCGCACCGGCAAGCCGACATTATCCATCAGCGGCATTGGCGCCGCGCCGGTCCCGCCATCGCCCGAATCGATGGCGACGAAATCGGGGCCGGACTTCGGCCCACGCGCATACGCTGCCTCGAAAATGTCCTGTAGCCAGCCGTAGGCGCCGACGACCATCTTGAAACCGACCGGCTTGCCGGTGATCTCCCGTACCCGATCGATGAAATCGAGCAGCGTTTTCGTGTCATAGATCTCCGGATGACGATTCGGACTGATCGAATCGTGTCCGGCCTCGATGCCGCGGATCGCCGCTATTTCCCCGGTCACCTTCGCAGCCGGCAGGATACCGCCCTTGCCCGGCTTGGCACCCTGACTCAGCTTGATCTCGAACATTCGCACCTGTTCATGCGCAGCGATCTCACGCAGCTTGTCCTCGTCAAGCGACCCGTCGGGCTTGCGCACGCCATACTTCGCCGTGCCAATCTGGAATACGAGGTCCGCACCGCCCTCGAGGTGATAGGGCGACAACCCGCCCTCCCCGGTGTTCAGCCAGCAACCCGCCTTGCGCGCACCATTCGATAACGCCAGCACGGCCGGTTTCGAGATCGCCCCGAAACTCATCGCGGAAATATGAAAAATGCGGTCGGTGGTATACGGGTGCTCGCAGGAATGCCCCCCGATCGTCACGGTTTGCGTCTTGGCCGCATCCGTGTCCAGGGTCGGCCACGGGCAATTCACGAACAAGAAGGTGCCGACCCGCGTCAGATCGCGCGTCGAACCAAACGCGATCGTGCTGTCGACACCCTTGGCGGCGCGATACGCCCAGGATCGCTCGGCCCGATTGAACGGCATCTCCTCCCGATCCATGGCGAAGAAGTATTGCCGAAAAAACTCGCCGAGATCCTCAAAGAAATAGCGAAAGCGGCCGACAACCGGGTAATTGCGCCGAATCGCGCTCTTGGTCTGCGTCACATCGATAACATACAGGCAGATGAGCGCGAGTACGGCCAAACCCACCGATATTACGAACAGGTAGGCAAACAAGCCCAAAATCTGATTTACCAATTCCACCGCTGCCGATCCCGTATGCCAAAACCCCGGTTATTTTACATGCTATCAGCAGCATTGCACGGGGCATCAGTCACTCGCGGGGCCGGCGCCGAAGCTGCGACCCGGACCACAGCAGATGACCGATACCTCGAGCGGATAGTGATCCGAACCCGTGTCGGGCCCGCGTTGCACAGAACGTACGTCTAGCGAACGGGTGGCCAGCACGTGATCGATGGGAATCCATAACGGCAGGGCAGATGTCGGCCAGGTGAAATGGAAGCCGGCGGGCCGGCGCGCATCGACCAGGCCGGCGGCTGCCGCAAACGACTCGAAGTACGGCGAAAACGGCGTCATGTTCAGATCGCCGATGACCAGGCTCGGCAGCCCGGTCGCAGACAAACGCGCTG
This sequence comes from Gammaproteobacteria bacterium, assembly GCA_004357495.1. Lineage (GTDB taxonomy): Bacteria > Pseudomonadota > Gammaproteobacteria > Steroidobacterales > SMWD01. Next base: position 6,733 of record SMWD01000157.1, read on the forward strand.
CCAGCGTCTCAAGTTGCAGGTTCCGTTGCCCGGCCCCGCGTGCAGACAAAGGCGGAAACAAATGGACGGCGTAAATCTGCAGCGGCCGGCCGCCTGTATCAAGCACCACACGTGCGTTCACGCTGCCCGGCACACCGAGATCGATTAATTCCGACTCGATGAACGGCAGACGCGACCAGACGCCGAGACCGAAGGGATCGGGGCGCGGCCGACCGACGCGATACGGGTACTCGGCATCGAGATGGCGCAGCGCAGCTTGCCATTCGTCGGTCAATTCCTCGATCACGATGACATCCGGCGAACGCGCGGCAAGATAAGCCCGTACCGCCGCATGGCCGTCATTCCGATAGTTCACGTTCAACGCGATGATCGACACCTCGCCGGACCCGGTCGCCGCAGCCGACGCGCCGGTGACGAGCGGCGTCAGGTATGGCCCAACATACCAGACATTCGGCAGCGCCAGCAGCAGAGTCAGCGCCAGCAGCAAGCGGTGCCCGGAATGCAGGAAAGTCAGCGCCAGCAGCGCCTGTGCAATTACGAAATATAGCCGGAAATGCGAAAACAGCTCGGCGAACCAGACCGTGCGACTGAACAATGAGACGATGGTCGCGAAACTGACGGCAATGAACGTAGCTCGAATCAGGACATGGAAAAACTGCCGCTCGCCACTGGTCGTGACCATCGGCCCTATCCCTGCGCGACCCGTTTCGGTAAGGTTGATGCCAAGACAGAGAGCCTGCCGATGTCCAGAAAAATTGCCGAACTCGATCGCCAGCGCGGCCGAAACCGGGTTGCCGGTATCCGCAGCGCGCTGACGGCGATGGTTTTACTCAGCTCGACACTCGTCGCCTGCGGCGAACCACCACCAGCAAGCTCGAACGAACCGGGTGAAGTCGCAAAACGTGTCATCGCTGAATTCTTGTCGTTGCCGGTCACCGAAATGACATTAGTATCCCTCGAGGCCACCGATTTCAACGACGCAAGCCTCGGCTGTCCGAAACCCGGAATGTCCTACGCACAAGTGATCACACCGGGCTACCGGGCCGTCGTCGAAGCCGACGGGCGACGTTTCGACGTCCGTGTATCCGGAACGCACGGACGCATCTGCCGGCGCAACGCCAAAAACAGCCCGCCGACGGGCGATGTCGGCGGAAAACCGGCGGGCCGGCAGTCACCTGTCACGTCGATGATCAACCGGGCGCGCAACGATCTGGCCGGTTTGCTGAGTGCCGAGCCGACCGCGATCCGCATCACCGGCGTGCGGCCCTACCGCGAGGATCGGGACCGGCTCGAGGGTTGCACACCGGCCTGCCCGCAGCATACCGGCGGCGGCGATTGCGGCTACCTGATCGGGCTGTTCTACGACGGCCGTCGCTACGCGTATCACGCGACCGACGAACGCGCGACACCCTGTCCGCCTATTCTGTCGATGTAACCCGGCAGGCTGGTGTGGGGGAGCGGCTCCCACAACAGTTGTTGTTGCCCCCGACGCTGTGCCTGTTAGCGCGGTGATGAACGACCCGCCTTGCGCGCCTTGCGCAGCTGGCGTGCCGTCAACTTCCGCCAGGCCTTGCGCACCGGCCGCGCCAGGCGTTCGATGCGCGTGGGTTTGAAAATCAATGCATCCGCTTCGTTCAGATCCGTATAACGCCCAAGGTACTTGTGCTTGATCCAGGCGTTCAAATCGATCTGGCATGCCTGCCCGAACAACCAGCGCCGCCATGCCCCCCGGCCTTTGGCGCTCACGACAGCCGAACCGAAATCAATCAGGTACGGCCGGCCGTCGGGCGTTACGAGGATATTGTCCTTGCGCTTCATGTCCGCATGCGCAACCCCGGCGGCGTGCGCGGCGCGCAGGATATCCAGCAAAGCCGCGAAGAATGCCTCTCGATCCGGCAACTCACCGGCAGACAGACGCAGCGGGCGGCCGTCGATGAATTCGAGCAGCAGCCGGCCCTCGCTGAGGCCGAAACAGCGTGGAACACCGGGGATACCGTCGAGGCGTTGATACACGACCGACTCGCGACGAATCATCCAGCGCCGAAACCAGCGCAGCAGTGCCGAGCCCATGGCCTCCTTGACGATCAGGTACTCGGTGTCCGGATACTCAGGCCCGGCACGAACTTTGTAAACCACGCCCTGGTAGCCACTGCTCAGCAATTCACCGCGCTGGCCGGAGCTGCGCATGACCGTCACAGACCGCCTGCCGTCAGCATTGTCCACCCGCCCGCCCGGCTGCTGTCGGCACGGCGGCTAGCCGAGCTGGTTGGCAATGTAGGCAAGACACAGCAACGTATAGATGACGATGATCAGCTCGTAATTCTCTTTCCAACTCGTCCGGAACGACCAGTGCCCACCGCTGCGAATGCGCAGCCCATTCGGAATCACGGCCGGCACATCGGCACTCCATGTCTCCCAGTCATCGCCGAATATCCCGCGCAGTTTACGATCCTCATATTCGATCGCGGCCGGGTAATAGAAAAACCAGAACCCGGCCGACACAACGATCGCCCACCACTGCCCGCTGGCAAATGTGAAGCCGATGATCATCAGGAGGTTGCCGGTATACAGCGGATGCCGAACCAGTGAATACGGCCCGTCGGTCGCCAACTTCTGGTTCTTGACGATAAAGCCCGATGCGTAAAAACGGAACAACATGCCGGCCAATGCCAGCGTGGCGCCAACCGCGAAGCTGTTCGGCAGCGGATCTGAAAATCCAGCGAAGACCGGCACCAATGCCAGGCCGATTGCCTGGCGAAAAAATTCGTTGTATCGCCATTCGCGAACCCGGTGCGAAAGACCGGTCAACGGCGGCAGATCCTGTGTGCGACGACTCATGATGCTTGATTCTGTCCTGTCGGTACGTTCAGGCAGGCCGAAATCAGCCGCCTCAACCGGCAAAGTATACCTGCACGCCGGAGCCGGGTACTGCTAGAATTCGTGCCCCACGCCTTTGTTTTCAGGGCCTGTAGCTCAGCTGGTTAGAGCAGTGGACTCATAATCCATTGGTCGTAGGTTCAAGTCCTACCAGGCCCACCACTTCAAACTCATACGCTGCAACGGTTTCAGCCGTTTGCAGCGGTGTTTGTCGCACCCGTGTAAACTCCCGTGGTGCACTGCGGGTGCAGTGACACCGATATTTGTGCATGATGGTGTTGATTCGTGAAGTGGAGTTATAACGCATGGCAGTGCTGGTTAAGCGCAGGCGGTCGGATGATTCGATTGCCTATCGCATTCAGGATCGCACCACCGGGTACCCTTCCCTGTCGGAAACATTCACGACGCTGAAAGCGGCGCGCGAATACAAGCTCAAGGTTGAATACGAACGCGAGGCGGGCCTTGCCGGGTTACGTCGCGGTCGTCATCGCCTGGGCGACGCGGTGCACGACTTCACCGAAACCGCGGAGTTCGCCAAACGTAAATCGGGGGCCACCACGCGCCGCCAGCTGGGATGGTGGTCCGACCGGATCGGGCAACTGCCGCTGGCCAAGATTACGCCCGACCTGATCGCGGACCACCTGCACGCGCTTGAAGTGGGCGGGTGCAGTGGCTCGACCGTCAACCGATACCGGTCTGCCCTGTCGCGGGTGTTCCGGTACGCGGTGAATACCCGCCGCTGGACGAACCATAACCCCTGCTCGATGATCGAACGCCGCCCGGAAGGTCGCCGTCGCGAA
>SMWD01000158.1 GCA_004357495.1 Gammaproteobacteria bacterium
GCCAGCCCGATTCGCCGACCGTCGCGAGGTAAAACGTATCGCGTTCGGCGACGTACGCGGTCTCGCTGGGGCCGAGCCGATCATTGGGTCCGGCCACCGTCTGCAGGTGTTCGTTATGCGCCCGAGAACCGTATGCGGTCTGTGCGGCCTTGACACTGTCGGTGAACGCAATGTCGGCAAATCGGTGGGACATGTTGATTTCCTCATGTTGCTTCGGCTTGCCAGGTGGTCAGCGCCGACTGGCGAGACCACCTGGGTTGCCGTGACAGGATATCCCTATGGATTTTCTGCTGCTCTCCGGGCGTCTGAATTACGCAACATGAAGTTACGTATCAGACCGGCAATTTCTTCGCCGTGGGTTTCTAGCGCAAAATGTCCGGTATCGATCAGGTGAAAATCCAGCGTCTCAAGATCTCTCTTATAGGCTTCTGCACCTGCCGCAGGAAAGATTTCATCGTTCTGGCCCCAGACGATCAGGGTCGGTGGCTGGTACTCCCGCAGATATGCCTGCCAGGCCGGGTACAGTGGTGGATTGGTGCCGTAGCTGTAGAACATCTGTAACTGAATCTCTTGGTTTCCCTCACGATCCAGCAGCGGCTGAACATGGCCCCAGTTGTCAGGACTGACCGCCAGGACGTCGGGCACGCCGTTCGTGTATTGCCACTTGGTGGCACCCAGCGTCAGCAGAAAACGCAGCGCATCCTCATTTGCCATCGCGGGTTGCTTGTAGGCCTCCTTGACGTTGCGCCACCAGGCATTGTCCAGCCCCTGGTTGATTGCGTCGCGGTCTTGCCAATACGCCTGGATAGGTTCCCAGAAGTCATTGTCGATGCCCTCATCATAGGCGTTGCCGTTCTGGATGATCAGCGCCTCGATCCGTTCCGGCCGCCTCACTGCGATCCGGAATCCGATCGGTGCACCATAATCCATCAGGTACATGCTGTAATTATCCAGCCCGATTTTGTCGGTGAATCGCTCGATGATCTGCGCGACGTTATCGAACGAGTAGTCGAACTCGTCGACGCCGGGCATGGCGCTGAAGCCGTAACCCGGATAGTCGGGCGCGATCAGATGGTATTGGTCAGCCAGAGCCGGAATCAGATTGCGAAACATGTGCGAAGATGTTGGAAACCCGTGCAGGAGCAGGATGGTTGGATTATCCGGGTTGCCGGCTTCGCGATAGAAAATCTCTACTCCTTCGATTTCGACGGTCTTGTAGCTGACAGGGTTCGGCGAATCCGCCGCTTGGGCGATGCCGAAGCCGAGAAACAGATACAGGGCGGTTAGGATAAATGTCTTTGAGAGGTGCCGTTGCATGAGTGTTCTCCGTGGTGGCGATGGTTCGGTCCGCGTTCAGGCGGAACTGACCAGGGTTGCGCAGGGGGTCGAGCGGCCGGGATTTCCGGTAATCACGAGGTACACCATGATCAGGATCAGTACCGTCTGGAACTGAATGCCGCCCATCGGGTGAGTCTCACTCGGCAGGAAATTCCAGCGGCCCCAGTGCACCAGCACAATCGCGCCAATCATGACCGGAATGTTCAGCGCTGCGCCGATCCGGGTTAGCGTGTCGGACAATGCATCGTCGCGGAATCCGCCGATCAGTAGCAGCAACGCACCCCCAACTTCAGCGAGCGCGACCAGCACCACTTCGGTATACGAGATCGGCAGCATGCCGGCGAAACCCTGCAGGTCCATCAGTTTCAGTACCCCGTGGTAAAGGAAGACGCTGACCAGGCCAAGGCGTAACAGCCAATGGGCATTGTTGGTCAGTTGAGTTGGAAGTTTCATGGTGATCTCCTTGATTGAGTGCGTCGTCAAATAGTTCAGGTTTGTTCGGTCAGCGAGCCGAATACTGTTGCTTCATCCGCGTTGTGGCTTCTCTGGTGGTCCACACGGTGTTGGCGATGAAGCGGAAGTTGACCAGCGCGGCCTCATAGCCATCGCCTTCCTCAACCTGGGCGGCGGCAGTTGCATCGGACACGACGGCGACCTCGAAGCCCTGCTCCAGCAGCTCGCGCATATGCGATTCGGTGCACAGATTGGCCGACATGCCGCCGAGGATGATCTTGTCGATGCCGCGCTTGCGGAGTTGCAGCACGAGGTCGTTTGTTTCGGGGCCGTAGACCTTGTGCGGGCTCGTAATCACCGTGGCACCGTCATTGATGTAGGGCTTGTAGCGTTCCAGCCAATCGGGGCCCGACCCTTCGAATCCTTCCACCGTCAGCGCGCCCATACGATCGAACATGCCGATGTTGTGCATCAATCGTTCGAGCGCGCCTTCAAAATGCCAACCGTGATCCGTGGGATAGTAATAATGCGGCGAGATAAACACCGGAATGCCTTGTGCCTTGGCGGTCTTCAGCAGGGCCTCGATATTCTCCACCGTGCGGTTCGCAATCACGCTTTTGCCCACGACGCCCCAGGTCACGCCGTCCGGGCTAAGAAAATCGTTCTGCGGGTCGGTGATGACCAACGCGGTGCGGCCCGGCACGATCTCCATGCCGGGGTCTGGCAACTGGGCTTGCGTGGCCGTGGCGATCATGCTCAGAGCGACGAATGAAGCCAGAATTGTGATGCTTGCCTTCATGGTTTTATCCTCAGTGATAGATGTAAGGTCTAAGTGCCAATGCGTCGGTCACTGGCCTGAATAGGGATGTCGTTGGCGCTCATGTCGCGGCGACTCATGTAGCCGTCGGCATCGAATTCCCAGTGTTCGTTGCCGTGGGTGCGATACCACTGACCGGTTTTCGCGTGCTGCCATTCGTATTCGAAGCGCACCGATATACGGTTGTCGGTGAAGGCCCATAGTTCCTTGTGCAGCCGATAGTGGAGTTCCTTCTCCCACTTGCAGGTCAGGAATTCGCGGATCGCGTCGCGGCCGGTAAAGAACTTGTCGCGGTTACGCCAGTCGGAGTCCTCGGTGTAGGCCTGCGCGACGGTATCGGGGTTGCGCGTGTTCCACGCTGTTTCGGCGGCCTGCACCTTTTGCAACGCGGTCTCGCGGGTGAACGGCGGTGTCGGGGGTCGGTTCATCGGCTTCACTCGCTAGACCACTGCGTGTTGCTGCTGATCCATCCACGCGTCCAGCGCGTACGGGACTTCGGCCAGCGTGCCGTCGGTAAAGACCAGGAAGCTGTCCGGCGCCAGCGGCTGTCCGCGCTCCGGGATCGGGCCGTAGCCGGGTTCAGGAATGCTTGACGTCAACGTCAGCGCCGAGGCGGTTGAAAGGCCGTTGTCTTCGGGGTCGTACATGGCAGTCTCCGTTTGCATCGTCTTCGTGCTTCTCTCCGATCGAATACACTGCAGAAACCGTGCCAATCAGTGATTGCCTGATAAAACAAAGAGTTAACCGATTCATAAAACCGCAGAAATTTGCGGTTATGAAAAAACTGTGGTCTAATCCTCAGAAAACTGAGGTATGAAAAGACCATGACAAGCGGGACCGGCACGTTGTTGCAGGATTCACCGGCGTTGCTGGCCGAGTTCGACGAATCACTCGTCTGCCGACAGATCTCGGCAGGCTGGCGCGAGCAATTGGGCCTCGCAGCCGCCGCGCCGGTCGCGATCCCGGCGGCCCGGATGTTCGACCTCGACGCCGACGCGGAACTGCTCGCGCAACTCTCGGACGTGTTGCAGGACGCGCACGTGATTCGCGATGTGGCGGTTGTCCTCTCGTCACCTGACGGGCCGATCGAAGGTTGCCTGTCGGCCTGGCGGGTGCAGGGTCCCGGCGACGAGGAATCCAGCGTATTCGTGACGGTAGCGAACGTCGATGAATTGGCCCGGACGCTGCATGAGCTCACCGAACTGCACAGCCATCATCAATTGATCCTCGATGCGGCCGGCGAGGGCATCTACGGCCTGGATGCAAACGGCCTGACAACGTTTGGTAATGCGGCGACCGAGCGGATACTCGGCTGGAGTCCCGAAGACATCAAAGGTAAGGCTGCGCACGACGTGCATCATCACTCTCACGCGGATGGATCGCCGTACTCCCGTGAAGAATGTCCGATTTATGCCGCGCTGAAAGATGGTGAGGTGCACCGGGTTGACACCGAGGTGTTCTGGCACACCGACGGGACAGCGATACCGGTCGAGTATACGAGTACCCCGATCCTGGTGGGAGGCAAGCCGAACGGTGCCGTCGTCGTGTTCCGCAATATTTCTCAACGCAAGGAGACCGAGCGCCAGCGCGAGGCGGCCTACGCCGAGATCAAGACGCTGAAAGAGCATCTGGAACAGGAGCGTGATTACCTGCGCGATGAAATCAGCGTGACTGTGAACTTCGGCGAAATTATCGGCGATAGTCCGGCGCTGAAGCGCACGTTGGTGCAGATCGAAGCGGTCGCTGCGACGCCGGTAAACGTGCTGATTCTCGGCGAGTCCGGTGTCGGCAAGGAGATGGTGGCGCGCGCGATTCACTGTGGGAGTGGCCGCGCCGACAAGCCGATGGTCAAGGTGAACTGCGCATCGATTCCGCAGGACCTGTTCGAGAGCGAGTTCTTCGGCCACGTCAAAGGCGCATTCACCGGCGCATACCAGGACCGGGTTGGTCGGCTGCAGCTGGCCGCCGGGGGGACACTGTTTCTGGACGAAGTCGGTGAAATCCCGATGTCACTGCAAAGCAAATTGCTGCGGGCTCTGCAGGAACACGAATTCGAGCGCGTCGGCGACGATCAGACCGTCAAGGTCGACGTGCGCGTCGTCGCTGCGACCAACCGCGATCTACAGGCAGAGGTCAAGGCCGGACGTTTTCGGGAAGACCTGTTCTATCGGCTCAGTGTTTTTCCGATCGAGGTGCCCCCATTGCGCGATCGGCCGGAGGATATCGTGCCGCTGGCCGCGCATTTCCTCGACAGCATCTGCCGGGAGCTCGGTCGTGGGGAGCTGAATCTGACGCGCCGGCAGGCCGCGGACCTGAAGCGCCACGACTGGCCGGGCAACATCCGGGAACTGAAGAACGTACTCGACCGGGCCGTGATCTTGTCCCGGGGTGACCGCTTGCGTCTGGATCTCGCGATGTCGGGTAGCGGCGACCGGGTGCCGGGGCCTGACAAAGCGCCGGGCGACGGTGCCGATTACCTGACCGAGGAAGAGTTTCGCGCTCTGGAGAAACAGAACATGATAGCGGTGCTGCGCCATGCGGACGGCCGCGTCTGGGGATCGGATGGCGCTGCCGCGCTGCTCGGCATCAAGCCGTCGACATTGACTTATCGCATGAAGGCCATGGGGATCAGTAAGCAGGAGGCGGGTTGCATCGCGGATATTCCGGGGTGAGAGCGTCCTCGATAAGCCTGTTACGACCGGGACATGAGTTCAGAACCCGGTCATCTGTCCGGGACGTGCCCGCAGCAGTTTGAAGCGACGGAATCCCAGGTCTCGGAGGGGTTTCAGGTCGAAGTCGATCATGCCCAGCAACTCACGCTCTTTCAGCGACTGAGAACACTGGAATTCCACGGTGTTGTTGCCCTTGTTTATTTTCGAAACCGATACATAGCAGGTCATTGACGGGCATGTGAATGCACAACCTGCATTGGCAAATAAGGTGATTCGATCCTTGTCCTCGATGGCGCCCAGAAATTCAAGATCCTCGTTGGACTTCATTGGCAGCACTACCTCATCGTAGATCTCGAATGCTTTATCCAGCTTTCTCCGGTTATTGATGTTCTTTATGACGCTGGCATCGATCCGATAATCCGGGAAGTCCTGCCGAAGCCAGCGCGCCAGATCATCATTGGTGGCGATAATCGAGTTGCCCTTACGGCAATACTTGCGCAGCAAAGCAAAATTTTCCTGGTATTCGGCGCGTGTGACGTAGTGGTTCGACATCGGAATCCGCAGTCCGATGCCGGCATTATTGAGTTGCTGGACATCCCGATCCGAGAGCTCTCGTCTGACGAAGCCTCGCCCGCCATAGAGGGTCGATTGCTCTACAAATCCAAACAGGCTTTCAATCTGCGCCAGTGCGACGTTGCCATATTGACGCCGCAGGAAGGCAAACACCGGGACATTCGTCGGCTTGCCCCGGGCAGAGACCGTGAAAGTGTATTCCGGTTGCGGATCGGGTGCGGCCTTTGCAAACATGGCTGGTCGATACTGCATGCGCCGTTGTGTCAGCGCACATCATGTTCCGTGCTGAACGTCGATCCAATAAATGGTACGCAGTTCCCGCCGGTGTTGGCCATGCGTACTTCCACCTAATCGCATATTGCGTAACACAATAATATCAAGCACTTGCGCCGACCACGGGCGAACTGCCACGCTGGCAAACCAATCGAAGCCCGACTGGATGCGGATCAGGCTTCTACCAGAACGAAGCTGGCATTGCGTATCAACTTCGGGGGAATGCGGTGTTTGATCTCAGCGTGCAACTCGGGGAGCTTCGACCAATGCAGGCCCTGGCGGTAGTGATGCGCGGTGTGATAACCCAGATTGCCCGTCAATAGATTGAAGATTCGGTTGGTGTTGTTGTATGAGGCCAGGAATGCATCATCCGTGTCCAGACCGCTGTGATGGTCGTAGGTCACCCAGACGGTAAACAACAGGCTGATTACCATCGGTAACAAGAACACGAACAGCGCCGGCAGGAACCGGAACCAGCACAGCAATGCGATGCCAACTAACGTCAGTAGCGTGTAAAAAATGAACACGCGCTGTAGCCGCGGAAATTTCTTACCTACCTGATAGCCTCGGTAATAAGCCGTGCCCGTGACGGTCAGTGTGTATTCCAGCGCGCTCATGGCAGTGCCGTCCGCGCGCTTCCAGGCGCTTTCATCGCGCGACTGATCCAGGAAATTTCTGTGATGGCCGAGCACGTGGTGCAGGACCCACAGGTTTGTCGTGACGCCGGTATGCAGTGCGTAGAAAAACTCGAGGATGCGGTTGAGCGGTTTGGCGTGGAATGTCATCGTATGCTGATGGTGATGATTCCAGGCACAGATCAGGCCTTTGGGAATCAGCATGAGCAGCGCGTAGCCAGCCAGCCAGCCAATCTGGTTGACCAGAAAATAGACGGCAAAGTCGAGTGTGCTAAATAGCAGCACAAGTAGAACCGGAATCCGGTCCGCAGCAAATCGGAACATAAGTACAGCTTAGGGGATCAGGAATTCCGTGATCCCTGGATCGTTACTAATGGGGGCGCACAACGCTGGAAGGCTAGCACGAAGACACCGGCCAGGGGCGAAAAATTTGTGTCGTACGCCGGCGAATTTCAAGCGTATTTCTGTAAGATTATGAATATAATGATGTTTCTTATGACGCAATCTGTCTTACCAAGTTGCGAAACTGGGCGCTGGTAGGGTTTCACCCCCGGCTGCGCCGTTGGCCGCATGTGTATGGCGATGTTTGATCGCCAAACTGCCGGGACATTGATCATATGAGGACGGAACCATGTCGCGCGGCCTACGTCGTCGATGAAAGGCCAGGCTGAACCGGCCGCGTCAGGCCTCGATTTACTTGTCGGTCTTTCGGGATAGCCCCACCTGCAGCATGCCTTTGCCGAATCTTTCGGTGACGCTGTCGATCGTATTCAACAGCTGTTTATCCTGGCGCCGTCGTTCCGGTTGATCAAACAGGTCTGCCTGCGGTTGTGCTTCGTCTTCCCAACCGCTGATGCCCACGCCGATCAGGCGCACGGGCTTGTGCGGCAGGTCGCCATGCAGGAACAACGTCCAGGCGGTTTTCAGCATCACCCGTTCGTCATCGGTGGGGCTGGCCAGCCGCTGCCGGCGTGTGTGGGTCTCGAACCCCTCGAATCGAATTTTCAGTGTCACGCCGGTTCCTGCCAGGCCTTCCCGACGTGCTGTTCGCGCCACATCGGCCGCCAGCTCACGCAGTACGTCGTGCAGGATTGCGGGGTCACGGACGTCGGTCTCGAAGGTATGTTCTTTCGAAATACTCTTGCGCTGCCGTTCGGTCACGACTGTGTCCGACGCACGCCCAAAGGCCTGGTCGTGGAAACTCGCCGCAGCTCGCTGTCCGAGGTGCTGCTCGAGTACCGCCAGCGGGAGGGTGCGCAGTTGTGCCACGGTCTCGATGCCGAGCCGGTCGAAAATCTTCTGAGTCTGCCGGCCGAGTCCACGCAGGTTGGACACCGGCATCGGTGCCAGGAAGTCGAGTACCTGGTCCGTCGATACGACTGCGAGCCCGTCCGGTTTGCAGGACTCGGAGCCGAGTTTGGCGATCAGCCGGTTCGGGCCGATGCCAACCGAAGCGGTGAGCCCGGTGGCCGAGAGAATTCGCTGTCGGATCTCGGTACCGATTTTGTGGGGCGGGCCGACCAGCTTATCGAGGCCGCTGATATCGAGGTAGGCTTCATCGATCGATGCCGCCTCGACCACCGGCGTCATGGTCTCGAGTACCCGGAAGATCTGCCGCGAGGCCCGGCGATACTTCTCCATGTCGGGACGCAGGTACACGGCATCCGGGCAGCGCCGGTAGGCCTCCGATATCGGCATGGCCGAGTGGACGCCGAATCGGCGCACCTCGTACGACGCTGCCGCAACGACCCCGCGATGACCGGGCAGCGCGCCGACGACCACGGGGCGACCGCGGTAGTCAGGATGGTCGCGCTGTTCGCAGCTCGTGAAGAACGCGTCCAGGTCCACGTGGGCGATCCAGCGTGCTTGTTGATGAGATTGGGCCATGCGGATTCCAGGTTGCGCGCGGCGAGCCCGGTCATTTTATCAACCGGGCCAGTTGCCCGTCGGCACGTTCGACGCGGGGCGCTGGCGACGCAGAGGTACTTGATTCCCTGGTAATCGTCGATGCCGTATATTTCGAGCCCTCACGGTCGAGGCGACCCAGCTGCTGGTCTGCAGCGTGGTGTGACACGGGCGCAGTATCCGAAAATGTTCCTGATACTGCGAATGAGAAAAGGCCCATAAATAGTTGATTTATGGTTCAAGCGATTAGACATAATTCCGATTTCTGGAATTCGAATTCGGGCTGGGGTAGGGTTTAGCTTCCGGTGACACCGATGACGCAAACGTCGCTTCGCCGGAAATAAAATTATATAGAACGGATAAAAGTAACCAGAAACAGGTCTGTTTGCGCCTGTACCGGCGTAATTTTATAAGGGGATTATGTCATGGCAGCATAGCTGCCGTGTAATTATCGATCGTGCCGCATTCGGCACGTCTGTCGCCGCCGTGATTGCCGCGTTCGGCATTTCGCTGGTGTTCATGCTCACCGCTCCCGTCGTTCGCGCCGCTACGGTATTGATGGAGGAGCACTTCGAGGGTATCACCGGCTTTGGTGCCGGCAGCGATCCGCGTATCTTCGGTGTTCCGACTACCGACGGGAGTTCGGATGCGAACGGCACAACGATCGGCGACGCGGACAATGACTGGTATGCCGCACGGATCGAGCAACCCAATGGCGGGGCGATCTGGCAGGATGTCGGCTCGCAGAGTAACGGCGGTGGCAGCAATACCAGCCACACCGGGCTCGTCGAAGATGATGCCGGCCTGTTGATCCGGATCGATACGACGGGCTTCACCGATATAACGATCGATTTCGATTGGCGCACGTTCAGCGCGGGCTCCCATGACAAGTTCGTGTTTGGTTATTACCTCGGTGATCTGATAGCCGATGTCCCTGCCTCGCAGTTCGATGCCGCGAGTCGCAGCCTCAACCTGCAGAACATCGCTCATGATCCGGCTAACGGCATTGATAGCGTGTGGAACTGGGATCCGCAAAACCTGGGCAATGCCGGGGATTGGATCGAGTTGATGCGTGCCGGTGCCAACAGCACATGGAGTTCGGTGACTTTTAACCTGGCCGGTGCCGGGAACGGTGAGGTATGGATCGCTTTCTGGCTCGACAACGGCGAGAACGACTTCGGCAAGTTCGACAATATCGTTGTGACGGGCAACGCGGTGCCTGTCCCCGCGGCTGTGTGGCTGTTTGGTTCGGCGCTGGGCTTGCTGGGCTGGCGGCGGCGGCACGACCGGCTCACAAACGTCGCCAGCGCGCGGGGCTGACCTGCTCGACCCTGCAACCGGCCCATTTCATCGGTACATTTCAGCGGCTCTATCGTGCCGGTACCACCTTGCGCTATAATTGACACCACCTTGGGGGTGGCCGTCATGGCCTGAGATCTGGCAACAGGAACCCTTGGAACCTGATCCGGTTAATACCGGCGTAGGAAGAGGACGCGCCGCTGCCAGCATTCCCGACCGACCGTCGACACCGGGTCTCTCACTACAACAGAGATCCGTTTCATGTTTGTCTTATATAGAATCCGGGTAGCGACCGTGGTCGCCGTGGCGTTCGCCGCCGTCGTACCCCCGTCGCTCGCCGCGCCGGCCCCGCAGCGCGAGGAATTGGTTGTCTCGACGTTTCGTGAGACCGGGGCCGGGCGCCTGCCAGCCAGCGTGACCGTGCTTGACCGCGAGACGATCCGCGCGACCGTCGTGCAGCATTTCGAGGAATTGATCGAAATGGTGCCGAACCTGAATTACTCGGGAGACGGCAATCGCGCCCGCTATCTCCAGATTCGCGGGATCGGCGAGCTTGAGCAATACCAGGGGGCGCCCAATCCATCCGTCGGCTTTATCATCGACGACATCGACCTGTCGGGACTCGGCAGCGCCGCGACGCTGTTCGATGTCGACCAGGTCGATGTGCTGCGCGGGCCGCAGGGCACGCGTCTGGGCGCAAATGCGCTGGCCGGGCTGATCTACGTGAAATCGGCCGAGCCGGCCGATGAATTTGAATCACGCGTCGAGGCGACGGCCGGCAGCGATGATACGTACGCGCTCGGCGGCATGGTGACTGGCCCGCTCGGCGATCGGGCCGGCTACCGGCTGGCCGTGCAGCAATACCAGAGCGACGGGTTTCAGAAGAACCAACGGCTCGGCCGGTCGGACACCAATAGCTTCGATGAGCTGACGGTGCGCGGCAAGCTGCGCGTTGACCTGAACGACGACTGGCGTGTCGATTTCACCGGGCTCTATGCCGATATCGACGACGGTTACGATGCGTGGGCGGTGGATAACAACGGCGACGTCACGTATTCGGACAAGCCGGGCGAAGATGCGCAGGAAACCACGGCCGGGTCTCTCAAGTTCACGGGGAATATCAATAACAGCGTGACCTTCATCAGCATCACGAGCCTCGCGCACACCGATGCGACGTTCAGCTTCGATGCCGACTGGGGCAACGACGACTTCTGGAATACGCCGGAATTCGGTCACTCGATCTACGACTTCTTTTCAAGCACCGAGCGCGATCGCGATACCGCAAGCCAGGAGTTTCGCCTTGTCTCGGGGCCAAACGCGCAGCTGTTCGGCCGCATCGACTGGGTCGTTGGCCTCTATGGTCTGAATCTGGACGAGAACATCGATGTCGTCGATACGGGTCGCGACGATTTTTTCTGCGTGACGGTGTGCGTAACGCTATTTTCGAGTCGCTACGAATCGGAGAGCCGCGCGGTTTTCGGTGAGCTCGGTATCCCGCTCGGCACCGCTTTCCGGCTTGACTTCGGGTTGCGCTGGGAGCACTGGGAGGCCGACTACGTCGATGCGGGTGTGAGCTTCTCGCCCGAGGACGATCTGCTGGGTGGCCACGCGAACCTGAGTTATCAACTTTCGGCGGCGACCATGCTGTACGGGCGCATTGCGCGCGGCTACAAGGCCGGCGGCTTCAACCTGGATGCCAACGCGCCGCCGGACAAGATCCTGTTCGAGTCTGAGGCCCTGTGGAACTATGAGCTGGGCTGGAAGATTCTGGCAGGCGACATTCGCGCCGACGTCGTGCTGTTCTGGATGGAGCGCGAAGACATGCAGATCAAGGTGCCGGTGCAGGATACGGCGGGCAACCCGATCGCGTTTTCGTTCCTGACGGATAACGCCGACAAGGGCCGCAATCGGGGTGTCGAGGCCAGCATCGATTGGGGCGTGACCGCGGCGGTAACCCTGCACGGCGCACTTGGCCTGCTGGATACCGAGATCAGCAATTTCGAATATGTGCGCGATCTCGAAGATCGCGACCAGGCGCACGCGCCGCATTATAATTTTGCAGTCGGCGCGACCTGGCAGAATGGGCGGGGCTGGATGGTGCGTGCGGATGTAACCGGCAAGGATGAGTTCTATTACGACACCAGTCACGACCAGAAGTCCGAGTCCTACCGGCGGGTTAACCTGCGGCTCGGCAAGACCTGGGGTGCGTGGTCCGTGTTTGCCTGGGGCCGCAATATTTTCGATGAGCGTTACTATGTGCGCGGGTTCTTCTTCGGCAACGAGCCGCCGCTGTGGGAGGATACGCTGTACACGCAGGCCGGCGAGCCGCGCCAGGTCGGTCTGACTGCACGCTATGAATTCCGGTAACCGGATGCGAGGAGACGAGGCCATGAAAATTACGCTGGATATCAGTCTGTACCCGCTGGATGCCGATTACATCCCGGTCATCAAGCGTTTCATCCGCGAGTTGCGCAAGCAGGCGCAGATCGAGATTGTGACCAATCAGATGAGTACACAGGTGCGTGGCGAGTTCGATATCGTCTGGGCGGCGGTCACGGCCGGCATGCGCCAGAGCATGGCGGGCGACATCAAGTGCATGTTCGTGACCAAATGCCTGAACGCGGATCTGGATATCGGCCGTCTGCCCGTCATTGAGTGAACTGCCGCAAATCCTGACGGATGCCGCCGCGGCCATGTCCGGGTGGGAGGGGGCCGCGGTCGTGCTTGCCATCGTCTACCTCGCGCTGGCCATCCGGCAGAACCTCTGGTGCTGGGCGGCCGCGTTCGCATCGACGAGCATCTACCTGGTGTTGATGTACGCGGCACTCTTGTATATGGAATCGGTGCTGCAAGTGTTTTACCTCGGCATGGCCGTCTACGGCTGGTATCACTGGCGCCACGGGCCGGACCCCGATCATGCGCTGCCGGTCAAGACCTGGAGTGTGGCAACGCACGTGCGGGTCATCGCCGGCGTCTTCGCGCTGGCGGGGCTCAGCGGCGCCTTGCTCGGTCGCTACAGTGACGCCGCCTTGCCGTATCTCGATTCGTTCACGACCTGGGGTGCGGTTGTCACAACGTGGATGGTGGCGCGCAAGATACTCGAAAACTGGCTGTACTGGTTCGTCATCGACAGCGTGTCGATCTATCTGTATGTCAGTCGCGAGTTGTATCTGACAGCGCTGTTATTCGCGTTCTATCTTGTGCTGATCGTGATCGGTTACATCGCCTGGCGTCGGGAGATGTATGGCGGTGAAGCGGAGGCGGCATGAACGCGGAGCGGGTACTGGCGGGGATAGAAAGTTTAACCGGTGCGGAAATCGTGCGTGCATTTGACGGTGGGCCCGCCAGTCAGAGCTATCTGGTTCGGCATCACGACACGCGCTACGTGTTGCGTATTGATACACCGATTGCGCGCATGCTGAATCTGGATCGCGTGACCGAAGCCGGGCTGCTCGCGGCGGTTGCCGAAGCGGGGCTCGGCCCCGAGCCGATATTCACCGATGCCGGGAACGGCGTACTCGTCACCCGTTACCTCGAGGGCCGCGCCTGGACCGAGCATGACTTGCACGCGGACGATGCCCTGGAGCGGCTTGCCGAATTGTTAAAGCAGGTACATGGCTTGCCTGCGATCGGCCGGCCGATCGAGTTGCCGTACAAGTTGTCGGCTTATGCCCGGGCAATCGGTTCGTCCAAGGCCGACGAACTCGCGATCGAAGCGCTGGATATCCTGGCAGGTCTCGGTGACAGCGACGCGCGCCAGTGCCTGTGTCACAACGATGTCACCTGCGCGAATGTCATCGATGGCGACCGGCTCGCACTGATCGACTGGGAATATGCCGCGCTCGGCGATCCGTTTTTCGATCTCGCGACGGTCGTCCAGCATCACGGGCTCGACGATTCACAGGCGACGAAATTGCTGCGCATCTACCTCGGCCAGGCGGTGGACGAGGATATACACCGGCTGCGGCAGTGGTGCGAGTTGTATGGCCGGCTGGCGGCCCTGTGGGAGGCCGCGGTCGAGCAATTCAGCGGGCCCGACTGAGTCGGCGGCCCGGATCGCAGCCGCTATTCAATCGCCCCGCGCGGTAACTGCTCGTGGCGGCGCAGCCCGGGTGTGATCTCGTCCCGGTCCAGATTATCCAGAAAATACTGCACGGGCCAGAGGTGACCCCGGCCGGGGTAGTCCGCGCGTGACGGCATGCTCGTGACATCGATGTTGTAGGCATTTTCCAGCGGTGCGTTGGTGCCGGGTACCGGATCATCCGTCGTGTAGATTGCGCCGGCAAAATCGCCGCATTCGCCGTAGTGTCGGTAACCGTAGTAATAGTCCAGGCCGCCGTGGATACCCATGCCGTCGAGATAGGTCATCTCGACCCGCGCAGGTTTGTCGGCCTTCGACTTGTAGGCTTCGCACAGCGGGTTCAGCAGGTAGGCGCCGGCGCTGTGCGCGATCAGGCGGATGTGCTCCAGTGCGTTCAGGCCGGCCAGTTCTTCGCCCAGCGCACGGCCGATTTTCTCACCGTTGGCACCGGCGCGCTGCCGGTTGTCCGACCACGGTGACCAGACATAGTGGCGGACCACGACTCCGGGCTGGTCGCCGATCTGCTCATCGATGCGGTCTGCGATTGCCAGCAGCGTAGGTTCATCGCGACC
>SMWD01000159.1 GCA_004357495.1 Gammaproteobacteria bacterium
AGGCTAGGGTCGGAATCGAACCGGCGTACACGGAGTTGCAGTCCGCTGCATAACCACTCTGCCACCTAGCCGTGCCGGTCGCCGGCGGGACACCCTGACGATGCAAATCCGCGACCCGAAAACGCCTGACACCGGGGTGAACTGGAGCGGGCAACCAGGTTCGAACTGGCGACCTCAACCTTGGCAAGGTTGCGCTCTACCAACTGAGCTATGCCCGCATGATGTCTTGGCGAAGGCCGAAAATGCCGGCCCGGACGCGAATGATACGGTCTGCCGGCCGACTGTCAAGAATCCGTGTCGGATTGCATCAATGCCGGCCAGGCGGCCTGGATATACACGAACATGGACCACAGGGTCAGGCCGGCCGCGATGATCAGCAGAATCAGGCCAATCGTGTAAATCGGAATCCCGAAGACCGGATAGGTCCATAACATCATGCCGAGACCGACCATCTGCATGATCGTCTTGATCTTGCCGAGCCCCGATACCGCCACGAGATTGCTGGCCCCGACTTCCGCCATCCACTCCCGCAGCGCGGAAATCGTCAACTCCCGGCCGATGATGATGACGGCGATCGCGGCCACCAGGACCCGCGGGTCGGCCTGGACGATGACCACCAGCGTCGTCGTGACGATGAGCTTGTCGGCGACCGGGTCCAGGAAAGCGCCGAATGCGGACTGCTGGTTATAGCGCCGCGCCACGTAGCCATCCAGTGCATCGGTGATGGCAGCAATGGCGAAAATGACGCATGCCAGCGGATGCATCAAGCGCGACGGCGGCAGATAGAACACGAGGCAGATCAACGGGATCGCGGCGATACGAAACCACGTGAGGATGGTGGCGAGATTATTTTTTAGCATGCCCTGTGCCGGAATAGTTCCCCGAATCACGCGTCGTCGGCGCCCGCATTGTAGCGTGCCTTGCGACCGGTCGAGTAACAATTCACCCACCGTGTACCTGCTCATAGATGCGCCGGGCCAGCACGCGACTGATGCCGTGGACGTTCGCCAGATCGTCGAGCCCGGCCTTGCGCACGCCCTGCAAGCCGCCGAACTGACGCAGCAATGCCCTGCGCCGGGCCGGACCGAGTCCGGGTATCGATTCGAGCATCGACACCCGCTTCGCCTTGCCGCGCCGCTGACGATGCGCTGTGATGGCAAAACGATGCGCCTCGTCGCGAATGTGCTGGATCAGGTGCAACGCGGCCGAGTCGCCGGGCAGCGTAATCGGATCTTCGAGTTCGGGCAGGTAGATCTTCTCGCGGCCTGGCTTGCGCCCCTGCCCTTTGGCGACTCCAATCAGCTGAACATCGTCGATGCCGAGATCCGCGAATACCTCGCGCGCGCGGCCGAGCTGACCGCGGCCCCCGTCGATCATGACCAGCCCGGGCAGCGGTGCCGCACCCTTCTTCAGCCGCGAATAGCGACGCCGCACTGCCTGCTCCATGGCCGCATAGTCGTCGCCCGGCTCGACGTCCCTGATATTGAAGCGCCGGTAATGCGCCTTCATTGCCCCCTCGCGACCGAACACGACGCAGGACGCGACGGTCTGGTCGCCCGCGGTATGGCTGATATCAAAACATTCGATGCGCTCCGGCGGCGTATCGAGGCCGAGCAACTCGGTCAGCGCGGCGAGCTGCGCGGTGAGACTCGCGCCGGCCGCGCGACGCGTCTGCAGGGCCTGCCCGGCATTGGTTGCGGCCATGTCGAGCCAGCGGCGACGATCGCCACGCACGCGCAGCCGGATGGCGACCTTGTGGCCGACCCGGTCGGCCAGCACGACCTCGAGCAATTCTCGCTCCTCGATGTCGGTGTTGACGATGATTTCCCGCGGCGGTGCATGCACGAAATAGTGTTGCAGGATGAACGCCGACAGCACCTCGCCCGACTCGGTGTGCACCGAGGTGCGCGGGAAGAAGCTGCGGCTGCCGAGCATGCGCCCGCCGCGGATCATCAATACGCCGACACAATGCGTACCGTGCTCCGCGCAGACGGCCAGCACATCGGCATCCCGAGTCCGGCTGCCCGAGACGAACTGACGCGACTGCAGCTCCTTGATGGTCGCGATCTGGTCGCGATATTGGGCGGCGCCCTCGTAGTCCAGCGCCTCGGCCGCCTGGTCCATGCGGTCCTGAAGGTTCGAGACCACCGCATCGTTTTTGCCGGACAGAAAACGCAGTGCATTCGCCACATCGTGGGCATAATCATCCTCGCTGACGAAGCCGACGCACGGCGCCGTGCATCGCCGGATCTGGTATTGCAGACACGGCCGGCTGCGATTCGCAAAGTAGGAATCCCGGCACTGGCGGACGCGAAACAGCTTTTGCAACTGACCGAGCGTCTGGCGCACGGCACCCGCCGACGGGTATGGCCCGAGGTAATGCGAACCGGGCCGACGCGCGCCGCGATGAAACTCGAAGCGCGGGAACGCCTGCTCCGTCGTCACGTGAATATACGGATAGCTTTTGTCATCGCGGAGCAGGACATTGAAGCGCGGCTGGTGCTCCTTGATCAGGTTGTACTCGAGCAGCAGCGCTTCGCGTTCGGTGCCGGTTACCGTGACCTCGACCCGCGCCATGCGGTTCATCAGCGCCTGGGTCTTCGGATGATGCGCCTTGCTGCCGAAATACGTCGCAACGCGTCTCTTCAGGTCGCGTGCCTTGCCGACATAGATCACGGCCCCGTCTGCATCGAGCATGCAGTAACAGCCGGGCCGGTGGCTCAGCGTCGCGAGGAATTGCCGGGCATCGAAGGTATCGCTCATCATCGCGCGGTTCCGCTCAGCTGGCGTCACGCTCCAGCGCCAGGCGCACCGCGCGGAACACGGCGCGGAACATGTCGGTGGTCAGGCGACGCGTCTGCGTGTTGTAGCGGCTGCAATGGTAGGAATCGATCAGCACGCGGCCGTCGTCAAAGCGGTGGTGTGCCGCATGAGCAAACGGGTACTTCGACAGGCGCACACCACGCGCCTTCAGTATCGCGCGATGCGCGATCGTGCCCAGCGCCAGCACGACGCCATGCTTCGGCAGACACGCGAGCTCGTACGCCAGGTAGGTATTGCACTCGTCGATTTCGTCGGTGACCGGCTTGTTCTGCGGCGGCAGGCAGCGCACGGCGTTGGTGATCCGGCAGTCGATGAGCTCGAGCCCGTCATCGGCCGCCACGCTGACCGGCCGCGTCGCGAAACCGAATTCGTGCAGCGTCTTATATAAGAGTATGCCGGCGTAGTCGCCGGTGAACGGCCGCCCGGTTGCATTAGCGCCATGCAGCCCGGGCGCCAGACCGACGATCAGCAAGCGCGCGTCCGCGGGCCCGAACGCGGGCACGGGCCGCGAAAAATACTCCGGGTGCTGGCTGCGCACGGTGTCGAGGAAGCCTGCCAGCCGCGTGCAACGCCGACAGTTCGCATCGAACTGCAGCCCGTCGATGCTCACGACGAAAAAAGCGGCGCCAGGCCATTGCGGTCCCGCTGCCGCGCGCATGGGCAGACACAAATCCCGGGAATCACTTCTGTGGGAGCGCTGTGTGTGGGAGCTCTGTGTCTGGGAGCTCTGTGTGTGGGAGCGGCTTTAGCCGCGATTCGATGCTTTTTCGCGGCTAAAGCCGCTCGTACAGGCAGGGCTTCCCGCCCGGGCAGTCGGTCTGACCCCGATCTTTCCCGGCGCCGGCTAATTGGCATGATGGTTCGCGATGTTTAACGCGATTTCCATGGCTTGCTCGTAGTTGAGCCGTGGGTCGACCTGCGTGCGGTAGGCGTTTTTCAGATCTTTCTCGGTCAAGCCGCGCGCGCCGCCGATGCATTCGGTCACATGGTCGCCGGTCAGTTCCAGATGCACGCCGCCGAGTTTCGAACCGAGCGACTCGTGCACCCGGAACGCGGCTTCGAGCTCAGCAAGGATATTGGAGAAACGCCGCGTCTTGTAGCCGTCGGCCGTCGACTCGGTGTTGCCGTGCATCGGGTCACACACCCACAGCACCGGGGTGTCGAGTTTCTGCACGGCCGCGACGATCGGCGGCAATTGGGCTTCGAGCGAACCCGCACCGAAACGATGAATCAGGGTCAGCCGACCCCACTCCTTGTCCGGGTTCAGGGTCTCGATCAGGCGGGTCAGCTCCCCGATCGACAGCGCCGTTCCGACCTTGACGGCGATCGGGTTACAGATACCGCGGAAGTACTCGACGTGGGCACCATCGGGTGCGGCCGTGCGCATGCCGATCCACGGGTAATGCGTCGTCAGGTTATACCAGGCTTGGCGATGCTCGAGGAAGCGCGTTTGCGCCTGCTCGTACAACAGGTGCAGACCCTCGTGCGAGGTATAGAACTCGACTCGACGCGCCTGGGCAATCGGTGTACCGGTGATCGACTCGAAAAAATCCAGTGAGTCGGCGATACGCTCGACGATGCGGTGATATTGATCCGCCGACGCCGAGTGGCCGACGAAATCGAGATCCCAGTTCTCCGGGTGATGCAGGTCGGCGAAACCACCATCGATCAGCGAGCGGATGAAGTTCAGAGTCATCGATGCGCGTTCATAGCCACGCAGCAGCCGGTCCGGGTCCGGCTCGCGCGTAGCGGCGTCAAAGGCCAGACCGTTGATCAGGTCGCCACGGTAGCTCGGCAACTCGACCCCGTCGCGAATTTCCGTGTCGGCGGAACGCGGCTTCGCGTACTGCCCCGCCATGCGCCCGATGCGCACCACCGGCCGCTTCAGCCCGGCCGTCAGCACGAGGCTCATCTGCAGCAGAATCTTCAGCTTGCGGACAATATTTTCGGACGTACACTCTTCAAAGTTTTCGGCGCAATCCCCGCCCTGCAGGACGAATGCCTCGCCCTTTTGCGCGGCCGTGATGTGTTCGCGCAGCGCTTCGATTTCCCAACTGGTCACCATCGGGGGCAGCGCTGCGAGGCGCGCCACGGCCACGTCGACGGCCGCCTGATCCTTGTAGTGGGGTTGCTGGATGGCCTGCTTCGTCTGCCAGCTGTCCGGCGCCCAGCCCACGGCCTGTGCGGCGGTATTCACAGCCCGGCATCCGCCATCGGCACGGATTCGATTTGAAATCCGGGCACCACGACGCCAGGCATCGGGATCCCTGGCCGGGTGGTACTACGCATGACCGCTTTCCTTAATCTGCCGGAGCCGTTCGGGTGCCGATTATGGCAGGTTTGGGTGCGAATCGGCCGTGCGGCCGGCCACGGGTCGGGCTCCGTTGCGCCACTCGGCGAACCATCCCGGCCTGTTATGATAGTGGCTACCGCTACCGCAAGGATTAACGCTCCATGTCTCGCCGGTTTCGCCTGCTGCTCTGTCTGCTGGTTTTTAGCGCCGGCCTGGCGCCGGCAGCGTCGGATGCGCCGGCCGAATCCGATCAGGCGCCAACGGCCGGCGGCGTACGGGTGGAGATCAAAGGAGCGATCGGCCCGGCGACCAGCGCGCACCTGATCAAGGGTCTCGCCTATGCCGAAGAGATCGGCGCGTCGCTGGTGCTGATCGAGATGGATACCCCGGGCGGGCTCGATTCCGCGATGCGGGACATGATCAAGGCCATCCTGAGTTCCGACATCCCGGTGGTCACCTATGTCTCGCCGAGCGGCTCGCGTGCCGCCAGCGCCGGCACCTACCTGCTGTATGCCAGCCACATCGCGGCCATGGCGCCCGCCACCAACCTCGGCGCCGCAACGCCGGTGCAGATCGGCGGCGGCGATGCACCGTCGTCG
Organism: Gammaproteobacteria bacterium; assembly: GCA_004357495.1. Taxonomy (GTDB): domain Bacteria; phylum Pseudomonadota; class Gammaproteobacteria; order Steroidobacterales; genus SMWD01. The sequence continues at coordinate 5,716 of SMWD01000159.1, forward strand.
CCGTTCAACCCGCTCCGGGATGCCGATGACAGTGACACCGGCAACGCGGATGACAATGCAGATTCGGCCGGCGGTGATGCCAAGCCTGCGCTGACCGGCACGGCGATGGAGCGCAAAGTCGTCAACGATGCCGTCGCCTACATCCGCGGGCTCGCCGAACTGCGCGATCGCAATGCCGACTGGGCCGAGAAAGCCGTGCGCGAAGCCGCGAGCCTGAGCGCCGAGGATGCGCTCGAACAGAATGTCATCGACGTCATCGCGCCGTCGATCAAAGAACTGCTGATCGCCATCAACGGGCGCACCGTGAAAGTTCGTAACGCCGACCACGTACTCGAGACCGACGGCTTGGTGATCGAAACCTTCGAAGCGGACTGGCGCACCCGGCTGCTGGCGACGATTACCGACCCGAACATCGCCTATATGCTGATGCTGGCTGGCATCTATGGTTTGATGTTCGAAGGCTATAACCCGGGTGCGATCGTGCCGGGCGTAGTCGGCTCCATCTGCCTGCTGCTGGCGCTGTTCGCCTTCCAGGTGCTGCCGGTGAACTTCGCCGGCCTCGCGCTGATTCTGCTCGGCGTCATGCTGATCGTCGGCGAAGCGTTCATGCCCAGTTTCGGCGCACTCGGGCTCGGTGGCATCGTCGCCTTCGTGTTCGGCTCGATCATCCTGCTGGACAGCGATATTCCGGGCATGCAGATCGCGCGGCCGCTGATCTTCGGTGTCGCGCTGGTCGCAAGCTCGTTGCTGCTCGCGATGATTTACGCGCTGATGCGCGTGCGGCGACGACCCCCGGTCAGCGGCAACGAGGGCATGCTCGGCGAGATCGCCGAAGCACTCGAGGATTTCGAACGCAACGGCACCGTGTTCGTCCATGGCGAGCGCTGGAGCGCACGCAGCGACGCCGCTGTGCACAAGGGCGATAAACTGACGATCAGGAAAATCGACGGGCTGGTGCTTGATGTCGCGCCGGTCGAACAAGCGGTAACGGGTCTGTAATTCTCCGTGGAGACGATAATGCTCGGCACACTGATTGCAATCGGACTGTTCGCGTTGGCCCTGTTCTCGGTCTTCAAGATACTGAACGAATACGAGCGCGGCGTGATTTTTTTGCTCGGCCGATTCCAGAGAGTCAAGGGCCCCGGCATCATCATTGTCGTCCCGTTCGTCCAGAAAATGGTTCGCGTCGATCTGCGCGTCATCGTCATGGACGTACCGAGCCAGGATGTCATCTCCAAAGACAATGTGTCGGTCAAGGTCAATGCGGTCGTCTATTTCCGCATCGTCGATCCGGAAAAGGCCATCATCCAGGTCGCGCAGGTGTTCGAGGCAACCAGTCAGCTCGCGCAGACGACGCTGCGGTCCGTGCTCGGTCAGCACGAGCTCGACGAGATGCTGTCGGAACGCGACAAGCTGAACAGCGATATCCAGGTTATCCTCGATCAACACACCGACGCTTGGGGCGTCAAGATTGCCAACGTCGAGATCAAGCACATCGACCTCAACGAGAGCATGATTCGGGCGATTGCCGCGCAGGCCGAGGCCGAGCGCGCGCGACGCGCCAAGGTGATCCACGCCCGGGGCGAACGACAGGCCTCGGCGATGCTGGCAGAAGCCGCAAAGACGCTCGGTTCGCAGCGTCAGGCCTTACAGCTGCGCTACCTGCAGACCCTGACCGAGGTGGCCAACGAAAGCACGAACACGATTATTTTCCCGCTGCCGCTCGACCTGATCGAACCGTTCATGGCAGCGGCCAAAACCATCGCCGGCAAGGCTACGCAGACCCCTGACCCTGACCCTGACCCTGACCCTGACCCTGACCCTGAC
>SMWD01000160.1 GCA_004357495.1 Gammaproteobacteria bacterium
GGCAGTTTGTTTGCCGCGCCGCCCAGAGTTGCATCGTCGCCGTCTGCCTCATCGGACCAGAAGCTGATTGCAGGCGGACTCTTGTTGAAAAATCCGGTGCTGACATCGACCGCCGGCACACCGTTCTGGCCGATCAGCTTGCCATTCTGCAGCTTGTACTTCTTCAGATTTCCGGGCCAGTGCATCAGATTCGACGGTTCGAAAATCGAGACGTACACATCAGAGAGGTTCTGGGTTCGGTTGAACGCGTTGACCGGTACGGCCGGGGACGTTAAGGTAATCGATTCGTCGAAAATGTTGAGAATGATCTCGTTGAGCGAAACCGAAAGACTGGTCGTGTCGTCGGCCAGCTTGTATTCACCGCCGCCGTTGGCTGCCGTGTCCGCGAGCAGATCCAGGTCGAGCGTGAAGCCGATGGTATGGGTGATGATCTCCTGATCGCCGTCCAGAATACTCATGTCGTGGTTTTTCAGGTACATCGACATCTCATCGAGGCAGATACCGTCGTTGGCACTCGTGGACGAGCTGAGCGCCGAGTTGTCGCCCTGGCACGAGTTCTGGGCGGTCGCGGCCAAAAACCCGGGCAAATTGGGGATCTTGGAATTTGCGCCCTGGTCTCTGGTCGGTGCGCCGTCAGTCAGCAGAACGATATAGTTCTTCTGGCAGGAGAAATTGATCGGCGAGTCGTAGGTGCCACCGATCATGGAATTCGCAACGCTGTCCTGGCAGGTGCTGGTGGCGTTGCTGCAGTCGCCGTAGAACGGCGTGCGTCCTGCGTAGTACTGGCCGGCCTCGTATAGCGTTTCTGACAGCGGGGTCCAGCCGCCGGGTGCCAGGGCATCGACCCGATCTTTCAGCGCCTGTCGATTGGCCTCGATCGGAACGATTTCATGCAGAATGGGGCCGCCTTCCTGGTTGTTGAAGCGCATCAGGCCGATGTTCACGCCCTCCAGCGTATCGAGCAATTTGTTGACGACATCCTGAACGACCTCGAGTCGGGATTTTATGACGGTGCCCCCGGAGCCCTCCCAGTTCAGGAGGTTGCCGTCGAACAGCACGTATTGCCTGTCCCAGTTGACGTTGGGTGTGTCCGACCACGGCTGATCTTTCGCTATGCCATCCGCCGCGAATTTCTTGGTCGGGTTGACTTCGTTGCCGCCCACGCCTTCGCCGTGGATGCCTTCGTCGGCATCGCATTCGATCGGATCATTGGGTTTGTTCTCCAGGAGCATATTCCAGCCCCAATCGCTGCCGTTGTCTTTCCATCGGCGCATGAAGCCCTGGAACGGAGACCCGTCGTAAAATGTCCCGACCGCAGCGTTGCAGTGCAGTGCCGATTTCCAGAACCAGTTTCTCGTATCAGCGTCAGGCTGCTGACCGAACTGGTCAAAATAGACCTTGTCGCTGTCGTAGTCCCCGTCCCAGGTGACATCCGGGTCCCAGAACTCCTGGGTCAACACGTCTGCGTTCATGCTGCCCGACGTATCGAGGATGAACAGGATGTTCGGCGCCGCATTGATCTCTTCCAGGTCCAATTCCGAGATTTGCGTGCGGAACAGTTCAGTATCGTCGGCGTACGCCGCGGGTGCCGTGCCGAGCACCGCCATCAGACCGGCCAGGGTCGCGAGGGTTCGCATGGTCATTGTCTTCATGGTTAATTACCTCTACCGCGGTTCGGGATTAGTGCTTTCGACTCAGGAGCAAGCGCGTGACTTCATTCGTGTCTGGCTTGTAGAACACGACCAGACTGTCTGCCTGCCCGCTGGCGAATGCCTGGCGCAGCTCACCGAGGGTGACTTCTCGTGCGCCACCCGGTTCCGCCGGCATGAACGATTCGTATCGCGTGCCCTGGACGACTCGCCAGATCGCAGGCGCGCAGCCGGAGCAGTTGCGAAATACCAGCTGGCCGGCTGTGCTACCGGGAAGTTGTACGCCCTTTATCGGTAATTCGGCAGCATCTTCCAGCATTTCCAGCGCCGCATTCGAGACGCCCGGGAGGGTAAGCAGGGCCGCTACCACAGTGATTAACAGGGTTCTGAACATGATCGTAAATCTCCTTGGGTTGGCTCTAGCAGCTGCCGCACGGCGGGCCGAGTTTCTGCAGGCCGAGGCTGTTTCGCGAACTCGCCTGCCCCTGGGCGATGGCCTGTGTATTGGCCTGAAAGTTGAACATCGTAAAACCAAGTCCCGTCAGGCCGTTGAACGCGAGACTGTCACCGACGTAACACATCGTGGTCTGGTGGGTGCCGTTCAGGGTGGGTACGGCTACGACCGCTCCTGGCGCGTTGCAAACGCCCGGATTTCCGGGTACGACGGCGATGGTTTCGGCGCGCAGGCCTGCGAGCGTCGAGTCGAGTCCGGTCTCGGCCAGCTGGAATGCGTTTTCCAGGAACTGGTCATTCGCGGCCATGCGCATCTCCATTTTCGCGGTGCCCATCGTCGAGACGCCGAGGATGGTCATGACCAGCAGCAGGACCAGGGATATGACCAGCGCTGCGCCCTGTTGTCGATGTTGGTTATGCATGTTGTCACTCATCGTGTGTTTCTCAGCAGAATGGTTTTTGACGCCACCAGGCGCCGATGGTCGCTCGGGTAATTGCAGCCCGGCCCCGGCGCACACGGCGTTATATTGAAATCCGGGTCCGGGGTGACGTAGGTGTTCATATCGGTGAAACCAACCTCCATGCGATCCGCGCGCATCAGCATCCACAGGCGGACCGAAACGATCTCCACGCCGGGAATATTGAGCGCGGCGTGATCGGGATCCACGTAGCGCTCGACATTGTGGTTGTTGTTGGTACTGATGCCGAACTGCACCTGGAGGTTCTCGACGCCGGGCAGCAGTTCCTGATCCTGGTGGATACCGCCGGCGATCAGCGTCTTCATGCGCAGTGACGGGGTCAGCGGGTCAAGATCCGATGCCTGCGAGACGTAGTAGATATTCGCGACGACGTTATGCGTCTGGGTGGGCGCTCTCGCGGGGTCCGCCGGGACGAATGGCGCCACGCCATTGTTGAAGATCGCGGCCTGCATCAGGCCCGTGTGCACCTGGACGATGCCGGCCTGCAGCGCCGCGGGTTGCCCCGCGGCGTGCCGGACGATCAGGGCGTCGGACTGGAACTGCGCAGTGCCGGCGCCGAATCTCGGCGAGCACGGGATGCCCAGCGTGGCGTGGGCGTAGCCTGAAGTTTCATCTACACCCTGAATCGGGCGCAGGACGTTCAGGGCCCAGGCGGTGTAGGTTGTCGCGGGCAGCATGGCAGCGCTGGTGTCGATCGTGTCGCAGGTGACGACGACAGGTGCCGGAATCAGGCCGATGGCACCGGGCTCCGGTGATATGCCCCAGTATTTGGCCAGCCGGATATCGGGTTCCATCAGATCGATGATAAATCGTGCGTTCTCCTGCAGACGCGCCACGCTGTCGGACACACGAAAGTTCGAACGGCTCTGCTGGTACACGGTCAGTGTGCCGAGCAGCAGGAACATGCCGATCACCATCGAGATCATCAGTTCGATCAGGGTCATCCCGCGCTGTGGTGCCGGGGGCATTGCGCGTTTGAATTTCATCGGGAATTTCATCTTCGCGGAATCCTATTGGCTGAACGTCAGGGTGTAGCTGGCCGGGGCAGCGAGACCCCGCTGGGGCCAGCTCAGGGTGATCGTGTACACATTGACGGGCGGGAGGTTGACAACCTGGATGGTGGCCTGACGATCGATCGGCATCTGCTCCTTGACGTCTTCGTACCACCAGAACCAGTCGTCGACGGCGAGTTGGGCGGCTGTGCAGTCGAAGTTTCCGTTGACGCAATTGTTCGCATTGGTGCCGGCCTGGGCTTCGCCGGCCGCGGCGCCGACGTAATTGGCCAGGCCGGCGGTGTTGCCGCGAATCTTGTCTGCCATGCTGCTGGTGAGCATGACTGCGTTCGTGAATGACACGGACATTTGTCCGGAACGCAGACTCTCGATATACAGGGCCGCGATGCCGAGCATGCCGACGGCCATGACGACCAGTGCCACCATGACCTCGACCAGGGTGAAGCCCCGTTGCGTGGTGCGTTGCTGTCTGTCCTTGCGTCTGTTCATGGTCGGCGTGTCCGGTGTTCTGGTTTCATCAAGTGGCGACAGGGTGGGGCGGTAATTCGCGGTCGGCTCCGGTTGCCCCGGTGTGCAGCCGGGGTGGGAGCCGTCTGGTCCGTCAGCAGCCGCCGAGTGGGTTGGTGCCGCTCTGCACGTCCACCACATGTCGGTAGATCCGGGGGCGGCCGGTCGGACCGATGCGCAACCAGCGACCGGCGGCGATGCCGCCACCCACGTCATGGTTGCCGCGGTGATCGCATAACTGGAAATCCGTTTTGGGCAGCTGGCCGACCGCGATCTGGCGTGGGAACCCGGTTGCGGAGTAGGCCACATACATTGGCGTGCCAGGATTCGTGCTGAAGTTCGCCGCGATGGCGTCGTTCATTGGCCCGTGGACGTTGACGACCGTATCGAAGGCATCGACGACGTAGTTGGGCGCGCCGCAGGTGCTGGCCGGTGGCGGCGCCACGGTGCAGTCCACGAAGACGATCCAGCCATCCTCGAAGCTGCCGGCATTTGCACAGCTCGGGGCCGCCGAGTTCCAGTTCGTGCTTGGGCACAGCGTCACATTGGCCCGTCGCTTGACGGCCTCGGTGCGGGCCAGGTGCAGAGCGGAGTTGATGTCGTTGACGGCCGCAGCCATCTGGTTCGTCGCGATAAACTGGCTGAATGCGGGCATGCCGATACCGAGGACGATGCCGGCCACCATAAGCGTCATCATGAGTTCGATGAGCGTAAACCCGTTGCAGTATTTGCTGTTCATGGCAGCCATACTGCACTGCCTGTGCGGGTTGCGGCGGATGCGCTGATTAACGGTCAGCGTTGCTGAATGAGCGCGATTAACGTGAAGGGGATCACATTGTTATGTTGCATGAAAAACAGCCCGACACAGAAGCTCCCCCGCACAAGCTGGCTGTCAACGCCAGCAGACGTTTATCGGTTCGGGGTTGCTGCCACGAAAACCACGCTCGTTGATGCTGAGGATCATGCAATCGGCATCACTTTGCTGCCCGCGGCCGTCGATCGGCCTGACCGTCGCGCTGTAGCCGACCACGAGCCCGCCCGGATCCGCAGGCTCGATCGTCAACGCGTAGTAACCGCGTTCGCTGGTCAGCGATTCGAAGCCGAGATCGGTCACATCATCCGGCCCGGCGTAGGCGTTCTCATTGAGGTAGTAGCGCTCCTGAGCCGCGGCGACCCGCAGGAGCAGCGATGCGCCGTCCGTCCGGTTCGTGCGCATCATGTAGTTGCGGTAGGAACTCGTGGCCACCGTCGTGACGATCGCAATGATCGCCACGACGATGAGCAATTCGATCAGGGAGAAACCCTTGGCGGTCTGTTGCATCAGGCGACCCCCGCGAATCAGGGCCTTGGGTCGGGGAACCAGTATGTGCTGTTGGCCCGCGGACCGGGCAGGCCGCCGCCGACCCCGTAGGCATCCTCGCCGTCGAAGCAGTTCAGCCCGGAACAGACACCATCAGGACCGAGCATCGGTGCCAGCGGGACCTGGTTAAAGGCGCCGCCGACGAAGCGGTCTTCCGGGGTGTAGTTCTCATCATCTGCCGACTGGTCGAGGTTGGTCAGCGCGGCCCCGTCGAGCACGCTGATGCGGTAGAGCCGGTTCAGCCCGCCACCGGGCAGGCACGAACCTGCCGATGCAGCCGGCGTGAACGAGTTGAAGAACAGGACGTTCGAGATTGTCAGCGAAGAACTCAGTATTTTTTCACCGTCCGACTGGACCATCGCCAGTCGCCAGCCGGGCGCAGTTGTCGCCAGGTCCGGAGTCAGGTTGTCAGTGATATCCAGCAGGTCTTCGCGCGTCAGGACGGGGTGCCGTTCCGTGCCGTAGACATTGCTCGCCAGTACCTCTCGCGAATGAAAATCGCGCACCGAGTAGAACTCGTCGTGCGTTGCGGTGTTCAGCGGGTGAGCGCGATAGCCGGAGCCGATATTGATCGCGATGAATATTGTATTCGCGTCAATGATTTCGACGATATCCGGTGCGTTATAAAAGCGTCGCAGGTCGACGTCCGCCGGGTTGTCTCCGGCGCCAGCGCCGCCGAGGGAGGCCAGCACACCGCCTTCGCCCAGTGAACTGCGGGGCTGCCCGTTCCGCAGGTCGAATCGCCACAGCTGGCCGCCCATGTCGCCGACATAGATCCGGTCGTCCAGGCCGTCCCGATCGATATCGATGACGCGCAGACTCGCCGGAATCGAGAAGTTCATCAGTGCCAGTTCGAGGTCGTGATTGCTGCGCGCCGTGCTGCTGCCGGCGCTCCATTCGAGCGCACCGGTAGCGGCATTGATCATGTAAATTGCATTGCCCCTGGTGTCCGTGCGGAACTCGTTGCGATCCTGCCCGGTGTCGTAGCCGCCGCCGAACAGCAGCACGTCCGTCACGTTGCCGCCGATCCGGACCTTCGCCGGCTGCACTGGGGACCAGGTCTGGCCGAGATCTGCGAAGCCCGGCTGATTGCTGTCGACGATCCAGGCCAGCGCCGGCGCCGCGCGGGCGGTGATATCCATGGCGAACAACGCCTCACCGCCGCGGCGCATGCCGAACACGAGCAATTTGCGGTCGTCGGTCTCGATCAGGCGCAGCGCGCCGTCGAGCCCGTACTGCTTGCTCGCGGCGATTTCGCCGAGCGACAATTCGTACAGTCGGCCGAGCAGTCGTCGCGGTATGAACGCCCAGAGTTCGGCGCCGCTGACACCGTCGATTGCGTGGAGGTAGCCGTCATTGGTCATGACGAACACGACCACGTTGCTGGACAGTTCCGATTCCCCATAGGTGACGGTCAGGGCCTGCGTGTGCAGCGGGTCGCCCATCGCCAGCCGCGGTTCGCGGAAGTCACCGTCGCCGTCTTCGTCGCGGACGTCCATACCGAGCGCCCACTCGATCGTCGACCTGCGTTCGGCCTCGGGAGCGCCGACCAGCGCGGCCGTGATGTCATCGTTGTCGACTGTCACCGCGACGAGCCCGCGCCCGGCTACATTGCTGTAGAGCGTGCGCAGAGCAGGCGTCGGTTGCTGGCTCGCGGCGCCGCCCAGGTGCGCCTCGGCGCCGTCGACGATCGGACTCGACCAGAAGCTGACAGCGTCGCTTTTGAAGAAGCCGGTTTTCGGATCCAGTGCGGGCCGACCGAGTGCGTCGACGAGCAGCAGGCCGTTGTCGGCATCCGTGACCCGATAGCGCTTCAGGTTGCCGGGCCAGTGCTGAGTTGCGGCCGGTTTGAATACCGACAGGTAAACGGTGTCGAGGCGTTCGGAGCGATTGAACGCGTTGATCGGGACCTGGGGCGGAGCCAGTATGCTGGCGCTGCGGGAAAAATCCTTGGCCAGGTCCGACAGGGCGCGGGTCAGTGTCGTCGTGTTATCGGCGATGAAGTACTTGCCGCCGCCGCGTTTGGCGGTGGATTCCAGCAGCGGCAGATCAATCGTGAAACCGATCGTGTGGGTAATGACGTTTTGCTGGCCCTCGATGTCCGGCCGCAGATCTGCCTTGAACAGGTATTCGGCCAGGTTGTCGAGGCAGTCACCTTCGATGGTGTTGCTGCAGGCTTCGCCGACCAGTTCCGCGTAGCCCGGCAGAGCCTGGATCAGTGCGCTTGCGCCGGTGTCGTTGGATGGCCCACCATCCGTCAGCAAGACGATGTAGTTGTTCTGACCGCCCGAGTTCATCGGCGACAGGTAGGTGCGTGAATCGAGGGTTCCGCCGACCCGTGAATCGGCCGTGCTCTGGCCGAACGGTGATCTGCCGAACGTGACGTTGCCGCCCGCCATGTACTGGCCGAGTTCATACAGCGACTCCGACAGCGGTGTACGCCCCCTGGCTTCCAGGTCATCGATGGCATCCTTGAGCGGCCCGAGTGCCGAGCGCAGCGGCTCGGCAGCGAATATCATCGAACCACCTTCGGTCCGGTTGAACGTCATCAGGGCTACATTCACGCCGGCCATGTTGTCCAGCGCGGCCTTGGTGACTTCCTGCACGACCTCGAGACGTGTCTTGGTTTCGGTCGGCGGATCATCCAGCCAGTTCAGGTAGTTGCCATCGAATACCGTGACCGACGAAGCATTGGTGCCCCACGCAACCGGGTTTGTGCCGCTGTCGGACCACGGCCCGTCGGCGCCATCGACCGCATAGGTCTCGTCGCCGGCATCGCTGCCGTGGCGGCCTTCGTCTTGCGCGCATTCGACGCTCCAGTCGTCGCCGGCTTCCGTCAGTTTGACCCAGCGCGTTTGTTCTTTGTTCCAGGCGAGAAACAACCCGGTATATTCCGTGCCCCGGGCCGCTGCGCACTGGTTTGCCGATTTGTCGAAATGGGCCGTCGACTTGCACTCCGGTGAATTACCGGTCGAGCCATAGTAGATGCTGTCCGATTGGAAACAACCCGAGTATTCGATGTCCGGGTCGAACGATTTCTGGGTGACGACATCAGCCGACATGCTGCCGGACGTGTCGATCAGGAAGACGACATTCGGTGCTTCGCAACGGAAATCCTGCTCTTCGGTGCTGATGAACAGTTCGGTGTCGTCGGCCCATGCCGGGCCGGACAGGGTCAATGCCAGTGCCAGGGGCAAAGCCAGTGCCGGCGTATACTGCCTGCGGCCCGGCCTCGTCCGGACCCGGAATCGTGGCCTCGACGGCGCGTGCGTTGTGGTCGATTTGATCATTGGCTGTCTGAATCCTCGGCGTCCGTGCCCGTGTCGAGCACGATAGAGGCAACCGATCGATTTTCGGGGTCATAAAAGACATAGACGAACGCGTTGTCGCGGTCATGGATCTTCGATTTTCGGCGCAGCAGGCTGTCACGGGCACTCTTGCCGCGATTGCGGCTCAGCCTGCAGCGTTCGGTTTTCCTGGCCGGCGTGCCGGTCAGGTAGCAGGTCTCCCGGCTGACATGCAGCACGACACGGTCGCATCGATCGCAGGGGCGGATGACGATATTCGTCGAATCGCTCAGTGGCCAGCGTTCGACCTGCGCGAGCGGCAGCTCGTAGGCATCCTCGACGCGCTCGAGCGCGGCATGCGTCGCGCGCGTCCAGACCAGCAGTATGACCGCGAGCATGGTCATTGTGATCAGTACATGCAGAGATTTTGATTCCATTCGTTGTGTCTCGTTCGGTCGTGTTGTCAGGTGATAATCAGTTCGGAAGCTTCCAGAACCCTCTCCGCAGCACGACGCGCGCATTGCGCGCCGTCGTGCGCCCGGTCGAGCGCAGCTCGAAATAAAATACATCCTGATTTAAGCTGGTGCCCGGCGGCGGAGGGCCTTCATATCGATAAAGAATGTCGACGCTGAACGTATTGCCCGGGTCGTCACCGATCGAGCCTGCGAAAATACCATTGGTCCAGCCGCCCGCGTCGGGGCCGGGTAATGCCGCCGGGTCGTAGTCCTGGTCTATCTGGTCGATTGCGACGTGCAGCCCGGCTTCGGCGAGCGCCTGCGCCGTGGCCCGGTATTGCGTGTTGCCGGCCATCGATAACTCGAGCGTCGCCGTGCGCATCGTCGAGATCGCCAGGATCGTCAGCACGGCCATCAGCACGAGGCCGACGATCAGGGCTGCGCCGCGCTGCGCATGTCGAAAGCCGGGTCCGTATTGCATGATCATAAGCCCGTCGCTCGCAGCCGGTTTTTCAGCAGGATCGTCTTCGTGACTTCGTAACGGCGATGCGACTGCGGATAGGCTGTGCCGGCATCCGGCGTGATGACGATGCCGTCGGTGTCGGGGGTCAGGTACTCGGTGGTGTCGACGTAGCCCTGACCAGTCTCGTCGGCATCGCCGCGCACCAGCATCCACAGACGCACACTGATAATGTTGCCCTTTTTGACGGCCGGGTCGCCGCTGTCGAAGTAGCCGTCGACATTACCGTCGTCATCGCGGTCGATACCGAACTGGACCTGCAGGTTCTCGACCCCGGTAATGATCTCCTGATCGTGCATCGTCGTGCCGACGAGGCTGCGCCGGCGCAGGGACGGCAGGGTCGCGTCGTAGCGCGACGAGTCACTGACGTAATACGCGTTGACGACGACGTCGTAGATCTGGTGTGTCTCCGGGCCGTTCGGGGCCGGCCGGATGCCGTCGCTGAAGAATTCGCCGCCGTTGCCGGTAGTCTGCACCTGCACCCGGCCGGGGGTTGGCACGGTCTGTTGATTCGGGCTCGCATGGCGGATGACGAGCACGTCCGAATTTTCCCGTGCGGCGCGGCCGGGCGGGCAGGGCAGGTCGTAGATGTCGTCCGACGCCGTGACGGCGGGTGCGATCTGGCCGGTCCGGCCGAGTGCCCACTGCGTGACGTCGTTGTCTGCGCAGGTAATGATGACATCGGCAGGGTCGAGCAACAGCACCGCCGCGGAGTGGGTGCGGCCCCAGAAACCCGCCAGGCGAATGTCCTCATCGAGTGTGTCGGCCGCGAAGCGCAGGTTTTCCTGCAAGCGGGCAATGTTCTCGGCGGTGCGGAAGCTCGAGCGTGCCTGGGCATAGATCGTGATCGAGCCGATAATCAGTATGCTGCTGATCGCCATGGCGACCATCGTTTCGATCAGAGTCATGCCGGCCTGGCAGGGGCTCTGCCGGTGTGTTTCGTTGCGGGTGTCCGGGGGCATGGTCACAGTTGTATCGGCAGCATGAAACGGGCCGGTTCCACCTGCCCGGTTTCCGGCCATTGCAGCTGTATCTGGTACTGCCACAGCTGCTGGCCGACGGGATCGACATCGATTTGCGCCGTGACCCCGGCCGGCAGATGCGCCTGCACGTCGCGCAGCCACCACCACCAGTCATCGGCCGCTTGCTGCTGCGTCGAGCAGAGCACATTATTACCGTTGACGCAGCGGTTGTTTGCACCCGGACCTTCACCGGCATAGCTGCGTTGCGCGTCGCTGTTCGAGCGGATCCGCTCGGCCATGTCGGTCGCCAGATTCACGGCTACGGTTCGATTGATCGAGGTTCGGTTCATGCGCAGGCCCTCGACGTACAGCACGGCGATGCCCAGCATGCCGACCGTCATGACGACCAGCGCGACGAGTACCTCGACGAGCGTGAAGCCATGCATGCGTACCTGTTGTGGCTGGTTACTCAAGCTGCTGATTTTCCGTTTGTTGTTTTCATTTGCCTGGTCTGCTTGCGTTGTTTGTTGGTCCGGCTAGCCTGGGCAGTCCACGCGATTGCCCTTGGCGATAACCTGGGGCCTGCCGGTGCGGGTCATTGTGACCAGTCGGCCCGCCGTGACGCCGCCGGTCGATGTATTGCCGCGCCCGTCGCACAGCAGGAAGTCGATATCCGGTATATCCGACTGGCCGATCGATGGCCGGCCGGTCGACGAGAACAGGACGAACGTGGCTGGGGAGGTGAGCGTGATATCGGCAGCAAGCGGGCCATGCGCCAGGATGAGCTCGTCACCGGCGTCGCGGGCGCCGTTGCGGTTGATGTCGACAAACACGATCCAGCCGTCCACCAGAGTATCGAGCGTGCAGTCGGGCTCGGCATCGTTCCACCGGGTGCTGGCGCATATGACGACTTGCTCGGCGCCCTTGACCGCCTCGTTGCGAGCCACGTGGAGCGTCGTGACGAGGTCATTGGTGGCCGCACTCATTCGGTTGGTGGCGAACAGGTCTTTGACGGCAGGAACACCGATCGACAGGACGACGCCAATGGTCGCCAGAGTCACCATCATCTCGACGAGGGTGACGCCTTCTGAGAGCATCTTTCCCATAGCGGCAGATTGTCGCCGTTGCCACGCGCGAAGGCACGTTTCCCCGATGAACGGTCAAAAAACAGGGGTGGACGGTGGCCATCAGGTCGGGCAACTCAGCTTGCGGTTGCCCGGCCCCGTGCCCGCGGTACGCGGGCGGCCGGTTGGGCTGATAATCACCGCACGGGCGGCGGTTGCGCCGCGTCGGTCGCAGAAGGTCAGCGTGCCGTTGGTCGAACGAATCACGAACGGCCGAAACACGAAATGGAGCCGGTTGGCCGTGATGCTGCCATCGGTCCAGGGGGCGCCCGCAGCCAGCACCGGTTCATCGGGGCCGACCGACGGCGGGTGGTCCCGATCGCGATTCTCGAACAGGATCCAGCCGTCGTGCCACGCGCGGTCATGCGCGCAGTTCTGCCCGTCGATACTTTTGCATAAAGCGATGTCGGAAAGCCGGATGCGCGCCGATTGCTTGCCGAGATGAATGCCGTGGACGAGCGCATTGACCTGGGCGGTCATGCGCGCGTCGAGCAGGAGCCGGGTAAACACCGGCACCGCGATGCCCATGACGATGGCTGCCAACGCCACGGTCAGCAAGAGTTCGACGAGTGTCATGCCCCTGGCGGCATGCCTTGATGAGCGCAGGGGTGAGCGCAGGGGTGAACGTATCGGGGGACGAGGCATCGGAGTCTCCGCGCGTGGACATTAAGGGTAAAGCCTGCCGTATCGGCGGCACCAGTCGACAAACCGGTCCGTTCGCGCACAAATCCCCTGTTCGTGATACGGACGCCCCCGGCGATTCGCCTGCGTTCGTACTAAGGGTATGATTTCATTAGACTCCAGACGCAAACGTGGCATCGAGGATGTCACCCCGCTGAACCGGTCCGGCGATCAAGATGAACCTGTGACACAGAGCATCGAAGACAAGCTGCGAGATCACGGCGTCAAGCCGACGCCGCAGCGACTTGAAATTGGCCGGGTGTTGCTGAGCCGGCCGTGCCATATGTCGGCCGACCGCATCTTGCAGGCGCTGCGCGCCGTCGGCAGCGAGGTTTCCAAGGCGACGGTCTACAATACGCTCAATCTCTTTTCCAGAAAGGGCATCGTGCGCGAGGTGGCGATCGACCCGACACACCGGGTGTATGACTCGACTCCGTCCCGGCATCACCACTTTTATAATGAGGACACCGGTGATCTGGTCGATATCGATGCAGACGCATTGGAGATCAAGGGTTTACCGGATCTGCCCGAGGGCACTGTCGCCGCTTCCATCGAACTGATCGTCCGGGTCCGCAGCGCCGGCCCGGAAGATTAGTCCGACTGCGTCCGGGTGCGTTGCCTGACGTCGGGGCTTTGCCTATACTGCGCCGCCTGACGTCAGGCGGGTCGCTGATTCAGGGGCTTGGCGCACCCCGACCGACGGTCCGTGACAGGCCAGCGTGCCGGAATAGCTCAGTTGGTAGAGCAGCGCATTCGTAATGCGAAGGTCGGGGGTTCGACTCCTCTTTCCGGCACCATAACCTTTTGAATTAGCTCAATATTTTTTGAGCAGTTCCAAAAACTCATTGGCGACTGTGTGAAAATTGTGGGCATGAGTTCCCGAAACTAACGTCCTAGAACCCGTAGAACGGGTGCGTGAGTCATGTTTACAATGTTCTCAGCAGCTTCTA
>SMWD01000161.1 GCA_004357495.1 Gammaproteobacteria bacterium
GCGCGTTCGATTTCGGTAAATCGGAAACCGCGTCGGGTAATACGGTGCGCCAGACGGTCACCATTAAGCAGGGGATCGAGCGCGAGACCGCCCAAAAAATCATCAAGGCCATCAAGGGAGCGAAGATGAAAACCCAGGTCGCCATCCAGGGCGACGAGTTGCGGGTAACGGGCAAGAAGCGCGACGATCTGCAGGATGCCATTGCCCTGATCAAGGACCTGAAGATCGAGCTACCGCTGCAATATGTGAACTTCCGCGATTAACGGTCGATGATGGCGCTAAACGCCGTATCCCACAGCGGATAAGGTTATCGACGTCTGAGGGATAGATTGATGCCCAAAAAGCCATAACTGGGCGCCAGGGTCCGGCCGTCGGCCGCACGCTCGAAGTAAGAATTCGTTTACCATGCATCGTTAGTCTGGGGGGCTCATCACCGCTGGAAAGACTGGCAATGTCTACGAAGTTTTTGGTGACCGACGAAAATCCGAGCGGCTATAAGCTGGAGGATATCCTGATGGTAATCAGGAATGACATTCTTCAGCGCGCCACCAAAATAATGACGGACAATCGTCCGGAATCGACGGCTGTGATGAATAACAATATCAGGATACTGACCATCATTTCGGAAGGTATCGAGTTGGCCAAAAATAGCTCCGAAATCCTGGACAAAGCGTTCGGTCCCAGCGACCCGGATAAACCCCGTATCGGTGAGGCCTAGAGCCAACTCAATGTAGTGATTGCCTGGCTGCGAAGACGCGCGTCAGTCGGACACGGTGAACGAATTGGCGATGGCGATGAGATGGCGGAGACGCCGCTCGTTCATGGTTTTTATCTCGGTGAAATACCAGCCCTTGCCGGAATCCTGCAGCCGCAAGACGACGAATTGGCGAACGGGTCCAAAATTGTAACTACAGAACAGCTCCCGAAACTCGCCGCTTGCGTTGTAGCCGGTGGTCGGTTCCTCGCAAAAATGCAAAGGAAGTCGCCCGAGATTTTGCAGCCCGGCAAAAATCTGCGGCAGTGATTTCTTCAACGCATCGAATACGGGGTCGGAGAAGGGACTGTCGGGGCTGGAAAATACGCCTTCGATGGCCGCCGGATCGCCGAACTGCGCGGTCAATCTGTCGGCGAGCCAGGCGTCGGGGTCACTTACCTCGCCACGTACGGTGCGCAGTGAAATCGTGCTGAGTTCGGAAAACGGGCCTTCGACCGGCCGCACCGCGATCAGCGGCGTCCAGTCCTGAGAACTGGCGGTGTCGGCCTCCGGTGTGATGACAAAGCCTTCGGGTATATCGAACTGCTGCGCCAGGCCCGGCGATGTCCAGCCCAATGCGCCGAACAGGACGCCCTGCGCGACGAAATATTTGATGCGCTTTCGCCTTCTGATTTTCTCCATCTCAGCATCCGTCTTCGTTTCAGTGTAAAAAACCATACCAGCCTATTATGGCGGCATTTGGGCTCACTGCCGCGCTTTCCATCCCATGTCGGGTGTGTGGCGGTGTTTGTGACGGCCCACATTGTGACGACCCGCACCAGCGCATATTATCGCCGCAAATTACTCACTAATGGTCGAACAAATCGAGGACTTTATGGCGAGAATAAACGTTGGCGAAATCACGCTCAATGTCGAAGAGGCGGGTGAGGGTCCCCCCTTTATTTTCATCCCGGGTCTGGTCGGACTATTGAACGCCTGGCAGTACCAAGTCGAGTATTTTTCGCAACGCTACCGGTGTATCTCTTTGGATCATCGGGGTGCGGGCGATAGCGACCGGCCGCCGCTGGATCAGTATTCGACCGAGGCGATTGCCGGCGATGTGATCGCCCTGATGGACACGCTCGGTATCGAGAAGGCTCATGTGGCCGGCACATCGACCGGGGGCGCCATTTTACAGAATCTGGCCATCGATTATCCCGACCGGCTGCGCTGCTGCATCTTTTCCAACACCTGGACAAAGGCCGACGAATATGTGCGCCGGGTGCAAACGGCGCGTAAGCAAATTGCCCTGTCTGACGGACAAGAGGCGTATGTGAAGATCAGCTCCTTGTTCACCAACGGCGCCATGCAGTTTCGCTATAATCTGGACCGGGTCATGGAGATCGAGAAGCGCTCGCTGGAAACCATCGCGTCGCCCGAAATACTGGCCGCCCGGCTCGATATGACCTTGGCTCACGACCGTCTCGACGAGTTGCACAAGATTCGTAATCCGTCGCTGATCATCGGGACACGCGATGACGCTACTGTGCCGTTTTATTTCTCCGAGGACCTCCACGAAGCCATCGAAGGCTCGCGGCTGATCCTGGTCGAAGAGGGCGGTCATTATTCCTACCGGCGTCACTCCGACGAATGGAACGCTTTGGTCAGTCCTTTCCTCGATGAAATGGAAGACAAGGTCTGAATGGGTAAGGTGAATGTTGGAATAGCTGGCATCGGATGGTGGTCCGGCGTCCTCGCCGCGGTTATCGAGAACTGCGACACGCTGGATTTGCGTGCTTGTTACACCCGCAGCAAGGATAAGGCGGCGACATTCGCGGCCAAGTTCAATTGCCAAGCGGTCGACTCTTATGAAGCGATGCTGGCGCTGGACGATCTCGATGGCGTCATTCTAACCACGCCGAACTCAGCCCATCGTGCGGGCGCCGAAGCGGCGGCGCGGGCGGGCAAACACGTGTTTGTCGAGAAACCTATCTCCAACACACTGGAGGATGGGCGTGCCATGATCGCCGCGTGTGAAGCATCCGGGGTGGTGCTGGCGGTTGGTCACTCCTATCGCCGCCACGGCGCCCTGCGTCATCTGCGGCGGCTCATCGATGATGGTGAGTTAGGCCGGGTAAGCCTGGCTGAAGGAGTGTTTTCCAACGATAACGGCCTGAAATTAAAGCCAGGCCTCTGGCGGTCCGACCCGGCGGAAATCCCTGGCGGATGCCTGATGCAGATCGGCATCCACCAGATCGATAATTTGCTCTACTTGCTGGGGCCGGTCAGCGACGTCCAGGCTTACTTCAACCGGTTGGAAACGGAGCCGGACGTGGAAGACGTCACGGCCGTGTTGATGCGCTTTGAATCGGGTGCCGTGGGGTATGTTGCGGCCGATTATATCTCGGCCCGCCGGTTCACGCTGGCCGTACACGGCACCAAGGCGAACGCCTATTTCGACATGGATAATGACGGGCTTCGCTTGCAGCGGACCGGCGAGACCAAGCCATTGCCGGTCGAGTATGAGCCCATCGACCATCTGCGCGCCGAACTGGAAGATTTTGCGAATGCCATTTTGACCGGCGCCGGGCCGGAAATCGACGGCCACCGGGCAATGGTTCCACTGGCCATCGTTCTCGCCGCTGGCCGCTCGTCAGCCGAAGGGCGTTCTATCGCCCTGACGGAATTGCTGCCGGATTAAATTCTAGGTACACCCAAACGGACAGGGAGGGTTAGCCTGCGAATCGGGGACCAACCTGGTGATCGCATCGAAATATTCGGCAATGCCCGGACCCATAAAAACCATCCCCAAGGTCGCAACGATCGCGATGAAAGTGATCAAGAAAGCGTATTCCGCGGAAACGGCGCCGGAGTTGTCGCTCTTTAACCGAAGAATTAACGACTGTATGTAAAGCAATGCGCGCATCTTATCTCGCATCTAAGTTAAGATTCGATCCAAATAGCTTCAGTGACCGATCACATCATGACAAGAAATGAAATAGTACTATAAAACTAAGGATTATTAAACAGGCATGGAAGACCCGCGGAAATATTCGCCAATGTAACGTAGATATCGCCCGCCAGTCTTAGATCCGGTTAATACCAGCAATGTAATCGTCGGCTTGGTCGGTGCGGAACTCGTCGAGCATCAGGAACGGGTCGAGATAATCTACCTGGGACGTGCCGATAATGGGGCGGCGCCGTAAGCCAGCCCCATCGTTGACGAACTGACCGTCAACCCGGCGCTCGATCGTTCGCGTCGTCATGGGTGTCCTCAATCCTGCCACATCTTGTGGGCGACCAGCGATCCGCCATCGACCGGGATGACCGCCCCGGTAACATAGGCGCCGGCGCGCGACGACAGGTAGATCACCGCACCGGCCATGTCCTCGGGTTCGCCAACGCGGCCGCGCGGCACCATCCGTTCGATTTCCTCACCATGTTTGGTCAGCGTGTAATCCATCATCTTCGTCCCGAACGGTCCCGGCGCCACTGCATTGACAGTGATATGGCGCGGGCCGAGGTGATGGGCGAGCACATGGGTCAAATGATGTACGGCGGCCTTGCTGGCGGGGTAGGAATAGGTTTCCAGTTGCGGGATGCCGAGGCCATCGACCGAGCCGATGTTGATAACCCGCGCCGGGTCGCTTTGGGTGCCGGCCGCCTCCAGTTGCGGCAACAGGGACTGTGTGAGGAAAAACAGCGCCTTGACGTTTAAATCCATCACCTTGTCCCAGCCGATTTCCGGAACCTCGCCGATCGCCGCCCCCCAAGCCGCGCCGGCGTTATTGACCAGGATATGTAGCTTGTCCTCGCGCGCCGCCAGCTCGGCGCTCAGCCGCTCGATCTCATCCATCCGCGACAGGTCGGCCGGCAAGGCAATACAGTCGCCATGGGGAGAAAGCTCGGCCACGGCCTCGTCGCAGGCCTCGGCCGAGCGCGAGCAGATATAGGTCTTCACGCCGTTTTCGACCAGCCCGCGGGCGATCATCAATCCAATACCGCGCGAACCACCGGTAACCAGCGACACCTTACCGGCGACCGAAAACAAATCCTTCACTTGACCGCACCCTCAGTAGATCGTGTCCTTGATTCTCTGTGGATAGGCGCGGTCGTAATCGGCGCCGTCGATATCGCCCTTGGTTATGGCTTCCAGAATTTTGCCGGTCGTGGGTAATTGGTCGCGCGGAACAAGACTGTTCGGATCCCACAGTTTCGAGCGGACCAAAGCTTTCGGGCACTGATAGTAGATACTGCCCACCGTGACGATGAGGACGCTGGTCGGGTTCTTACCCTGCATGGCGAACGATGCGCACAGGTCGGGGTCGACCGAGATTTGCGCCGTGCCGTTTATGCGAATGGTTTCGCCGATACCGGGGATCAGGAACAGCAGCGAAATCCGCGGGTCGCGGACGATATTCCGCAGGCTGTCGACGCGGTTGTTGCCGCGCCTGTCGGGGATCATCACGGTGTGGGCGTCGACAACTCGAATGAAACCGGCCGGATCGCCTCTGGGCGAGCAGTCGAGGCCTTCGCCTTCAGGACCGACCGTCGCCACGACCACGAACGGGGCGGCCTCGATGAATGCGCGGTAGTGATCGGATATATGGTCGATCTCTTTTTTCAACGCGCCGTCTGGCGATTCGCCGTAAATCGACTCCAGTGCCTCGATCGAAGCGATGATGTTGTCGTCAGATTGGTGCGAAGAAGAATCGGGGGACATGGCAGAATATCCAATGGTTGCGGTCGTGACGAACCGTGTTGATCGGCATCAGGTTAGGGCGATTTACTGGGTGGGGGCAAGTGGCGGAATTATCTCGGCAGCACGTCAAATGTGCCGATGCAATATCGGTGTGTTTCTGCCGGGGGGAGGCCAGATCTGAACGATTGGCCTTGAGATTGGCTGAACCGCTTAAACCGCGACTGAAATCGCCGGTGTGGTTCCGCCGTCAGCCTGAACTTTCAGCAAATTGAGAGCTTGGTCTGCTGGAACGGGTTTCGAGTATAGAAAGCCCTGTCCGTACTGGGCGCCCATTTCACGAATTATCGAAGCCTGAGATTCGGTCTCGATACCTTCGGCAACTATATCTTTGCCGAGACTTTTGGCCATGTTGATGATGGCCTTGACGATACGGTGGGCCGTCGGGTCGTGTTCGATGGTTGAAGTAAAGGAACGGTCGATCTTAATGGTGTCGATCGGTACGCGGAGCAATGTGCTCAACGAGGAATAACCGGTCCCAAAATCATCGATAGCGATGCGAATTCCGAGGCTATGAAGCTTCTCCAGGGTACGAACCACGTTGTCGATATCTTCGAGCACTGCGCTTTCAGTGATCTCGATCTTGAGCCATTTTGGGTCTAGCCCACTATCAGCGAGCGCTTTGGCGAACTGATCGGCCAGATCGTCTTGTTCGATTTGCCGCGGCGAAACATTCACGCTGAGTACGCAATCGATAGCGTCAGGTAAGGAATTTTGCCACTCGACAAATTGGTGACAGGCCTTTTCCAGGACCCACTTTCCAATGGGGTTTATCAGTGCCGTTCGTTCGGCAACCGGAATAAAAATTACCGGCGAAACGGGTCCATGATCGGGCCGGTCCCAGCGCAGCAGCGTTTCGAAACCAACAATTTTTCCCACACTTAGATCGATGATCGGCTGGTAATGCAGTTCAAAATCTTCGGCCGTCGTAGCGCGGCGCAAGTCGGCTTCCAGATGTAACCGGTCCAGCGCCTGGGCATGCAGCTCAGGGTCGACGACCTGGCAGCGGTTGCCTCCGAGATTTTGGGCCGAGCGCAAACCGAGCGTGGCGTCGCGGAGAATGTCTTCTCCCGATTGGTAGGCTGTGTAACTGGTGGCGATACCGGCACTGAGCGTTGATGTAATTTCCTGACCGAAAATATCGAAAGGTGCTTCTACGATTTCCCGTGCCCGCTCGGCGATTCGGACGGTATCGGCGACCATGCCGATATCGTCGACCAGCATGGCGAAAGAATTCTCTCCGATTAGGGCAACACTATCGCCGGGGCGCGTGTGCGCCTTGAGGCGTTGCGCGAATTCTAGCAGAAGCTGTTCGGTTACGCTGTGGCCGGCACTCGATTTCAGGTCGTTATAGGCATCCATTTCGAAGACGATGACCCCGAAATCGAACGTACGGTTGCGATCCTTGTGCGCGATGGCGCGGTCGATGCAATCGCGAAAGTGCGTGCGGTTGGGAATATCGGCGTGGGGATCCATTAGGATATGTTCGGTCACGTCGGACAGCGATCCGGCCAGACGCAGTGGGGTCCCGTCGGCGTCGCGGCGCGCCATACCCACAGTACGTACCCAGCGGTAAGTGCTGTTGGCGTGGCGGATGCGATAGGTGGTATCGATCCGCAGTGAAATGCCATCGAGATGCTTGTTGATTTCGGTTCGTACCCGGTTGATGTCTTTTTCATGGATACGGTCGAACCATTCGGAAAGCTGGTTGGGAAGGGTTGTGTCGTCGTGGCCGATCAAGGCCTTCCAGCGGGTTGAAAAGAACACTTCGTCGGTGTCCAGATCCCAGTTCCAGATGCCTTCCGTCGCCCCTTCCATGGCAAGAGCGAAGCGTTCTTTGCTGTTGAGCAAAGCGTCATCGGCGCGCTTTAAAGCCAGGTGCGTTTCAATTCGTGCAAACGCCATGGGGTAGTCGATTGGCCGGGTAATGAAGTCGTTGGCGCCCTTATCGAGCGCCTCCACGACGTCTTCGCTTTCGGCTTTGGCTGATATCATGATCACCGGCAGCGACTTCCGCTCGCTGATGCGGCGCAGCCGCTCCAGTGTCTCCAGTTCGCTCATGCCCGGCATCATGAGATGCAGCAGGATGAGATCGAAATTACCCCGTGCGACGGCCGCCAGTGCGCTCTGGCCGCTGTCGGCAACCGCCACATCGTACCCCCGGCGCATTAATTGCCGTTTCAGATGGTCCCGGTTTTCCTCGATGTCATCGACGACGAGGAGGCGTCCGTGTACCTCATCCATTTGCCGATTTTCCTTTGAGACCGATACGCATGGTCACTGTCTTCCGTTATCGTAAATGCCATGTGGAATCACACGGTATTATCCGAAGCTGAGACTAGCTGGAGAGCGTTAAAGGTCTATAAATCGGAGGGGTGGATCAGGGCTAACAAGCCCAGGTTTCATGCCATGTTATGGTTGCCAACGGCGAATCTTCGATCAGGGTAAAAATTAGGGTTTGATTAGCCATGTATTTCAAGTTTTCATTCTGGATTGGGATAGCGCTATGCGCCGGGCGGGTGGCGAAAATTCCGCGGAACCTGCCCTAGCGCAGTGCGCTACCCATGAAATCGACTTTGCTAACCGCGACGCCGGCATGGCGAATTATGTCGTAGGCCGTGGTCACGTGAAACATGAACTGCGGTAGCGCAAAGTGCATCAGGTATTCCGGGCCGGGAAAGGTGAGGAGGCCAATGCGCGTCTGATGCTCGATGATACTGGTCTCGCTGGCTGCCATTTGCGCGGGCGTTAACCCATCCAGAAAAGCGCGGGTGCGCGAGATGCGGTTTCGCAGGTCGTCGAAACTGGCTTCGTCTTCGGTTTCATCGGGCACCTCGATACCGGCTAGGCGCGCCGATGCGACGCCGGCATGGAAGCAGGCCCGCTGCACCTGTTCGGTGAGCGTGTACATGTCGGGCGCGAGCCGAAGCGCCAATAAATCGGCGGGGTCGGTGTTTGCGGCCGTACAATGAGCTTCGGCCTTGTCGAGAACGACGGACAGCGATTCGAGCAATTGGTGAAATACCGGCACTGACAATTGGTGCATCGACAATGGCATGGCGACTACTCCTGGCTAGTTTGATACGTGAACCTGTCGAGGTAGGGACTGTGCGTCTACCCGTTAGCGAAATTTTTTCCTGAAATTTCCTGGTTGCGAATTATTCGCTTGACGAATCGGGGACGTTTTTTGTTTAAGTTTTTCTACGGTCGCGAGACGTGGGGAAACGAGATGCCGCCTGGAAGTAATTCCGAGGCGGTTTTTTGTGCCCGCGATTCGGTTATCCGTGACCGATACCCACCGGCCGTTATCCTCGCGCGTTGATCGCGCATCGTTAGCAACTAGTTAGGGAATAGGACGTGGGCGGCAGCAAGTCTGAGCCCCGCCTGTGCGGCGCGAAAACGCGTTCCGGTGGCACTTGCCGCGCCCCAGCAATGCGGAAAGCGCGCAACGGACGCTGCTGGATGCACGGCGGGAAATCGCCAGTACCGGACAAGACGGCGCCTTATACCGGGGCGGTTCTGCCAGGCGAGGCTGCGCTGTTTGCGGCGCTGCCGGTCGGCACCGTTGATGACGAATTGAAATTGTGCCGGTTGCGGCTTGGGCGCGCTGCGATGGCCGAAGCGAAATTGATCGCCAGCGGCGAGAGCGAGGGCCTGGCCCGCATTCA
>SMWD01000162.1 GCA_004357495.1 Gammaproteobacteria bacterium
TTCTCTCGCTGAATATCGGCAACCCCGGGTTATTTGGATTTCGTACGCCGGAGACGATGCGCCTGGCAATGATCGAAAACCTCGGTCGGGCGGAACCCTATAGCCACCAGAAGGGCATTTTTCCCGCCCGTGAAGCGGTCGTCATGCAGCAGCAGGACCGCGGCGTCGTCAGGCATTATCCATGCCCGCCGGAGAAGTCGTTGGTGCCCGATCTCGCGGCGCTGGAGGCGATGGTTACGCCGCGCACCAGGGCGCTGGTCATCATCAATCCCAATAATCCGACGGGTGCGGTTTACGACAGGGTTACGCTCGAACAAATGGTCGCGTTGGCGGAGCAACACAACCTGGTGGTCCTGTCTGACGAAATCTATGACCAGATGGTCTTCGACGATGCCGAGATTATTCCGATCGCGACGCTGGTCAGAAATACGGTGTCTCTCACTTATTCCGGACTCTCGAAAGTTTACCGGGCCTGCGGTTACCGTGTGGGCTGGTGCGTGTTTACGGGCGAGCAGGAAAAAGCGGAACCGTTGAAACACGCGATGGAGTTGCTGGCCGCCCTGCGCCTGTGCAGCAACGTGCCTGGCCAATGGGCAGTACAGACGGCGCTCGGCGGTTTTCAAAGTATCGGGGAACTGGTCAGCCCTGGCGGTCGCCTGTTTCAGTCACGCCAGGCCGTCGCCGATGCCCTCGGGCAAAGCCGCTACCTGGACATGGTCATGCCGAGGGGCGCTATGTATGCGTTTATCCGGCTGGATGAAGCGCTGGCCGGCAAGCTCGATGACCGGGCATTTGCGCTCGAACTGCTGGAAAGCAAACATGTGCTGGTGGCGCCCGGCAGCAGTTTCAATACGCCATATTCTGATCATTTTCGAATAACGACTTTGCCGGATCCGGATGTTATCAAGGACCTATTCTCGAGGATAGACACCCTGTTGGCACAGCACGCGTGACCCGATGTACCTGTGGCTTAAGGACGCAATTGCCCGGGATGCAGTAGTCATCACGGCCAGCCGGCGCCTGACGCGCGAACTTCAGGCTGCGTATGCGGCGCAACAGCTGGAAGCCGGCGTCCAGTCCTGGGTAACACCCGCAATTAGTTTCTGGAACGACTGGTGCAAGCGGCAACTCGAAGCCGTTGCCGACCCGCTGCCGTTGCCGCTTACCATCGATGATTTTTCCAGTTCGATCCTGTGGGAACGCTGCCTCAGGAAACACGCGCCGGACGCTGTGCCTGCCTTGAGTGGTGTCATTCGGCAGGCGCGTGATACCTGGCAGATACTCAAGGCCTGGAATGTTCCCCTGGCTGACCTCGCAGCATCAGCGCGCAGCCCCGATGAGCAGATGTTTGCAGCCGCAGCGGCAGATTACCAGGCGCTGTTGGAATCGGCTGCCTGGACGGACCGGGACAGCATCCCACGGCTGGTTGCGGGATTGCTGGCAAACAAACTCACCCGTGCGCCGAGGGCGGTGGTTTTTGCCGGATTTGACCGCTTTTCGCCCGCGGTGACGGAGGTCATCGATGCCTTGACGGCGGCTGGTTGCACAGTGCGCTCGGCGCCGCAACCTGATATGGGCGCTCATGCAAGCGTGGCGTCGTTTGCAGATCATGATGCCGAGATGCGCGCGGCGGGCGCCTGGGCGCGGCATATTTTGCAAAGTGATGCGGAGGCGAAGATAGCGGTCATCAGTCCGGCCTTGCAAAGCGAGGCAGACAGAACCGCGCGACTGGTTCGCGAAGGCCTGGCACCGGGCTGGCAGTACGATGGCGAGGGCTTACGCGCGGCGGTCAATGTCTCTTACGGTCGCAAGCTGTCGGATTTTCCCGCTATATCCAGCGCATTGTTGATCCTGCGGTGGATCCATCACGGCCTTTCCACGCGAGAGATCAGCCTGTTACTTCGCAGCAAATGCGTGGCCAGCCAGCAGTTGGCGGGGCGCAGCCGCCTGGAGCTCAAATTGCGCAGGCTGCCCGATCAGTCGTGGTCGGCCGGCAGTCTTTTGCGGGCACTCAAAGGCAGGGACGAAAGCGCGGATTCACTCGCCTGGTTCCGCGGCATGCAAGCAGTCATTGCGTTACAACAGGATGTGCGACATGCGGCCAGCCCGGCATATTGGGCAGGCCGCATGGATTCATTGCTGAGCGAATGGTGCTGGCCGGGCGAGGGAGCACTGACAAGCAGCGAATTCCAGCTCGTCAACCGCTGGCGCGAGTTGCTGAATGAACTGGCAAGAACGGCAATCGTAACGCCGCAACTGCGATTCAATGAGGCGGTGCTGCGGCTTGCCTCGCTTGCGGCGGATGTCATTTTTCAACCTGAAGCAGATGCTGGCGTCGTGTCGCTGATGGGCACACTCGAGGCTGCCGGCATGGAATTCGACCACGTGTGGATTAGCGGGATGCATGCAGGTCTTTGGCCGCCTGCCGGCAATCCTTCGTCGCTGCTGTCGCGCGAACTGCAAAAAGAATCCGGCTTGCCCGATGCGACACCTGCCGACACGCTCCTGTTTTCGAGGCGCGTGTTGCAGCGCCTGGCGGGCTGCGCACCAACGGCGGTCTTCAGTTGGCCGCGAAGCGATGGCGAGTCAGAGTTGGCGGCCAGCAGCCTGCTGGACGAGATGGCCCTTGATATCTATAGCGGACCAGGAGATCCGGGCTGGCATGCCGCCCGGTTTTACGGAACAGACGCGACGGCAATGATCACGGATGATCCCGTGCCTGCGGTAACCGCGGATGAAACCGTCAGAGGCGGTGCTTACACGGTACAGCGACAATCCGTCGAGCCTTTCGCTGCATTCGTTTACGGTCGCCTCGGGGTCAGGCGTCCCGACGCCATCGAGCCCGGCATTGCTCCGGGTGTGCGTGGCGATATCATCCACAACGCCCTGCATACCTTGTTTGCCGGCCGCCCGAGCCAGGCAGACGTAAAAAACTGGGATTCGGCGAATCTCGAACAGCGCCTGGGCAGTGCGATCGATTCGGCGCTTGCCGATCATCTGCGGCATGCGGATGCAACGCACGCGCGACTGCTGGGTCTCGAGCGGACACGGCTGTTTCGGCTGTTACGAAGTTTTGTCAGCGCGGAGATCGAACGCCCCGCGTATGTGGTCGTGGATGTAGAAAAATCGATCGACTCCGCAGCATACGGTGTCCGGCTCAAGCTCAGGATCGACCGCATCGATCGTCTCACAGATGGCTCGCTACTCGTCATCGACTACAAGACCGGCAGGCCTAAGAATCTGCTCAACAGGGATGGTGATCCACTGGACCTGCAGCTTGTTGTGTATGCGGACGTATTGCAGGAAACGGTTGGCGGACTCGCACTCATCAACATAGACAGTCGCTCGATCAGTTACAAAGGGACGCCCGGCAGCGTGGAGTCGGATGTTGCCCGACAGGATGCATGGCCGGAACGACTCGCTGCATGGTGCGACGAGGTGCACCGGGCACTCAGGGAAATCGCGGCCGGTGATGTGCGTATCAATCTGCTGCTGACGGCGGATGAAGGGCGCCCACTTGGCATTCTGAGCCGCCTCGAGGAAGCCAGGCGTGCTCACTGACCTCGAGCTACTGCAGGCAGACGGGCGCTCGCGCGCCGCTGCGCTTAACGTAAAACGCTCAGCAATCGTGCAGGCGCCAGCCGGTTCCGGCAAAACAGAATTGCTGATCCAGCGCTACCTGAAACTGCTGGCAATAGTGAACAATCCGGAAGAAATCCTGGCGATTACCTTTACGCGAAAAGCTGCGTCCGAAATGAAACTACGGGTTATCGGCGCGTTGCGGCTCGCGCGCGATGGTGTTGCACCCGCGGCAGAACACGAACGTACTACGTTCCGGGCAGCATCCGCGGCGCTGGCGCGCGATCGCAAGCTAGCCTGGAATCTCATCCAGTCACCTGGCCGCATGCGAATCCAGACAGTCGATGCTTTTGGCGCAGGTATTGCCAGATCACTGCCGCTTAGCTCCGGGCTTGGGGGGATCGGCGCCACGCTGACCGGTGCGGAGATGAGCGCCATGTACCGCGCCGCTGCGGCCGCAACGTTTGACAACCTTGACGCTAAGGATGGCGCCGGAGAGTCCGTTGCCTGTGTACTCATGCACCTGGACAATCACACGGGCCTTTACATTTCGCACATTTCGCGAATGCTCGCTTACCGGGATCAATGGCTGGCGATGACTGGTAGCGGTCTGTCCGATCCACAGAACGCGATTGAAGCACGCAGGCAACTCGAAAAAAATATCGAGAACATCGTCGTACAGCAATTGACCCGCCTGAGCAGACTATTCCCGGAACAGCGTGCGTCTGAACTTCTCGCCCTGATTAGCTACGCCATTGACAATCTGCATAAAAGTGACAAACCGGACCATCCGCTGTGTGGATTAGCCCCCGGCAACAAACTGCCGGGCAGGGCTGCGGGCGATCGCGTTGCCTGGCAGGCGATCTGCGGACTCCTGCTGACAAAAGGCGGCGACTGGCGAAAGAGTATCAACAAGAACGACGGCTTCCCGGCTGGTGATAAAGGCCAGAAGAAATCCCTGTACGCGCTGATCGATCAGCTGCGCGAGTTGCCGGATCTGCATCAAAACCTGTTGCGCATGCGCAGCTTGCCTGAGCCGCGATACGTTGACCAACAATGGGACGTACTGCTGGCATTGCTGAAATTGTTGCCACTGGCGGTGGGGGAGTTGCAACGACTGTTCAGCGAACGCGGCGTCAGTGATCATATCCAGGTGGCGTTGGCTGCGAACCATGCGCTTGGGCCGCTCGACCAACCGGGTGAAATCGCGTTAATGCTCGACTATCAGCTCAGGCACCTGCTGGTTGATGAAATGCAGGACACGTCGCTTAGTCAATACGGTTTGTTGAAAAAACTGACGGCGGGCTGGTCGCCGGGCGACGGACGCACCTTGTTCTGCGTCGGCGATCCTATGCAATCGATTTACCGGTTTCGTGATGCCGAGGTCGGACAGTTCTTGCTGGCGCGACTTAACGGCATCGGTGGCGTCAAACTCGATTCACTGATACTGCGGAGAAATTTTCGCTCCGGTGAGCATCTTGTACATTGGTTCAACACAATATTCAGCCAGATTCTGCCCTCACAGGACGATGTATCCAGCGGCGCAATCTCCTACTCTGAATCAGTGCCGGTCGAGGAGCACGCGAATTCCGGCGAGTATCGAATACATCCGCTGTTCGACGCCAGTCCCGACGAGGAGGCCCGATACACGCTTGAGGTTATCAGGGAGTGCCTGCACCAGCACCCGGACGAGGGCGTTGCCGTCCTGGTCCGCAGCAGAACTATTTTGCCGGCACTCACTCACCAACTTCGGCTTGCGGCCATTCCATACCAGGCGCTTGAAATCGACAAGTTGACTGATTTGCCGGAGATCATTGACCTGCTTGCGCTGACCAGGGCGCTGTGCCATGAGTCGGACCGGCTTGCCTGGCTGGCCCTGTTACGTGGCCCATGGGTGGGGCTGTGCTGGAGTGATCTTCACAGCATCGTCAAGAATGACGCAAGCAGCACTGTCGTTGAGTTGCTTGATGATCAGGATCGAATGGCAACCCTGTCCGTCGACACCGTCGAGCGGCTGACAAAATTCCGCGAAAGGATGGTTGCTTCGACGCGCGGCAGTGCCACTGAAACTTTGCGTGATCGTGTCGAGCGGGCCTGGTATGCATTGGCTGGTCCCTCTTTATTGCGAGACGCAGAACAGCTCGACAATGTCTATCGCTTCCTGGACGTCATCGGGAGAATCGAGTTGGCCGGTTCGCTGGCCGACGTTAATGATCTCGAACGCATGCTGGACCGGGAGCGGGTATCGAGCAGGCTCGATCCTGACTGCCGTCTGCAAATCATGACCATGCACAAGGCCAAGGGACTTCAGTTCGACCACGTAGTGCTGCATGGCCTGGGCAGAGCGGCGAGAGTCAGTGACAGAGCGGTACTGAGTTGGCTGATCAATACCGGCAGTGACGGCCGCAGTGAAATGATTATCAGTACGGTAGGGCCCCGCAGCGAGCTCGAAAATGATCCGCTGCACCAGTTCATCGAGGCAACACAAAGAGACAAGGAGCGGCTCGAACTCGACCGCCTGCTCTATGTGGCTTGCACGCGTGCGGTCAAGAGTCTGCAGCTGATCGGCAACGTTGGCCTGACAGTGGACGGCCAGTCGTACCGGCAGCCGGACGGCAGGAGCCTGTTCCATCGTCTCTGGCCCGCGATCGAGCCGGTCGTCGCGCGGGCATTTGCAGAATCAGGCATCGCCGAGAGCGCCGCTTCCTACGCTGGCGATGAAGCGCATCTGGTCGCTCCGGTGTTGCGCCGGCTGAAGTCAGAGCCACCTTCCAGTGCGCCGCCATTGCCGGGACGCAGGGGCGGGGCCGATCAGTCTGCAGCGGGCAACGAGTCGCAAGTCGAGTATCACTGGGTTGGTTCGGCGGCGCGCCATGCGGGGACCATCGTGCATCGCTGGTTACAAAGGATGTCAGATGGCATCGCCGACATTGACCATAACGAAAGGTTGCACCGGACCAGCGGGCGGTGGGCGCGCGCACTGGGGGTGAGAGAAGAGGAAGTCGAAGCAGTGTGTGATCGTGTAGCGGTTGCACTTCGGAAAATCTCCAGCGATGAGAAAGGTCGCTGGGTCCTGTTCGGTGACGGCGAGACAGAATTGGCGGTGAGCGGCGTAATCGATGGACAGGTCCGGTCGGTTGTAATCGACCGGATTCGTATCGACGATGAAGGAGTTCACTGGATTGTCGACTACAAGACCAGCACCCACGAGGGCGGTGACCTCGAGGGATTCCTTGAGCAGGAAGCGGCCCGTTACCGGCCGCAGCTCGATTTGTATGCAGCCCTTTACCGTAATTTGATTGCTGCGCCGGTACGCACGGCACTGTATTTCCCGTTGTTACAAAAATTCTGCGAATTGTAATCGCGGCGGGGCTGTGGGAGCGGCTTCAGCCGCGATTACCTTACTTATGCTAGCCTCTCAAGCATGAAATCTGCTCATAGCGCACGGAAATTCTTCGCCCTGATCGCAACATTGGCGTTCATGAGTGCCTGTACGACCTCAAGCGAACCGACCGACTCTACGCATAGTATCGAGCCAACGATTGACACGCTGGTAACTGCCGAGTGGTTGAGCGACCACCTCGATGACCCGGATCTGGTGGTGCTCGACTGCACGGTCCTCGTGGGGCCTGATGAAAATGGCGCGCTGCAGAGTGTGAGTGGACGGGCAAATTACGAGGCTGGCCATATACCGACTGCCGGATTCGCTGATCTCACGGGAGATCTCTCCGACCTCGACAGCCCGCTGGAGTTCAGCATGCCGACGCCAGGGGAGTTTAGTGCCGCCATGGGCGCGCTGGGTGTTGGTGATGATTCCCGGGTTGTCCTGTACGCCGCGAACAACCCGGACTGGGCCGCCCGAGTCTGGTGGATGCTGCACTGGGCTGGTTTCGACCGGGTGGCGCTGCTCGATGGCGGGCTGGAGGCCTGGAAAGCCGACGGTCGACCACTGTCAACAGTACCGGCCAACCGAGTTGCGAAACAGTTTACTGCCGTTCCCCGCTCGACAATGATTGTGGACCGCGACCAGGTGCTTGCGGCCATCGACAATAGCGACGTAAGTCTGGTCGACGCACTGCCCGTTGCTCACTATCGGGGTGAGTTTTCCATGTACGGCCGACCAGGTCATATCCGCGGCGCCACGAACATGCCGTCCTCCGATCTCCTCGACGAAGTAGGGCGCTATCGGTCATACGACGAGCTGGACATGATGCATGATGGCGACCGTAACAGTCGCGTCATAACTTACTGCGGTGGAGGGGTAGCGGCGTCATCCGTCGCTTTCACGATGCACAGACTCGGCTTCACTGACGTTGCCGTATACATGGGCTCGCTCCAGGAATGGGCCGCCGATCCTGCGAACCCCATGACACTGGAAACACAGTAGGAGGGGCTTCAGCCCCGAACATTTCCCCGGAGTCATTCGCGGCTTAAGCCGCTCCTACAACCGCTCCCAGAGCCGCTTCTACAGTTTCCCTTCGAAACGGAACTCATGCTGACCCCGCTCATTTGCACTGCCGAGGAAGCGCAGCTGATTCACAATAGATGGAGGCGTTGCTGGAGTCGGCGCGACCTGGCCGATAAACGAATAAAGCCCGTCCCGAGACAGGTTTATGGTGCCGGTCACATCGAGCACGCCGGACAAATCCTCGATCGTGCCTACAACCAGGCCATCGATCGTCTGAAAATCGGCCCGGAAATCTCCTATTCTTGAAGATGACAGATCCGGTACGAAAAAATCGGTGACGATCACCGAGCCCTGTGCAGCGACCGGGATACCGTCTCTGATAACGATCGTCTCGAACTGCAGCGCAATATCGCCGCGAATGCCACTTTGCTGAAATGCCGGATGCACCGAATCCAGCGGCACGTTGCCGGATAAAGCGGACAGCGTGAGGTTTCCACCAGGGCTGACTGCAAGCTCTGTATTGATCGAGCCGGATACCGGGTTGCTGCTGGTCTGAAAGGCAAGTTTTCCGGACAACAACGACATTGGCTTGAAATGCCAGCTGATGTTTCGTACGTAAGCGCCTCCGGCAATGCCTTCGGCCGCGCTGCCGTTCCAGACCGAACCGGTGATGCCACTTAGCCGGATTTCTGCCGGTGCAAACCACTGGTAGGCGACTCTCGCTGGAAATGTTGCGAGCATCACCCCAAAAAATATCAGGATGCCAGCGATGACAAGGCGTTTCATGCCGGTCAGCGTTCCAGGGTCAAGGTCGAATTGACACGGCCGGGGTTTTCACCGGCGGCAAGCGAGAAGCTGCCGGACTGAACCAGCAATCCATATTGGCGGTTCACATCGCCGAGCCACAGCATCAGGTCGTCAAATGCCGCGCTTTCGAATTCAACCCGAATGCCATTGCCGGCCGGCGTAGGCTGACTTCTTTGCAGGGCGTCATACAGGCCTCGCTGCCGCAGCGTGCTGTCGATAATGACGACAAGTGACTGGTCCTGGCCTGCCTGAATCGACTGGCCGCTAGCGGATGCCTGAATCTGGCCTTTTAACGGCCGCAATTCCGCCAGCGAAATCTTCCAGACCTCGACCCTGGCGGCGGCAGATTTCTGACCACTATCGAGCGGCGTCCAGACGCCGTACCAGAAGGTTACGCACACGACAAACACCACGGCCGTCAGCACCAGGATCTTTTCACGCTCCTCCAGTGCATCGAACCAGGGCCTCATCGACCGATCTCCTGTATCTGGATGCGGCTGTTAACCATTTCGCCGTCCTGATCAGTGGACTGAATAGTCGCCCGGAATTGACCGTTTTGACCGACGGCCCTTTGAATACTATCGAGCATCGCAACATTCGGTGCCACCACCCGGACGTCGACCACGCCGGCGCGATAGCTGATGGCCACAATTTGTGCTTCCCCGTTCTGCTGCATTGCGCGGCTAAGTTGTTCCATCGATTGCAGGAACACCGGCGCCGAATCGGCGCTGCCGACGCGGCGCCTGAGGGATTCGACGACGCGGGCAGGATCGTTCGTATCAGGGATGCCCGGCAATATCTGCTGATACTCGGTGTTGAATAATTGCCGCAATTGCGTTTCCTGGCGCAGCAGGAGGTAGTAGTCAGTTGTCTTTGCAGCGATACCGATGATCCCGAGGGCAAGCAGCAGTATCGCCGCGACCTTCCACGGCTTGAGCAGACCTGCATATTCCTTTTGCGCACCGTAAACGCCCTGCAACAGGTTGATGCCAGCCCCGGTCGCGACTGTCACTGCGAGTCTTGGCATGCTGCCGTCCGCGAGAAGCTTGACATCTACGCTGTCCAGTTGCTGGCGTATTGCTATCCAGTCCTGCTGATAGCGCTCTTCATCTCCTGCTGTGCAATAGACGAGTACATGACGCGGCAGCGCGGCGGCATCTGCTTCCCTGTCACTTTCGCTCTCGCTCCCGGCACCTTGATCCAGGGCACCGATCGCCGCCAGTGCATCGCCTGGGCTCACGTCCTGCATCACAAGTTCAATGTCGCCGCCGTCGTTGATGAAAATCTGGTCCCCGGTGAGCAGCATGCTGATCGTTCCCGGTATGCGTGCCAGACCGTAGCTGTCCGCAATGATCGATGACGCATGAATGTCTGCTTTGGCGAGCATGTCGATCCATTCCGCAAGCCGTTCGTGACTCACAACGCTGACCGGCGTTTTGCCGCTGGCGCGTCGCAGGCCCGCAGCGAAATGGAGTTTGTCGATGTCGTCCGCGAGATATTCTTCCAGGGCATAGGGCAGGGCGGCCTGCAATTTGGCGCCCGCCCGAAGCGGAATGTCGACACTCGTGGTCAGCACTTCGGCACTGGGCACGAGCACGATGACCTCGCGATTGCCGATATCCGCCTTCGCCTCACTCAGCATGCCGGACACCGGAGGACCCTGCGTCGCGCCGCTTGAATCGGCCGCGATCCAGTGCGCCTGCTGGTCTGGGTGCTCGGCAAGCCGGATCACCAGGTATTCGGACATACTCAGAGAGCTCCCAGGCTGCGGAGGATCGGCGTAACGTCGCCGCGTGGCCCCCGTTGCAATACGCTGTTTAACGTGATGCGAACCGTATCAATCCGCACCACGACCTTCAATTGAAAATACTGCGTTGACTCTCCGAGATTATTGATCACGTCCGGTGTAACGAGTGACGAGAACGAGTTTTGAATATCCGTAAATCCGCCGGACTCGCGTTCGGCAATCAGGTTTTCAACATCGGCGAGGGTCATGTTCTCGTCCAGTGATTGCAGCACGGCGCCTGTCGCCGTGTTGACATTTATTTTCGTGCGGCCGGGCAGGGCCGTAATATGAGGCACGAGCGCATTGAATGTCAGTTTGTCCATGCCGTCCAGTGCGGCAAGTTCACTGATGCTGCTTAAGGTTTGGTTGGCAGTGCGGTAGGGCGGAATCATACCCGTATAGATCGAGTCCTCGGCACCATCGGGAAACAAAGGGTCAAGGTCACTATCGAGCCAATCGGCAGCAATCCCGGCGAATCGCGGGTCAAGCCCGATTGCAAGCAGCAACCTGCGAAATTGCTGCAGGGATTCCTCATGCACCACGCCGTTCTCATCGATCAGGTTGTTGATGTTGAAGCGTCCCTGCAGATCGCTTACGGCGCCAAATACCTCACCGCCTTCGATGGGCAGCCCGGGCAATTCGGTGGCCCAGATCTCGGCCAGGTGATCTGTCTGGCTGTCTTCGAGATCCTGGCGAAGGATGCTCATAATCCAGCTTTCGGCGCCCAGGGCGACCTGGATCGCCTGGTCCCGGTTCAGCAGTACCATGGTTCGCCGCACATCAAGAGCATTGTCCCAGGCGAGATTAGCCGCAACCATGGTTGCCAGTGCCGTGATCAGCATGGCAGTGATCAAGGCAACGCCGCGCTCTCTGGGGTGCTTGCTCATGGCGCGATCTCCAGCAGCCGGCTGATCTGGCCTTCACCGGTCAGCGTCAGGATGATTTCCGCCGCGCGCGGCCGCTGACGTGCGCCCAGCGCCCCGGGCCGGTTAGCCGGCGGCCATTGCTCGGTCCACTCGCCATTGGCCTGAAGAAAGCGGAACAGGACAGACTCCACGCCGTCGAGCAGGACCACAGCAATCGGTTCATTGGCCAGCGTTCTGTCCAGCACCATCCAGTGGTAGCGAATCAACTCGTCCCCCTCGATGCGATAGGCGGAACGCTGCAATGTGCCACGCGGCAAAACGATCGGATTGCTCCAGCCACCGTGCGTGAGCTCCAGTGCGAACCCTGACTGAAAACCGGTGTCGAGTGCCGGTCCGTAGCCCTCGCCCAGTTCATCGCGAATCGGTCGTGGCGACAGCTGCAGCAAGTCTTCGCTCAGCAGCCGCATCGTCCGCTGTATCGCCTGCAGCCGGTCCATGCGGCTGTTTAGTAATTCCGCGGCATCCAGGGTCTGGCCGAGTGCGCCATAGGCGAGCGCGGCCAGAATCGCGAAGATTGCGAGTGACACGAGCACCTCGATCAGGGTAAATGCGTGAACCTGTTCGACTCGCCTGTTCACTGCTCTTCGCCGGCTGCCTGCGTGTTTCTCGTCCAGGCCCGATTGCTCTCTCCCGGTATGCCGGGTTCGCCGATAAAGCCGGTTACTGTTCGAATGACATCGTCCGAACCCGCAATTGAAACCGCGACCTCGACGCGGAACAGGTTTTCCACGCCGGTCTCGGAAATGGTCGCGCGCCATGCCCATTGCTGGGTGGCGTATTCGACCTCGCCGGTGGTCGAGCTGACCTCCGGCACGAGGTTCGCGAGCCGCAGCTCGGCAATTTTGTTTTGTGCGATCCAGCTGGCGTACGTACGCTGCCGCATTGCAGACCCGGCATCAACCATCTGGCTGATGGACGCGGCCACTGCCGCAAGGGAGAGTCCCGCGATAGCCAGCGCCACCATGACCTCGATCAGGGTGAACCCGGCAGCGCGCTCAGAGCGGTTCTTGATCATCGCCCTGGATCTCAAGTTCCCCGGCCAGCGACATGGTCAGCGTGAGCGCGGCACGGTCGCTCGGCCGCAATAATCTCAATTCAAATGGCGAGACGTCGCCGCTCGACATGATCAATATGTGCGGAATATAGTCGTCGGTCAGGTTGCTGTCATCTTCTTCCCGATCCGTATCGGCCGCTGTCGCATCGAGCAATATCCGGTGATCCTCGATGAATAACTCGAATTCCATGCCTTCTTCGATTTGCCGCGGGCGCAGAAAGTCATCGCCAATCATTTCGTACCAACGATTCAGAATCGGATCGTATTCAACAAAGCGGTAGCCGGACTGCATGATTTCCAGTCCGTAGTCACGACCCTGGATAGTCGCCTCATCATTGGCCAGTTCGATCAGGGAAGACAGGCGGCGGGCCTCACGCTGCAAATTGCGATCGTCTCCAAGGATGCCGAGCGATAACAATGCGACTGCGCTGATGACGGTAATAATGACAACAACGACTAATAGCTCGATCAAGGTAAAAGCGCTGCTGTGCGCGAACCTGCAACGATTTGGGCACGGATTGCGGATTGACATCTGCGGTGTCCGGCGATGGCCGGCTATTCGAGTTCCCAGTTACCGAGGTCGGCATCGATGCCTTCACCACCCGGGCGGCCGTCCCGGCCGAAAGTGTAAATATCGATCTCACCGTTTTGTCCGGGATTCAAGTACTGATACTCCTTGCCCCAGGGATCTTTCGGCAGCCGGTCGAGGTAGCCGCCGGCTTTCCAGTGCCGGATATTCGGATCGCCGGGCTTGCTGACCAGGGCCTGCAGACCCTGCTCGCTGCTGGGGTAGGCGAAGTTGTCGAGGCGATAGAATTTGAGCGCATTCTCGATGCCCCGGAGGTCCTGCTGCACGCGGACTATCTGCGCGTCATCAATCCGGCCAATGACATTGGGCGCGACGATGGCCGCCAGGATGCCGAGAATGATGACCACAACCATGATCTCGATGAGCGTGAAGCCGCCCTGATGTGTCTTTAAGGTCCTGCCCACAGTTTTACTCCGCCATCGTTGACTCTAGATCTGCTTAAACGTCAGTATAACAAACATGGGGTTATCCCAAGTTCACAAATCAAAGAGCCATGCAGTTTCCGCGACGTTTTCCTGACTGGCAGGTGCCGTTCGTGGTTGCTCTTGCATGCGTCGTCGCAGCGGCCTGGGGCGATGCTGCCCGGGAGCTTCTGCGCTACGACCGGCTAGCCATCGCCGGCGGTGACTACTGGCGCCTGCTGAGCGGGCATTTCGTGCACCTGGGAGTCCCGCACCTGGCGCTTAACCTGGCCGGCCTGGTACTCATCTGGCTATTGGTTGGGCGGCGCTACAACACCCGGCAGTGGATCCTGGCAGCCGCAATCAGCATCCTGGCCATGGCTTCAGGGTTCTGGTTCCTGGATGAGGACCTGCGCTGGTATGTCGGCCTGTCCGGATTGCTGCACGGTTTGCTGCTGGCAGGCGCCATCCGGGGGCTGCGCGCGTTACCCGGGGAGTCTGTCGTTATCTGTGCAATGGTCTTCGCCAAGCTCGCGTATGAACAGGTTGCCGGGCCGCTGCCCGGATCCGAATCTGCTGCCGGCGGCGCGGTCGTCGTCAA
>SMWD01000163.1 GCA_004357495.1 Gammaproteobacteria bacterium
AACGCGCGATCGATCTGTTCCAGCACCGTCGCGCTCAGCTCCACGGCCGCGGCGCCCGCGTTGTCCTCGAGGTAGCGGCGCTTCTTGGTGCCCGGAATCGGCAACACGCATTCCCACTGCGCGAGCACCCACGCCAGGGCGAGCTGCGCGGGCGTGACGCCGAGCGATTCTGCAAATTCACGCACCTGTTGCGCCGCCGCCACGTTGTCGGCAAACGCCTCGTCGGCGAACCGCGGAAAGATACGGCGCGTGTCGGTCTCGGGCAGATCGTCGGGGCTCTTCAGCGCGCCGGTCAGGAAACCGCGGCCGAGCGGACTGTACGCGACGAACGCGATACCCAGCTCGCGGCACGTGGCGAGCTCGGTCCGACGGGTCCACAGCGACAACTCGCTCTGTAGCGCCGCGATCGGATGCGTCGCGTGGGCGCGGCGCAGCGTCTCGCCGCTGGCCTCGGACACGCCGATGTGCCGAATCTTGCCCGCCGCGACGAGGTCGGCCATGGCGCCGATGGATTCTTCGATCGGCACGGTCTTGTCGATCCGATGCAGGTAAAAAAGATCGATGTGATCCGTGCCGAGACGCCCAAGACTCGCGTCGCAGGACGCCTTGATCACCGCTGGCCGCGTATCGACCCTGATGCGCCCCTCCGGCGTACGTTCCATGCCGCACTTCGTCGCGAGGAAGACTTCGTCGCGACGACCTTTAATGCATTCGCCGACGAACCGCTCGTTGTCACCATCCTGGTAGACGGCCGCGGTATCGAGATGGGTGACGCCGATATCGAGCGCATGCCGTACGGTCGCCGCGGCCTCGACGTCATCGCGCTCGCCGTACCAGCCGACCAGGCCC
Organism: Gammaproteobacteria bacterium; assembly: GCA_004357495.1. Classification (GTDB taxonomy): domain Bacteria; phylum Pseudomonadota; class Gammaproteobacteria; order Steroidobacterales; genus SMWD01. Next base: position 850 of record SMWD01000163.1, read on the forward strand.
ATGCAACCGAGACCGATCGCGGACACCGCCTCACCGGCGGCCCCTAACTGACGTTGTTTCATGAGCGTGTCCGAGCTTGCCAAGGCCCGGCAGAATAGCCCGAAAACGCCGACGCGTCACGCCGATGGGCGGTGAGCGATGAACGATCAGCGCGGCACCGAATCGATGGTCGGCCGATGAGTGGCGCGCGTCGCACCCAGCCTGGTGGCGCCTGACAGCCGGCATTAAGGTTCAAGAATGTTCCGGGCGCGGAACCTGGCGACTGCGCACGGCTCACCGGATGCGCTAAGCTGCGTGCAATTCGCAGAGGAATACCGGATGACGAGGAGCGACAAACTCTTCCTGCTGATCGGCGCGTTATCCCTGATGACGGCCGCGACGCTGAGCGCCTATGGCTTCCATGGCCTGACGGACAAGGCTGCGCAGGAATCCTGGGGCTGGGCCGTGCAGATGCAGGTTTATCATTCGCTCGGCCTGATATTGATCACGCTGATCAACCTCAGCGTCGGGCCATCGACACTGCGTCACTGGAGCCGCTGGATTTTCGTCTTCGGCATGCTCGTATTCTGCGGCAGCATCTACGCCGAGCAACTCGGCGCACCGGCGGCGATCGGCGAAATCACACCGATTGGCGGCATCGCGTTCATGCTCGGCTGGGCGCTCGTGGCGCTGTCGATCTGGCTGACGCCGGCGCGAGACTGACGCCGCCGGTCGGGGATTATTTCCCGCAGGGATTCTGCCCCTTACGGATTCTGCCCCTTAGGGATTCTGCAGGGGCTCCTCGCTCTGCGGCGCGACTGATCCGCCGCGCCCGTCGCTGAACCGGACCGGCACGGACGCGGTGCGCAAGCCCTGGTTACGCACGACGACAAAATGCAGATGCGGCCCGGTGCTGAAACCGGTGTTGCCGGACGCGGCGATGTGCTCGCCCCGTCGTACGCGCTGCCCCGGCCGCACGCGAATCGAATCCCACGACAAGTGTGCATAAATGGCAAAGCTGCTGTCGTCGTGCATGATCTTGACTATGTTCGCCTGCCCGCCGTACTTGCCCCAGTCGGCCCCACCGCGAAAATTGCTGTGCGCAACTTCGACGACGATGCCCGCACGCGCCGCGTAAATCGCCGTCTGCTCGGGCATCAGGATATCGATCGCGTAACGGCTCTCGAGCGTCAGGTGCGTTACCGCATCCGGAAAGGCCTGGCTGATCATGAATCGCCGGCCGGCGGCAAACGGCGGACGGTAGCCCTCGGCCGGCGCATGCTGCGTGTCCGGATCGCCGAAAATGAAACCGAACTCGTAGCCGGACTGCACATCGGCGGACAACCGACTCGACACCAGGCCCGCCGTTGCCGGCAGGTTCATCAACTGCGTACTGCCACGCGCCGGTACGAGACGGATGACGGTATCGCCTGAATGGGTCGCAACATCACGCGCGTCGATCAGCCTGATCGCAACCTGCGCGGGACAATGGCAATCATTGTCGGCCCACAGGGCGACACCGCTGCCCGTCGTCTCGACCCGAATGGTAACCTCGGGCGACTTGGTCGAGTGCGCCACCCGCAGTTCGCGCTCGAAAACCTGACCCCCGTCGGGCGGGCGATCACTGAACACGAGTGCACCGCTCTCGTCCCGATATGTGTACAACGAATCGGCCGCGACCGACACTATGAGACCAAGGAGCACGGCGCCCAACAGCGCCGCACGCACCGTCAGTTGAACATGATGCGTTGCCATTCGTCGTCCCGGTAGACGATCTCGTAAGCGGGCCAGTAGTACGTGTCGAGTTTCAGCGTCAGCACGTCGACGGCGTTATTCCACATGACGGTTGTCAGCCGGACCGATTGCCGATCCGGCTTGTCGGCGATGATCTGCAAGAAGGCGTCGAGATCGGGGGTCGGCAGGCCGTCGACAGCAACGATCCGGCGACCCGCGAGCAGTCCGAACCGCGACGCGGGCGAACCGTAAGCAAAATAAGCCACATAGACTCCGAACGGTTCGACCCCGCGTTGTGCCGACATTTCACGGTACGGGGCCTGCAGCAAGGCACCGGCCCACATCACGGCGCGCCGCACGCCCTGGCCGTCGAGTGCGACCGTGCCCACGGTGATCTTCCTGATCACGCCGTCGCGCAGAATCTCGAGCTCGACCGCTGCACGCTGCGTGGCCCGTTCCACCTCACGAAAGCGCGTAACCGGCTGCCCGTCAATACTCAGAATCAGGTCACCGGCTTCCAGCAAGTCGGCCGCCGGGGTACCCGCAACCGTCCGTAACACCGCCATGACCTGGCGACGCCCCGGGTCGTGCCGGGTCAACCGGTTGATGTGTTCGTCCGCGAGCCCGAGTTTGCGGGCCGCGGGCATCGGCAGCGGGTTCAACTCGACTTCCAGCGAATACAGCGGGCGGCCCTCACGGACGAGATCGAGCATCTGCGCCACAAGTTCTGCGGGAACGCCCTTGTTCTCCTGAACGAGGTCGGGGCCGACCTGGAAGGCGAAGCTCGACCAGAGTGCCGTCACCCGCCCTTGCTTGTCGATGATCACGCCATCGATATCGACCGGCCCGTTGACGAGACTTAACGTCTCCAGGTTCGTTTCACGAAAACGCATGGTGCGCGACAGCGGCAGGAACACGGGATCGATCGACGCAATCTCGGTGGCCTGAAAGACGAGTTTGCTGTCGGGACGCAAGCCGGCGACCCACACAGACTCGCCCGGCTCCGGTATGCGCTTCGACAGTCTTGCGCTGCGAACCGGCGTGTCCCCGATCAGCGCCGGGTCGTAGGACAACATCGCCAGGTTATGCGTCGGATGAATGTACCGGACCTTGGCCGGCACCTCGAGTTCGCCGGCAAAGGTAATCCGCACATCACCCATCGCTTCGGGCACGGTATTACGGTCGACCACGACAAGGCCACGGGTCGCATCGACGATAAGGCCGGTGCCGTAGTAACTGCGTTCTGAGACGCCGGAGATGGTATACGGGATATCGTAGTTCACGAGCACCAGCGAGCGCGCAATTGCGCGCGCCCGACGGTCTTTATGCACAATGAAACGGGCCGTCGCGGGCTCCTGCGGCGCCACGTCGGGCGCATCGGTCAGCACGCGGCAGGGCCACAGCCCCGTGCGGTCGTCGCGGGCGCATCGCTCGGTCGGAAACCAGCGGCGATCCATGTTCATCACCGACAATCTCGACGTGACCGGATCCTCGAACGTATAGAATCGAAGCGGGACTCGCGCCCGGTCGCCGAGTGTGGACAATGCGGCCTCAAAATCGTCGAGCGTCGATACGCTGCGGTCGCCAACCGCCGTAATCACGCTGCCGCGCGGGACCGAGGCATTGGCCAGCACGTAGCCGGCATTGGCCACGTACACCCCCTCGATGCTGCGATTGAGGTGACGCGCCTGCTGATACGACAGGTCGTTGACGATCGCATCGCCGAAACGAATGTACTCACGCGGCGTGATACTGTGCAGATCCATGACGTCGACGTCGACATCCATCGCCGTACCATTGCGCTCGATGACCAACTCCAGCGAATCACCGACGTGGCTGTCGATGATCGTCTCGAGCGGGACGAAATTAGTGACCAGCACGCCGTTAATCTCGACAATGATATCGCCAATTTGCAGTTTGCCGTCCGCGCTGCCACCCGGGATAATCTCGTCGACGACCAGCATGCCGATCTGATCCGGAAATTTTCGCCGGATGTCACTTTCCGTCACCTCGCGCAAGCCAAGTCGGCGTAACTCGTCAAATGCCTGGTGCACGAAAATCACCGCCAGCGTGCCGCGCGTCACCGGCTCGCCCTTGCGCAGCAAATCGAGTGCCCGCACGACGCGCTCGAGCGGCAAAAAGAAACTGGACGCGGCATGTGCGCTGGCGCCGGCGTTCAGGGCGATAACGTTACCGTCGACATCGATAACCGGCGAACCCGACGACCCGCCCGAAGTACTGGATGCCGCCTGCAGGTAAAACGTATTGAAATCATTGTAGTTTCCCCGCCCGTAAGACGGCGCCGGTCGATCCAGCCGTGCGATCGTGCCCGACAGAAACGCGAGCCGCTCGCCGGCATCGTTACCGACGACCCGGATCTCGCGACCGATCTCGGCCGCATCCGGATCGAGCTTCAACTCGACCGGCTCGATGTATTTGAGCTGCGCCGGATCGTACCGGTAGAAACCAAAATCGTGCACCGGGTCGCGATAGAGCGCCTGCAGTTCGACCTCTTCCTGATTATTGAACAATGCCTCGGCACGCACCGGGCCCGGTGTCACGACGTGGCGATTGGTCAGTATGAGCCCACGCTCGGCATCGACGACGAAACCAGTTGCCTGACTCGACAGGTTCCATTCCGTATCGAATGCCCGCGTGCTGTCGATCTTGATCGAGACGACGCCCGACGAGATGCGCTCGAGCGTGCCGCTCCAATCACTCTCGGTCGGGGCCGCGGCCAGTACCGCGAACGGCAGCCAACTACAGACGAAAGCTCTAAAGAGATATCTCATAACCAAAGGCTGCCTCGAACGCGGTTGCAAGATGGTCCGAACTCAGTTCATGGTTCTGAGTCCCGCGCCGGGCAATCTTGATCGAGCCGAGCAGCGATGCAAGACGCCCGGTGTCCTGCCATGACATGCCGCGCGTGATACCCAGCAACAGGCCGGCCCGGTAGGCATCGCCGCAGCCGGTCGGATCCAGAACCTCGACCGGCTTGACCGCAGGAATCTCGATTTTCTCGCCGCCGGTGAAGATGAAAGAACCGGACCCGCCACGAGTCACGATGACCGCCTCGACATGTTGCGCGATGTCCTCCAGAGACCAGCCGGTACGTTCCTGCAGCAACTCGCCCTCGTAGTCGTTGACGGCAACCCAGGTCGCCTGCTCGATGAACTGCTTGAGGTCCTCGCCCGCGAACATCGGCAGACCCTGGCCCGGGTCGAAGATGAACGGGATGCCGGCAGCAGCAAATTGCTGCGCGTGCTCGATCATGCCCTGGCGGCCATCCGGCGAAATCATGCCGATCTGCACGCCGGCGTCACCCGGCACCACGTTCTGATGGGAATGATCCATCGCGCCGGGGTGAAATGCCGTGATCTGGTTATCATCCAGGTCAGTCGTGATATAGGCCTGCGCCGTCAGCGTATCGCTGATCGTCGTGACGAACCGCGCATCGAGGCCGAGCGTCCGGATGCGCTCGGCATAGGCCCCAAAGTCCGTCCCGACCGTGGCCATGATCAGCGGCTCGCCGCCGATCGCCTGCAGGTTGTAGGCAATATTCCCGGCGCAACCGCCGAACTCCTTGCGCAGTTCCGGCACCAGAAACGCAACATTCAGGATATGCAGCTGATCGGGAAGGATATGCTCCTTGAACCGGCCGGGAAAAACCATGATGTTGTCATAGGCCAGGGAGCCACAAATAAGCACGGACACGGGGTTAACTCTCCATAAGGGGCGAATTGAATCGGGTTTACTGCGTCAGGATGATTCCGGCTCGCCCTGCCAGGCAAGGTCGAGCTGCCTGGCGGCGCGCACGTCGTCGAGGCGACGGACGGGCATCGTGCGCGGCGCGGCCCTGACCTCGTCGGGATCGGTGCGCGCCTGGTCGCGAATATCGATCAGGGCGGCCGCAAACGCATCGAGATCCTGGCGCGTTTCCGTCTCCGTCGGTTCGATCAGCAGACACTCGGCCACGAGCGCCGGGAAGTAGGTCGTCGGCGCGTGAAAGCCACGGTCGAGGAGCGCCTTGGCGAAATCCATTGCCGTGATGCCGGTCTCACCGGCGATGCCCTTCAGGGACACGATAAACTCGTGGCTCGCGCGTCGCTCGGAAAATGCAACATCAAAACCTGCTTTGACGAGCTGCTGCATCAGGTAGTTCGCGTTCAGAGTCGCGTATTCAGAAACGCGGCGCATGCCGTCGCCGCCAAGCAGGCGCATGTAGATGTAGGCGCGCAGCAAAATCCCGGCATTGCCCATGAATGCCGACAGCCGGCCGATACTCTGCGGCAGGTCCTGCTCGGTCAGCCAGACGAAGCGATCGGCGCCCGTGCGCCCGACTATCGGCACCGGCAGGAACGCCGCAAGGCGGTCGTTGACGCCGACCACGCCCGAACCCGGACCACCGCCGCCGTGCGGAGTCGAAAACGTCTTGTGCAGGTTGACATGAATGACATCAAACCCCATGTCGGCAGGAAATACGCGGCCGAGTATCGCGTTCAGGTTCGCGCCATCGTAGTACAGCAAACCGCCGGCCGAGTGCACGATCTCGGCCACTTCGGTGATGTGCCGCTCGAAGACGCCGAGAGTCGACGGGTTGGTCAGCATGATACCGGCAGTCCGGGGGCCGACGACCCTGCGCAGCGCGTCGAGATCGACATCGCCGTCGGGACCCGTGGGAATCTCGACGGCCGTACAGCCACACATCGTCGCGGTCGCCGGGTTCGTGCCATGGGCAGCGTCCGGGACGATGATCTCGCAACGCTCGTGATCCTGGCGGGCGGCGTGATACGCCCGGATCATCGCCACGCCCGCGAACTCCCCCTGAGCACCCGCCATCGGCGTCAGGGAGATCGCCGTCATGCCGGTAACGGCTTTCAGCATCTCCTGCAGTTCGAACATGCACTCGAGGAACCCCTGACCGCGTTCGACGTCGCCGAGTGGATGACGCTCGAGGAACTCCGGCAGCATCGCCAACCGATTACAGATCTTCGGGTTGTACTTCATCGTGCATGAGCCGAGCGGATAAAACTCGGTGTCGATCGAAAAATTAAGTTGTGACAGCCGGGTGAAATGCCGGACGACCTGCAGCTCCGACACCTCCGGCAAAACCGGGGGTGCATCGCGCAACAGCGCCTCGGGAATCGTGTGCGCGGGCACCTCGGCAACCGCATGCGTCGGTGCGCGACGACCGGCCCGGGACAGTTCAAAAATGACCGGTTCGGACATCGGCTCAGGCGGCCTGTGAACGATCGAGTGCAGAGCGAGTCGCAGCCACGTATGCGTCGATATCCTCATGCGTGCGGGCGTCGGTCGCGCAGACCAGCAACGCATTGCCAAGTTCCGGGTAATGCTCGGACAGGTCGTAGCCGGCGAGGATACCGCGCTCCCCGAGCGCATCGACGAGCGCGGCCACCGGCCGATCGAAGCGTATGACGGCCTCGTGAAAATAGGTATCAAACGCCACGGAGACGCCTTCCAGCTGTGCCAGCTTCCCCGCCAGCAAGTTCGTGTTGGCATGGCATTGCAGGGCCGTGCGCCGCAAGCCCTCCGCACCGAGCAAAGACAGGTAGATCGTCGCGGCGGTCACCATGAGCCCCTGGTTCGTGCAGATATTCGAGGTCGCTTTCGAGCGGCGGATATGCTGCTCGCGTGCCTGCAGGGTCAGCGTAAACCCGGGGCGCCCTTCGATGTCGACCGTGCGCCCGACGATTCGCCCGGGCATCTGGCGCAGCAGCGGCTTGCGACACACCATGTAGCCGAAGTAAGGGCCGCCGGATGACACCGGGATGCCCAGCGGCTGACCCTCGCCGCACGCAATGTCCGCGCCTGTCTCACCCCACTCGCCGGGCGGCCTCAGCAGCGCGAGGCCGGTCGGGTTGCAGATCGAGATGACCAGCATGTCGTGTGCATGCGCCCAGTCCGTAATGGCGTCGGCCTCCTCGATCGTGCCGAGGAACGTCGGCTGCGCAAGGCAGACCGCGGCGAACGCCTCGCCGTCGAATTTCGTCAACGCATCGAAATCGGTTCTTCCGGCCGGGTCGAGCGGCAGTTCGACAAGTTCGATACCCTGGCCGCCGCCGATGGCACGGGCCACCGCACGGTAGACCGGATTGACGCCGCGACTGACGAGCATCCGGCGGGACTTCGACTTGCGATTTGCACGCACGGCCATCAGGCAGGCCTCGGCAAATGCGCTCGCGCCGTCATACAACGACGCGTTGGAGACGTCGAGACCGGTCAGACCCGTCATCATCGTCTGGAATTCGTATATCAGTTGCAGCGTGCCCTGACTCGCCTCGGCCTGATACGGCGTGTAGGCGCTGTAGAACTCGCCGCGGTTGGCGATATCCCAGACCGCGGCCGGGATGTAATGCTCGTACGCGCCGGCGCCGAGAAATGACACAGCACCTCCGTCGCGCCCGGCTCGCGCGCGCATCAGTCGCGTGATCCCGGCCTCCGTCAAGGCTGCCGGGATGCCGGGCAACGCATCGATCAGCAAGCCGTCGGGAATCTCGTCGAACAGCTCCGCCGTGCTGTCGACGCCGATCACCGCCAGCATGGCAGCAACATCATCATCCGTATGCGGAATATAGGGCATTGGAAGCCTGGCCGGACCTGCCGTCTGCGGGCTAACCGCCGGACTCGGCAAGCAACCGGGCATAGGCCTCGGCATCCATGAGCTCATCGAGCTCGGCCGGGTCCGATGGCTGCAGCCTGACCAGCCACCCGCCTTCGTACGGGCTCTGGTTGACCAGCTCAGGCGCGTCGCCCAGTGCCGGATTCGCCGCCTGACACGCACCGCTGACGGGAGCATAGACGTCCGACGCGGCTTTGACGGATTCGACGACGATACAGGCGTCACCCTTGTTAAAGGTCTGCCCGGCCTCGGGCACCTCCACGTAGACCAGTTCGCCCAGCGCCGCTTGCGCATGATCGGTGATACCGACGACCACGGAGCCATCGTCCTCCAGGCGTACCCATTCGTGTTCGCTTGAATATTTGAGATTATCGGGCACTTCACTCATATCTCCAGATGTCCTCCCGGTAAATCCACTAGTATTTTTCCATAACGAACGAAAGGCGGCCGTACGATTTTCGCGACGCGGCGAGCCGCACGGATTTCGACCTGGCAGGATTCCGCAGCCATGCCGGGAATCCGGGCCAGGGCGATCGAGCGTCGCAGCGTCGGCGAAAACCCGCCGCTGGTGACGACCCCGGCACCCGCTGCTGTGATCACACGCTGGCCTGGGCGCATGATACCGCGATCGTCGAGAATCAGGCCGACTAATTTGTGTGCATCGGTTTGTTTACGCTCATCTTCGAGTGCCTGGCGGCCGACAAAGTTCCGTTTGTCCGGATCCCAGGCTACCGTCCATGCGAGGTTCGACACCAGGGGCGAAGTCCCCTGATCCATATCCTGACCGTACAGACACAACCCCGCCTCCAGCCGCAATGTGTCGCGCGCGCCCAGACCACAAGGCCGGATGCCCGCCGCGACAGCGGCATCCCAAAGCACCAGGCCGGCCTCGGCGCCGACGATGATTTCCCACCCGTCCTCACCGGTGTAACCGGTACGCGCGATGAACCAGCCCTCGCCCTCGACGCAACCGAACGGCGTCAGGCCGAGGGCGGCAGCACGCAACGAATCCGGCAACAGCGGCGCCGCACGCTCGCATGCCTCCGGGCCCTGCACGGCCAGCATGATCGACCCGGGGCGTTCCGTCAGCGTCACGGCACAGTCGCCGGCAACGCTGTCCATCCACGCAAGATCGCTCTCTCGCGTCGCAGCGTTGACGACGATACGAAATTCGCCGCTGTCGCGACGGTAGGCAATCAGGTCGTCGACGATCCCGCCGGAATGACTCAGCATGCAACTGTAGAGGCCACGGCCGGGTGACTTGAGCCGGGCGACATCGTTCGCCAGCAGCGTTTGCAGATAGGTCTCAGCATCGGCACCGTCCACATCGATTACGGTCATGTGCGATACGTCGAAAATCCCGGCGGCCTGACGGACGACATGGTGTTCGTCGAGCTGGGATCCATAGTGCAACGGCATGGTCCAGCCGCCGAAGTCGACTATCCGGGCGCCGGCGGCGACCTGCCGATCGAATAAGGGCGTCCGTTGGGTCATGGTCGTATCGTCCTGAACGCTTCGCGCACGCGCGCAACCTTTTCTTCGGAGCTGTATTCTGCGCCCTGCCAGGCATCGATCGTCGTCATGCGACCCTGCAATCCGGCCCGGTTGGCGATTTGTATATTCAACCCCGGACGCGCATTTAATTCCAGAATCAGCGGCCCGCGAAACCGGTCGAGGACGATGTCGACGCCGATATAGCCCAGGCCGGTCAGTGCATGACAGCGCGTTGCGAGCGCCAGAAAATAATCCCATTGCGGCATCACCAGATCGCCGATTGCCGCACCAGTATCAGGGTGCTCGTAGACGATGTCGTTGTCCAGCACGCCCGACAGGGTCCGCCCGGTAGCCAGATCAACACCGACACCGACCGCGCCCTGATGCAGGTTGGCCTTGCCCCGCGAACGACGGGTTGGCAGTCGTACCATCGCCATGACCGGGTAGCCCCGGTAGACGAGTACGCGGACATCGGGCACACCCTGAAACGACACATCCGCAAAAAACGGGTCGGTCTCGACGCGGTATTCGATCATCGCGCGGTCGCGAATACCGACGAAACTGTATTGACCGCTGATGATGTTGGACACATGGTGTCGAATCCCGTTGCTCGAAATGAGCTCTCCGTCGGCAAGCTGGTACAGGCGCTGGCCTGCCGCGCTGCGCCCGGTCACCACCAGGATGCCGTCCCCGCCGGTGCCCTGGGCGGGTTTGATCACGAAGTCCCGATGCTCGCCGACCAGGTCGGCAAGCCGGCGCACATCGTGCTGGCTGCCGATGACGCCGTACAACTCGGGCACGGCGATGCCAGCCGCAAGCGCGAGGCGCTTGGTTCGCAACTTGTCGTCGACCAGCGGATACAGGCGACGCTCGTTCAGACGCTGGATGACATTCGCGTTGCGCTCGTTCAGCCCGAGGACACCCTTGCTGCGCAGGGCCATTGCTAACCTGAACATCAGTTGCCCGACCCGGCCAGCCCCCGGAACCGGTAGAGCTCGAGTAGCCGATAACCGGTGTAACGTCCCATTAACAGCGTTGCGGCCAGCACCAGCAACAACAATTCCGGAAACACGAACAACAGGTGCTGGACGATGTCGAGATCCATGGCGGCGTAGCAGATTGCAGCGACCAGCAGTGAGCCGAGTCCCTGCTGGATGGCCTCGGTGGAGCCGCGTTCTTCCCAGACCACCGACATGCGCTCGATCGTCATCGCCAGGATGACCATCGGGAACAACGCGACCGACAGGCCACCCTCGAAGCCCAGTTTGTGACTGACGACCGACAGCATCAGCATCAGCATCACGACGATGATCAACACGGCGCTGAGCCGCGGCACCAGCAACAGCCGCAAGCGCTCGAGATAAAACCGGAACGCGAGCCCCAGGACCACCAGCGATGAGAACATGATGACGCCCCAGAGCAGCTGGGTCTCACGAAACGCCAGCGCGATCAGCACCGGCATGAACGTACCGAAAGTCTGCAGACCGATGACATTACGCAGCAAGACAACGACCAGCGCCCCGATCGGGATCAGCAGCAGCACACTGTAGACTGCCTGGGTCTGAATCGGCAGCGAGAACAGTGAAAACTGCGCCAGCACCGATGGCGCATCATCGGCACGCCGCTGGGCGAGTTCGATGCGGCTCATGACATTGCTCTGCACCGCGAAGCGGATATCGACATCGACACCGCCATCGAGATCCAGCAACGGATCCTGACCCGTCCACCACTGCAGGAAATTGTCGGGCAAGCCCTGGCTGCCGGTCACAGGATCGAAGTACAGCCATCGCGTGCCGTCGTGGACTTCCAGCCAGGGCACAATCCGGGCACGGCGCTGCTGATCCTGCAGGTAGATGCCGCGAATCACGCGCGCCGGAATGCGCGCGGCCGCAAGCAGTGTCTGCGCGGTGCGGGCCCGATCCGCCGCCGATGGTACCGGCCCGAGCAGCAACTCGACATTCTGGTCCGCGACGGGCTGAGCAAGGCGCTTCAATAGTTGTTCGGCGAACGATTCGGCGTCGGCTGACTTGCCGCCGACGTCCTCGATCAGCCCTTCCATCGCGGTATTGAACGGCTCACCGAGCTTTGGTTTCGCCGGGAACGGCGGCGTCGTATCGCTCTGCGTCTGCCCCGGATCTTTATACAGGACCACACGATAGTAAAGAGTCTGCAACCCCGGCGCGCGTCGGCGCGCCCACTGCACCTGACGGCCGCCGCTGACGTAGTTCTCGGTAAAGCCAAAGCCGCGCGAGACGAAGTTCTCCTCGAGGATGGCGAATCCCGGCGTGAGGCCGGGGATATACAAGCTGGCCTTGATCGGGCCCGGCCCGGCCTCGAAGCGGACCGTCACCTCAACCGTCCAGACCTCGGTCTGTTCCCGCGGCGCAACCGGAAAGCCGAGCACCTGCCACTTGTAATAAGACGACGACAGGCCGCCGATGGTCAGCACCAGTGCGATGACCCAAACCCTGTAGGCGCGCCCCCCCTTCATCCGGGTCAACCGAGCGCCGCGCCGACCAGGGCTTCGATCTCTTCGATGCCGCGCGGCAGATCGCGCGTCAGAACCTCGTGGCCGTCGACCGTCACGACGACATCATCCTCGATACGCACGCCGATTCCCCACCAGCGCTTCGCGACGCCACGGCTGCCGGGCGCGATGTAAACACCCGGCTCGATGGTCAGCACCATGCCACGTTCGAGCAGGCGCCAGTGATCAGCAACCTTGTAGTCACCGACGTCATGCACGTCCAGGCCGAGCCAGTGGCCGGTGCGATGCATGAAGAAGCGCCGATACGCACCGTCCCGGATCAGTTTCGGCAAACGGCCCTCGAGCAAACCGATGCTGCGCAGCCCGCGGGTCACGGACTTGACGGCCGCCTCGTGTGGCTCATTCCAGTGAAAACCGGGCGCGACATATTCGAGGGCCGCCGCATGCGCATCCAGTACGATTTCGTAGATCGCCCGCTGCTCATCCGAAAACCTGCCATTCGCCGGAAACGTGCGCGTGACGTCCGCAGCGTAATAGTCGAATTCACAACCGATATCGACCAGCACCAGGTCGCCGTCTTCGATCAGGCGATCATTTTCGATGTAATGCAGCGTACAGGCGTTCGCGCCTGACCCGACGATCGGCAAATAGGACATTCGCGTACCGTGGCGCCGAAATTCGTGATGGTACTCGGCCTCGAGCTCGTATTCATACAGACCGGGCCGACAAACCCCCATCGCCCGCCGGTGCGCCTTGACTGCGATCTTCGCCGCTTTGCGCATCGCACTGATCTCGGCGCGACTCTTGTACAAACGCAAGTCGTGCAGCAGATGATCGAGCCCGATGAACTCGTCCGGGGCATGACTGCGCAAGCCGCCGCGTTCACGCAGCACCGAGACCCAGCCAATCAAACGCCGGTCGAAATCCGGATGAGCGCCGATCGAATAGTAGACGCGCTCGCACTGTTCGATGATTCCGGGCAGGATTTCGTCGATATCGGAAATCGGGAAAGCATCGTCCGCACCAAAATCGGCAATCGCGCCCTCGGTACCCGCGCGGCGACCGTCCCAGATCTCTCGCGCCGGATCGCGCTCCCGGCAGAACAGCAGAAACTCGCCGCTCGCACGACCGGGCACGAGTACTGCGACGGCCTCCGGCTCGTCGAATCCGGTCAGATAATGGAAGTCGCTGTCCTGACGATAGAAATACTCGCTATCGCGGTTGCGCAGCTTGGCAGGCGATGCCGGCAAAACCGCGATGCCGCCCTTGCCCATCATGCGCATCAACTGCCGCCTGCGCTTCGTAAACTCCCTGGGACTCAATCTTTGCTCCTCATGTGCCGGGCCTCAATCGAGAGCCCTCAATGCAGACTTGCGTTTCCCACCCCACCGCGGATTGCAAGCAATTCTTCGAAGACAAGCTGTACGCTGACGCGCACGTACTCGACGAGTTCCATAAACGCGGCCTCGCCTTCTTCTTCGGTCTCGTCGTCGGCGAACATGACGCGCGTGATTTCACTGAAGTCGAGAATGATATCCCGGGTCAGGCCCTCGCGGACAATCGGGTTCTGGTTGCCGCCCTGACCACCGGCGCCGAGCCCGTGCATGAAACCCTGACACCAGTGACCGAGTGCTTCAGCGCGGATGACCAGCGATTCATCGTCACCGGGCAACAGCAAACTGATACTCATGTCTCCAGCCTCCAGCGCGGTAAACGCTGACCCGCCGAGTAACTCCAGCGCTGGCCCGACATCAGCCGCTGTCGAACCGGCATCGCTCAGCGTTCCCGTCACCCAGGATGAGACCACATCCTCACCCATGACGCACAGCAAACCACAAATCTCTCCGTGGATTTCAGATGGCTCACCGAGCGACCCGGCACCACGCAGCGCCTCGCCGATCAGAGCCCATTCCGGTACTGGCAGACTGCCCATGCGGTTTTCGATGCCCGGCACTGGCCGTGACAACCACGGCCTGGTAGTTTGCATCTGGCAGGATTTGCGGCATCCTGCCGGCGATACGCCTCCGCACTCCGGCCGCCCGATACGGCCATAGCCTTGCCGGATATGCGTTCCGGCGGATGTTAGCATTCCGGCGCTGCCATGCCCATTTGACCCTGAAGCGCCGCAGACACTATATTGAGTCCATGGCCACGTCCACAGACAAAAGCTTCGAGCAAGAACTCCAGCGACTGGAGCGCCGTCTCGACGAGCTGGTGGTCATCACCAACCAGCTCAAAGAAGAGAATCGGTCATTGAAGCATCGGCAGGATTCCCTGATCGGCGAAAGGGCGACGCTACTGCAGAAGAACGAACAGGTGCGCGCCCGGGTCGAGGCAATGATCGGGCGCCTGAAAGCGATGGAACACGGCTCATGACCAACGAGATGTATGCTCATATCAACATCAAGATCCTGGAAAAGGAATACCAGATTTCGTGCCCGGCCGACGAACGGAAAGCGCTCGTCGATTCGGCCGAGTTACTCAATGCGAAGATGCGCGAGATTCGCGACAGCGGCAAGGTCGTCGGACTGGACCGAATCGCCGTTATGGCCGCCCTCAACATGGCCAACGAACTGATCGCAGCCCACGGCAAAGGCGATGTACTCGAGTCTGCAGCGAAGCTCAAGGTCCGCGCAATGCGCGAGCGCGTCGAGTCGGCCCTGCAGTCCGGACAACAACTCGAGCTCTGAAGCGGCCGTATCGACCCCGCGCAGGCGACTGCCTGCGTCACCCTGGTTGCAATCCATCGATGCGGCTCTCATCCATGACCCATTGTCCATGACTATGGCACAGGTCGCATTTCCCATCTGATGTTCGGGCTATAATTTGTCGCAGGTTCCTCCTGCGGTGTTCGTGATGAACCCGGAAGTCTTTCGACCCTACATTTCAGATTGGGGTCAATAGTCTGTCGGCAGCTTTGTGCACTACCGCCGGTTGCGGATAGCCTGCTCTGTCACGGCTGACCCCACCTTCCGCTCTGGTTCGAGAGTAAGTGGTTGATCACGGCACATGCGGGAGGGGCCTCTCGATAATTTCGGCCAGGCCAACGGCGACAAAATCTTACGGATGAACACAACCACACTGCTGCGCGCCGATCGAAGATCCAGACGCGCCAGCCTGTCTCCCGAACAGATCTCCGAAGCTTCACTCGATATCGCCGCACGTATCTGGCATCTTCCGGAACTGGCGCGCAGTCGCCGCATCGCCGCCTATCACGCATTCGACGGCGAAGTCGATTGTCATTTTGCGATCGAAACGGCATGGCGTCGGGGCCGGGAAGTATTCCTCCCGGTTATCCATGGCCAACAAATTTTATTTGCGCAGTACTGCGCAAAAACCCGCTTTTCCCTCAATCGATTCGGCATTCCGGAACCTGTGTGTGCGCGCCGGAATTTACTGCATCCAAGCCAAATGGACGTGATTCTGACTCCGCTCGTCGCTTTCGACGAGCACGGCAATCGAATCGGCATGGGCGCCGGTTTTTATGATCGCAGCTTTCGATTCCTCAGGCATCGTGCTCGCTGGCGACACCCGCGCATGATCGGCATTGCATATGAATTTCAGAAAGCCGCACAACTAAAGGCTTCTGGCTGGGATGTGCCATTGCACATCGTTGTAACAGAGCAACGCGCGTACCGTTGCAGTTGAGTCACGTCATTGCTGTTTGCTGCGGGAATTCGCGTTTCAGGGACGGCAATGACCAAATTTGTCATGGTCAGAGCATTTTCGACCAAAAATAAGCCCTGGATGCCGACATCTGGCGGAAAAAAATGATTCACACTTCACTATTGATTTACTAGCATTTTGTTTCTGTATGTATATACTCGGGCCCGGTTATCCCGACACGGAGACTACAAAATGGCTACTGCATCGAGAAAGAAGGTTTCGCGTAAGAAGGCGAAGCGTAAAGTTGCGAAAAAGAAAAATAAGGTAGTACGTAAGAAGGCTGGGCGCAAGAAAGTTGCGAAGAAGAAAACCAAGAAAAAAGCCAAGCGTAAGGTAAAGAAGAAAGCGAAGAAAAAAGCCAAACGTAAGGCCAAGAAGAAAGCCAAGCGCAAGGCGAAGAAAAAAGCCAAGCGTAAGGTGAAACGGAAGGCCAAGAAAAAGGCCAAGAAGAAAGCCAAGCGCAAGGTGAAACGGAAGGCCAAGAAAAAGGCCAAGAAGAAAGCCAAGCGCAAAGCGAAGAAAAAATCTTCGCGGAAGCGCTAGCGTCACCGCAATCTCCTGAGACCGGAGGTTAGCATCGGAATATGCCCGCCGCTGGCGGGCATATTTCTATCCGGAACCTTTACGGCGGACCGCAGCAACAGGTGTGCCGGATGACGTTATAATTAGCGGAGTATGAGCCCGAATCCGGGCGCAGAATGTATTCCGGGGGCTACCATGCATCATGGGGAAAAGAAGCGAGCCGCTGCACTGGCAGCGCTGCAGTGCATTAAGCCAGGTACAGTTTTGGGGGTCGGTACCGGATCGACCGTCAATTACCTGATCGATGAATTGCCGAGCATCCGCAATCAGATCGAAGCGGTGGTGGCCAGTTCGCAGGCCACGGAAGAGCGGCTGCGAAAACATGGCTTCGAGGTCAGCTCGCTGTCCGAAACCGGTAGCGTCGATCTGTATATCGATGGCGCCGACGAGGCAAACAAGCACTTCCATCTGATCAAGGGCGGCGGCGGCGCGCTGACCCGGGAAAAAGTCCTCGCGAGCGCGGCGCGTGAGTTCGTCTGCATCATCGATGATTCCAAGTGGGTCGGACTACTCGGAACCTTCCCCCTGCCCGTCGAAGTCGTGCCAATGGCTCGCTCCTATGTCGCGCGGCAATTCGTCAAAAACCGCGGCCAGCCGATATTTCGCCAGGACTTCGTCACCGACAACGGTAACGAGGTACTCGACATCTATAACCTGCAGATCACCAATCCGGTCGAAATGGAAAACCGCTTCAACCAGATCCCGGGTGTCGTCACGGTCGGTATTTTCGCCCATCGTCCGGCCGACCGAATATTCATGGCCGACGACAACGGCGTGCAGGAGCTGACCCGGAATTAACCATCGAGGTCAGACGCCAGGTTCATTCGGACCGGAATTCATACCCTGTCGGTAGCGCTCAACCAATTCGGCAAGGAGAGCTTTCTGGCTCCTGAGGAGGCTGCCCGCCCCGAGGGTGGGCACAGTGGGAAAATAGCGCCGAAGTGGTTTGCTACACCACAGCGTCCAACCTCAGAAACTTAAGAAACTGTACACCGGCACCATACGGAGACAATCCAGCAGCTACCCGCCAGCAACGGCAAAGGCCCGCCGAAAGCGGGCCCTTGCTGCCGGTGGCTGGGGAACCAGGATTCGAACCTGGGTTGACGGTGTCAGAGACCGTAGTCCTACCACTAGACGATTCCCCAATTCGTGCGCTCGCTGGCAGACGCCAGGCCGGTGCCTCCTGACGGCGGCCCTCCGGTTCGAGTTGCCGAGTTGGGTGCGAGCCCGGTTAGCGCTTCGAGTACTGGGTCGCGCGCCGCGCCTTGCGCAGGCCGACTTTCTTGCGCTCGACCTCGCGGGCGTCGCGCGTCACGAACCCGGCTTTGCGCAGCACCGGACGCAGACTCTCATCGTACTTGAGCAGGGCACGAGTCAACCCGTGACGAATGGCACCGGCTTGGCCCGTCGTGCCACCGCCCCTCACCCGGACCATCACATCGAATTTCTGCCCGAGTTCAGTCAGGTCGAGCGGCTGGCGAACGATCATGCGCGCCGTCTTGCGGCCGAAAAAGTCGTCCAGCGAACGTGCATTAACCATGATATTGCCGCTGCCGGGGCGCAGATACACCCGTGCCGTCGATGACTTGCGGCGACCCGTTCCGTAATAAACTTCCGTAGACATATTGGTTTGCTCTTGCGCTTGCTGGGGCTGGTTCAGATTTCCAGCGGCTGGGGTTGCTGGGCCGCGTGATCGTGCTCGGGGCCGCCGTAAACCTTCAGTTTCTTAATCATCGCCGCACCGAGCTTGTTCTTCGGCAGCATGCCCTTGACCGCTCTTTTAATGACCTGGTCCGGCGCCTTGGCCAGCAGGTCTTCCAGATTGATGGTTTTCAGGTTGCCGATGTAGCCCGTGTGATGCTGATACAGCTTGTCCTTGAGCTTGTTACCCGTGACCCTGATCTTGGCCGCGTTGACAACCACTATGTAATCGCCCGTATCGACGTGCGGCGTGAAAATCGGCTTGTGCTTGCCTCGCAGGCGTCGCGCGATTTCGGTGGCCAGTCGGCCGAGCGTCCGCCCGGTTGCATCCACGACGAACCAGTCATGCTGCACCTCGGCAGGCTTCGCAGAAAATGTCTTCATTACAGTTAAATCCGATGCTCTTCCCGGACTGATCTCCGGACGCAGAAAGGCTGGCGATTCTACTGGCGTCGGCGGGGTTTTTCAATGCCTCGGCGGGCCTTCCGTCCGGACCGGCCGGCCCGAACCCGGAATGTTATGTGCCGAACGCGTATTCCAGCGAAATTGCGGCATATGTATCCGTTTTCTCGGTGCCGGGCAATACATCCGAATTGTTACGAATTGTGTACGACAGGACCATCGCGAGGTTGCCGACAATGCCGGATTTCAGCTCCGTGATCGACTCCGTGAAAGTATTGCTGGCACCGCTGTTTACGTTCAGTTTCTGAAAGAACGAAGCATTTTCACCTATTTTCCATTCATATACCCCCGAGATTCGCCAGTTTGCCTCATTCTGGCTGATCCCGGTCGAAAGCTTGGATTGACTGGCACCGGCGCCGAGCTCAGCTTCCAGCCGATGCCGCTCGGTCTTGATGAACCGCCGTCCGATACCGACGAACTGGAAGGTCTGACGGTCATAACTGGTAAACCGGGTCCGGTTATAGTCCAGCAGACCAAACAGGTAAATCCGCTCGGACAGGTCGAACCGGCCCTCGTAGGTCGCCTTGTACGACTCGGCCGTCGTCTCCTTGTCCTCGGACTTGCCGATCGCCCGGCCGCTGAGCGCATGGTGCCAACGCACCCCGTCCCAGTTCACCGCGCCCTCGAGATTCCCCGTCGTACTCTCCGTATTGCCACTGATCGCGAGGTAACCGAGCCGTACCTCGCCGGACCACGGGCTCCCGGCCGCCGGCCCGGACCAGGTCACGGGACTGGTCAGCGCCAGTATGAGGCCGATCAGGATGGCCATGTTGCTCATTCGCTGTCTCCAATCACGGGGAAATGGCGGTAGATAATATCGCAAGACGGCATTTTTTTATAATCCTCCGCATGCGCATTTGGCTCGGGTCCCTGATCGGCGGACCCGACACCGTGCTGCGTACTGTCGCCGTGCCCGTGACCGCACCGATGCGCGCCGTCGCCCGGATCATAACCACGATTTCCTAATGGCTTCGAGCGGGTCTAGAATGGACCGACCCTCGGAACCGGCACCGGAAGGCTCGCCTGCCAATCGGCAAGAGCCTGCCGGAAAGTTCGCCGGAATCGCGAAAAAGTGTGGATTCTGTCAGCCCGCGATTCACATGCCGGGCCCGCATCATGCGTGTGGTGAGACATGTGTCACAGAATTGGCGCTGACAATTGCATCTTATGTTGAACTCAGTATCTAATTGACGACGGGTTATTGGGGAGTACAAGTTTTATGGCTTACAAGGGCAAAACGTCGAGTGACATTCCTGCTATCAATCGGTTCCTGACTTACTGTCGCGTGCGCACCGTACCGGCAAAAACCGTCATGATCCATGCGGGCGATTTACCGGACAGTCTTTACTACATCACTTCCGGTTCGGTCGAGGTCATGATCGAGGACGAAGACGGCAACGAGATGGTCCTCGCGTATCTGAACAAGGGGCAATTTTTCGGGGAAATGGGTCTGTTCCACGATCAGCCGAGCCGCAGCGCCTGGGTTCGCACCCGCGTCGCATCGGAGATCGCTGAAATGACCTACCCGCGCTTCCGGCAAATCGCCAGCGAGAGTCCGGGCCTGGTCTTCGAACTGGCTACGCAGCTCGCAACACGCCTGGACCGCACCAACCGTAAACTCGGCGACCTCGCGTTCGTCGATGTCACCGGCAGGGTAGCGCACGCGATCATGGACCTGTGCGACGAACCCGATGCGATGACGCACCCGGACGGTATGCAGATCAAGGTCAGCCGCCAGGAACTGAGCCGCCTCGTGGGCTGCTCCCGCGAAATGGCCGGGCGCGTGCTGAAAATTCTGGAGGAGCAAGGGCTGGTTTCAGCGAGCGGCAAGACCATAGTGGTTTATAACGCCCGTCCGCAGCAGACGATCAGCGCCATCGCACACTAGTCCGGCGGCCGCAACCGCAGCAAATCCGACCAACCGACCGCCGCTGTCCTAACCGACAGCGGCGGTTATTTGTTTGCGCATATCGGCAATCGTCTGCGCATAGTCGTCGCTGCCAAAAATAGCCGACCCGGCCACGAACATGTCAGCGCCCGCCGCCGCGACCTCACCGATGTTGCCGATCTTCACGCCGCCATCGACTTCGAGCCGGATCTCGCGCCCCGCCGGCAAATCGAGTGCATCGAGGCGCGCACGAATTGCGCGCACCTTGTTCAGCACCGACGCAATGAATGCCTGCCCGCCGAAGCCCGGGTTGACGGACATCACGAGCACCAGATCCAGCTTCTCTAACGTGTAATCGAGACATTCGAGCGTCGTCGCCGGGTTCAGCACCAGACCCGGGCGACAACCCAACTCGCGAATCAGGCCGATCGTACGATCGACATGCTCGCTGGCCTCGGGATGAAAACTGATGAACGTAGCGCCGGCTGCCGCGAAATCCTCCACCAGACGGTCTACGGGGCGCACCATAAGGTGAACGTCGATTGGCGCAACAATGCCATGCTTGCGCAACGATGTGCAAACCAACGGCCCCACAGTCAGGTTGGGTACGTAGTGATTATCCATGACGTCGAAGTGCACGACATCCGCATCGGCTGCCAGCACGGCCTCCACTTCCGCGCCGAGACGCGCAAAGTCGGCCGACAGGATGGATGAAGCTATCAGGTAATCACGCACGGCGCCTGCCTCGATCAGGAAATTCAGGCAAATTCTAGCATGCGCTCACTTTATGCCGCGGCGCTCTTTGATGACCTCGTAGGCCGCGCGAATCTCGCGCGTTCGCTCCTTGGCCACCTCCATCATCGAATCGGGCAACCCCCGGGCAACGAGCTTGTCTGGATGATGCTGATTCATCAGGCGTCGGTAGGCCGTCTTGATTTCCTTGTCCGATGCGTCGGCCGATATGCCCAGCGCCTTGTATGCCTCGCCGATATCGGCGCCGGCATGCCGGCCAGACCCGGCATGACCGAAGCTCCGTTGCGCACGCAGTACCGCTTCGAGCTGCGCGAGCTCGACACGGCCGACACCCAGCACATCGGCAACCCGCCACAGCAACATGCGTTCGGCCTGCGCGAACGCACCCTTGGCCAATACGATCTCGAACTGAACCTCCAGAAACGTACGCACCAGTTGCGGCTGACTCCAGCAAGCCTGGCGAAATTTCATGACCTGCCCGTCGATGTCGGCATCGGTCTGCTTGCCGGCCGTAAACAGGCCGATCGCGCGCCGTACCTCTTCCGGGCCAAGCCGCATCTGGTGCATGACCTGACGCGCAACCTGGATCTCCTCCTCCGAAACGCGCCCATCAGCCTTCGCAAGATTACCCATGACCAGGAAGGTGGTCTCAAAAAAGATTGCCTGCCGCTGGGCATGCGAGTAACGACCCGCGCCGCCGGCCGCGGCCCGAAGGTCGCCGAGGGCGAGACCGCGATCAAACTGGTGGCCGACGAAAGCGCCCAGGGCCGCGAAAAGCGGATTACCCCCTGACACCACGAAGCCCAACAGACCACCCGTCAGCTTGCCCCCCCAACTCATTGGCGGGACTCCAGTGCGCCATGGATCACGGCCATGCTGCGGGAGGTTTGTGTGGGAGAGGCTTCAGCCGCCTGCTAGAATAGCTAACTTTTGCAGATGTCATGCGCAGAACAATACCAGAAGGCATGAACTCACCGGACGCATTATTCGAGTCGAATTTGTCGACACTGGAGCGAATAAGCCAGGGCAAGGTCCGCGACATTTACGCGGTCGACGACGATCACCTGCTCATCGTCACCTCGGATCGCCTGTCCGCGTTCGACGTCGTGTTGCCTGACCCGATTCCGGGTAAGGGCGCCGTGCTAAACGAATTGACGAACTTCTGGATGCAGCGGACCCGCGACATCGTCGCGAACCACCTGACCGACATGCCGCTCACATCAGTCGTCACCGATCCCGCGGAGCGCGCGTCCATCGCCGGTCGCGGCACGATCGTCAGACGGCTGAAGCCACTGCCGATCGAAGCCGTCGTCCGCGGCTACCTGATCGGTTCCGGCTGGAAGGACTATCAGGCCAACGGCGAGGTTTGCGGCATCCGGTTGCCGGCCGGTTTACAACAGGCGCAGCAACTGCCGGAACCGATCTTCACCCCGGCGACGAAAGCTGCAATCGGCGATCACGACGAGAACATCAGCTACGCACAGGTCGAAGAACTGATCGGCGCGGAACTCGCCGGTCGGGTCAGGTCGCTGGCGCTCGAAATTTACGCGCGCGGCGGTGCATACGCGATCGAACGCGGCATCATCATCGCGGATACGAAATTCGAGTTCGGTCTCGATGATGACGGCAAGCTGTACCTGATCGATGAAGTCCTGACCCCCGACTCATCACGATTCTGGCCGGCATCCGATTACCAGGTCGGCATCAGCCCGTCGAGCTTCGACAAGCAATTCGTACGCGATTACCTGGAGACACTGGACTGGGACAAGACGGCCCCGGGCCCCGCACTGCCCGAGGAAATCGTGCGCAAGACCAGCGAGAAATATCGCCAGGCAATCGATATCATCAAAGGGTCCCCACTGAAATAGGGCGCTGCGCAGACTACCGGGCAAGCAGCCGGGAACACGCAACCGGAACAGCTTTGAGGGGGCTTTTGTGGAAGCAGCTCCCGCACATTGAGAGGTCATCTCTTGAGCGACACCGTCACCGATAAAGTCGAGGAATTATTCTGGCACCCCCGGGTCCAGGCGTTGCCGCCGCTGGCGCGCTCCGCGGTCGAGGTCGTGCGCTTCATCTACGTCATCATCCGCGACGTCGTCTCGGGCAACATCACGCTGCGCGCCATGGGCCTCGTCTACGTGACGATCCTGTCGATCGTACCGGTCATCGCGGTCATTTTTTCGATCCTGAAGGGCTTCGGAATCCACAAGCGAATCGAACCGCTGCTCTACAAGTTTCTGGAACCGATGGGTGAGAAAGGCGTCGAGATCACCGACCAGATCATCGGCCTCGTCGATAACGTGCAGGGCAATGTGCTGGCCGGCGCCGGCCTGATCCTGCTGTTCTTCACGACAATCTCGATGGCACAGAAGGTGGAAGACAGCTTCAACTTCGTCTGGCGCGTCGACCGCCCGCGCGGCATCGCGCAGCGTATGACCGAGTACCTGAGCCTGATCCTGATCGGACCCGTGGTCATGGTCACGGCGATCGCACTGCTCGCCAGCGTCAGAAGCAATCAGATTGTGCAGGAGCTTGCCGACATCGCACCGGTCGGTGAGACCTTGCTGCTGATCGGGCAGATCGCTCCGTATGTACTGGTCTGCCTCGGCTTCACGCTGGTGTACTGGTTCTTGCCCAATACGCGCGTACGCTTCTGGCCGGCGGCTATTGGCGGGCTGAGCGGCGGCATGCTATGGGCGAGCTGCGGCAGTCTGTTTACAACCTTCGTCGTCGGCTCGACGCGCACCAACTCCATCTACGCCACGTTCGCGATCCTGATCATGGTGTTGATCTGGCTGTACCTGTGCTGGCTGATCCTGCTCATCGGCGCCATGGTCTCATTCTATGCACAGAATCCGGAGCACATGCGTCTCGGTTACCGGCAGATCAGCCTCGGCAGCCGGCAGCGCGAACGCATCGCAGTCGGTTTGATGGCCGTGGTGGCAGCGGCGTTCCGCGACGGCGCCCCGCAACCGACGCCGGCCAGCGCGGCCGAGGCCGCCAAACTGCCGACGCTCATCGTGCTGCCGGTCATGAACCGGCTGATCGCGGCCAAGCTGCTGAACCGAACCCGCAAGGACGAATTGTTCCCGCAACGAGACCCGGGCTCGATTACGCTCAGGGAAGTCATCGCGGCCGTACGCGACCCACAGAAGATCGATGTCTACCCGCTCGGACAATGGCCCGACTTCGTCATGCAAGTCAGCGCACGCATGGACGCCGCGCTGGAACGCGAACTCGGCGATCGTTCGATCTACGACCTGCTGGAAAGCGAATAATTCCGGGAATCATTAACTCCCGGCAATCGTCATTTCCTCGACGAGGACCGAACCCGTGCGAATTCCCCCGCGCAGATCCACGTCATTGCCGATCGCGACGATATGCCGATACATGTCCTGCAGATTACCGGCCATCGTAATCTCGGCGACCGGGAATCGGATCTCGCCATTTTCAACCCAGAATCCGACGGCGCCGCGCGAATAGTCGCCGGTGACCGGGTTAACGCCGTGACCGATCAGTTCCGTCACCAGGAGACCCCGATCCATCTCGGCCAGCAGATCGGTGAACCCGTGTCCGGTGTCGCTAACGATCAGGTTGTGGATACCCCCGGCGTTACCGGTCGACTCCATGCCGAGCTTGCGGGCGTAATAACTACCGAGGATATAGCCTTTGATGACGCCGGCATCGACGAGCCGCCGATCGACGGTTGCGACCCCCTCATCGTCGAATGGCGAGCTGGCCAGCCCGGCGGGCAAATGAGGCCGCTCGTCAATCGTCACGAAGTCCGCAAGCACCTGCGTGTCGAGGCTGTCGAGCAGGAACGTCGACTTGCGATACAGGCTGCCGCCGCTGATCGCGCCCAGCAGGTGGCCGAAAAAACCGCGCGCCAGCCGTGCGGGAAACAGGACGGGCGCCTTGCGCGTATCGAGCTTCGTCGCACCGAGCCGCTTGACCGCCTTCGCGGCCGCCTCGCGCCCGACCACGACCGGGCCGAGCAGGTCGTCGGCATTGCGCGACACCGTGTATTCGAAATCACGCTCCATGCCGCCGTCACCCTCAGCCAGCACGGCGCACGACAGACTGTGGCTCGAATCGCGGAAACCGGCGAGAAAATCGTTCGTGTTGCCGTACACCCGGCAACCGCTCAACGTGCCGACGGTCGCACCCTCGGAATTACGGATGCGTTCATCATGGTCGAGCGCGGCCGCCTCGCATTCGGTCGCGAGCTCGATCGCCTGATGCGGCTCGAGTGACCACGGATGATGCAGGTCCAGGTCGGGAATATTCCTGGCGAGTCGCGCGGGATCGGCCAGCCCGGCACAGTCGTCCTCCTCGCCGTACCGGGCGAGACCACAGGCGCGCCGGACGGTCTCCTCGACGGCAGCAATGCTGATGTCGGACGTGCTCGCGCTGCCCTTGCGCTGGCCGAAGTACACGGTCAGGCCGAGGCCCTGATCGCGGTGATACTCGAGCGTCTCGACCTCGCGCAGGCGCACCGTCACCGACAACCCGGACGAAAAACTCGCGCTGCCCTCGGCCGCCGACGCACCATTCTGCTTTGCCAGATCCAGCGCGCGCGCGACGATTTCCTGCAGCGCATCGATGCCAGGCTCGGCTTGTTTCATCATGCGATTCGACCTGTCTGGTTCCGGGTAGGGGAGCATAGTCTACCCGGACCGTGCAAAGCATTCACAGCACGGACGCCGTTCGGTAGAATCCGGTGATGAACGCACTTGTAGGAATCATCATGGGCTCCCATTCCGACTGGGAAATCATGCAAAACGCGTCGGATACGCTGGACGATCTCGGCATCGAAAACGAATGCCGCGTCCTGTCGGCGCACCGAACGCCGGACGCACTGATGGACTACTGTCGCTCGGCCCGGGATCGCGGCCTGCGCGTCCTCATCGCCGGCGCCGGCATGGCGGCCGCGTTGCCCGGCGCAGTCGCGGCATTGACGCCGCTGCCGGTACTTGGCGTCCCGCAGGCATCGAAAGCACTGGGCAGCATGGATGCCGTACTGTCGATGGTGCAAATGCCTGCCGGCATCCCGGTCGGCACACTTGCAATCGGCAAAGCGGGCGCAGTCAACGCAGCGCTGCTGGCCGCGGCAATCCTGGCACTGTCAGATGAGAAAATTCGCGCCACGCTGGATGAGTTTCGTGCCGCGCAGACAAAGGAGATCCTCGATCAGCCGCCTTTGAAGAAATAAATAGGCGCAGACCGGCTATTGTGGGGCGGCTGCTGTGGAAGCCGCTCCCACACAAGCCCCCCGCACGCACTATCGGCCCGATTAATTTTTAACCTGTCCCCCCGACCGTCAACCCATCGATGCGCAGCGTCGGCTGGCCGACACCGACCGGGACGGATTGCCCGTCCTTGCTGCAGACCCCGACCCCGGTATCGAGCTCGAGATTATCGCCCACCATCGACACCTTCTGCAGCACCGACGGACCATCGCCGATCAGCGTTGCGCCCTTGACCGCCGCACCGATCTTGCCGTTCTCGATCAGGTAACTCTCGTTCGTGGAAAACACGAACTTGCCGGAGGTGATATCCACCTGACCGCCACCGAAGTTCGCCGCATACAGCCCCTTG
>SMWD01000164.1 GCA_004357495.1 Gammaproteobacteria bacterium
CGAGAAACGGGTTGGCCTCGGCCTGTTCCAGCAACAGCTCGCTGTCGAGGCTTGCAGCCAGACGCCTGGCAAGGCTCGTCTTGCCGACCGCGATTGGGCCCTCGATTACGATATAGCGTGACTCTGACATAACTTCTTGTTCTTCATCAGCTGCTTTTTATTTCCAACGCCAGCTCCGACGCGACCCGGATCGCCTCAGCCTGCGACTCGCTCCAACA
This sequence comes from Gammaproteobacteria bacterium, assembly GCA_004357495.1. Lineage (GTDB taxonomy): Bacteria > Pseudomonadota > Gammaproteobacteria > Steroidobacterales > SMWD01. The sequence goes on from SMWD01000164.1 coordinate 219, forward strand.
TCGACCCGTCCACGTCAGCGGCCAGGCGACGCACCGAATCCAGACCCGGTATCGGGAGTTCGGGCGCGATCTCGAGTAACGGGAACAATACAAAATTTCGCCGGGAAATGCCCGGGTGCGGAATACAAAGCCCCTCCTCGTCTATCGAGCGGCAGGCATAGGTCAGAATATCGAGATCGATGCAGCGCGGCCCCCAGCGAACCTGCGCGACGCGGTCGCGGCCCAGCTTGCGTTCGAGAGCCTGCAATGCCGACAGCAGGTCGCGCGGTGCGAGCTGCGTGAGTATGCAGGCGACAGCATTGACGTAATCGGGTTGATCGGGCGACCCCATCGGCGGGTTGCGATACAACCCGGACATGAACTGCACCCGCGTCCCGGGCAGCGCACCGAGGCCGGTCAGCGCCGCGCGCACCTGTGCGACCGGATCATCGAGATTACTGCCGACGCCGATGCAGGCCGGAATCCAGAGACGAGTGTACAAAATGGTGCCGGCACCTTTCGCCTTGTGCCGGACGCTAAGGCGCCGAACCCTGGCGTCGACTGCGGGAAGATGACCTGCGCCGGCGTCCGCTGCTGGTCCCCAGGGTCTTGCGCTGCTCTTGCGGTGACTGCTCCTGAATCCCGGTCCAGAATGTTGCGATCTCGCCATCGAGCTCACCGACCTCCGCCCGCAGCAACATCAGGTCGAAGGCGGCGCGAAACCGTCGGTGGGACAGCAGGCTCATCGCCCGCTTGCCCCGCATCTGCAAAAAGCGCGGCTGCAGTTGCAGCATCTCGCGCATCGGGAAACTGAAGCGGCGCGGCAGCGCGATGCGGCGCGCCTGCAGCAGGCTGATCTCGGTCGAGGCGCTGACCAGTGCCTGCGCCTCCGAACAGTTGCTGTCCCGGGCCATCAGCTCGGCCGCGCGGGCCTCGACCGTCGGCCACAGGAACACGCCGAACAGAAACATCGGCGTGATCGGCTTGCCTTCGCGGACACGCTGATCCGTGTTGCGCAAGGCCTGCTCGATCATCCGCTCTTCGTGGTCATCCTCAGCCGCGGCCAGCCGCCCGGCGGTTTGCGGAAACAGATGATCGAACAAACCGAGCCGGCGAAGCTGCCGGTAGCTGGCGAACGCATGGCCGAACTGGAACATCTTCAGGAACTCGTCGAACAGCCGGGCCGCCGGTACGCCATCAATCAACGCAGCCATCCCGGGAATCGGCGCGGCCGCATCGGGATGCACTTCGAAATCGAGCTTCGCAGCGAAGCGTGCGGCGCGCAGCATACGCACCGGATCCTCGCGGTAGCGACGCTCCGGCTCGCCAATCAGGCGCAGACAGCGCGCCTCCAGGTCATGCAGACCGTCCGCGAACGCCCAGACCGAGTAATCGGCGATGTTGTAGTACAGGGCATTGATCGTGAAATCGCGGCGCCATGCGTCTTGCTCGACCGTGCCATACACATTGTCGGCCAAAATCCGGCCGGATTCGTGTACGACATGACCCTCGTCATCCTGCGCCTCACCCATGGCGCGAAAGGTCGCAACCTCGATGATCTCGCGCCCGAACCGGACATGCGCGAGGCGAAATCGTCGCCCGATGAGCCGGCAGTTACTGAACAGGGCGCGCACCTCTTCCGGGCGTGCATCGGTCGCAATATCGAAATCCTTCGGGCGCAGCCCGAGCAGCAAATCGCGCACGCCACCACCCACGAGGTATGCCTGGTAACCGCCATCCTTCAGGCGATACAGCACCTTCAAGGCATTCTTGGAGATGTTGGCCCGGGACACAGTGTGCTCGGACCGCGGGATAATCACAGGCGCGCGTTCGTCAGATTTCCGTGTCTCAGTCAAGCAATCCTTCCCGGCAGGGAGAAACAAGCGCCGTATCATAGCAGCACCGTGACCGCGAATTTCGGCGAACTTCTTCCCCTCGCCGTCCTGACTGATTAACATACCCGGTTCCCAGCCAATGGTGCCCGGAATCGATACCCATAATCTCCGCTCCCTTCGTCTAGCGGTTAGGACACGGCCCTCTCAAGGCTGAAACACGAGTTCGATTCTCGTAGGGAGCGCCAATAAAACCCATACTTGAACGTACGCTGTGCTGCAGCCAGCCCCGCGCAACTGAAAAGCCGACATGTCCCCCGTGACCGATAATCCGCCTGCCGGCCTGTTTCGACGCCTTGCCGCCTTCACCTACGATGCGCTGCTGGTCATCGCGCTGTTCGTCGTACCCACCTCCCTGGTCATGACATTTCGCGGCGGCGCGCCGATCCCGCCCGGAAGCCTGCTGTTCCAGTGCCTCCTGATCGCGACCGCCGCCGTATTTTTTGTCGGCTTCTGGATGCGCGGCGGGCAAACACTCGGCATGCGTGCATGGCGGCTGCGGCTGGAGGGTCGGGACGGCGAACCGATTACGGCACGCACCGGCCTGATCCGATTCCTGGGCGGCGCCGTATCGATCGGCGCGCTCGGGCTCGGGGTACTGTGGGTCGTCCTCGATCCACAGCAGCAGACCTGGGCCGATCGTCTCGCCGGAACGCGCGTGGTCGTCCTGCCCAAAAAAAAATAACCCTCCCGGGCAACCGGCTGAGCCAACGCCGAGCTGCGATCAGCGCGCGCGCGCCAAAGCTGCCAACGTGACCAACGCCAGCGCCACGGTCGGCATCCAGGCCACGATCACCGGGTCGACTCCGTAGACCTGCCCGCCGTCCGCCAGCCCGCGACTGGCAAGAAAATACGCGAGACCGACCACCAGGCCCACGGCCATGCGCGCGCCGGCACCCGAACTGCGCATGCGCCCGACCACGAACGGCAACGCGAGCACGCACATCGGCGTCACCGCGAACGCGGCCGAGATCCGGCTCCAGAACGCCACCATGTACTTGGTGGCGTCCAGCTCGTTGCGCCTCAGGTATTGCACATAGCGATACAATTCGACGCCGCTCAGGCCCTCGGGCCGCACCACCGTCAGGTTGATCAGATCCGGGCTCAGATTGTTCGCCTGGATCGAGCGGCGCGACCGGCGCGTCTTGACGCCCGCATCGACGAACAGGGTCTCTTCGTAGTTACTCAGCACCCACTGGTTCGCCGCATCGACCTCGGCCGAATCGGCCCGGCCCATTGCACCGAGCCTGCCGTCGGGTTCGATCTTGTACAGATACACCCCACCGAGTTGCAACCCATCGGTGAAGCGACTGACATTCAGGAACGTATCGCCGTCCCTGATCCAGACACTCTTGCCGGTCGCGACGCCAGACCCGGCATGCTTGGCCTCGGCCCGGAACTGTCGCGCATAATTATCGAGAGGCGGGCCGACATACTCGCCGAGTACCAGCGTGACCAACGTCATGACGACGCCGGTCATCATCACCGCACCGGCGAGACGAAACATGGAGACGCCGGACGTGCGGATGACCATGAGTTCGCCATTATTGGCCAGCGAACCCAGCCCGAGCATCGCGCCGAGCAATACCGCCATCGGCAGCATCTGGTGCGAGAGGTTCGGTAACTTCAACAGTGAATAGAGCAACGCCTGCGCGATGCCATACTCGCCGACGCCGATGTCGTTGAGTTGCGTGACAAACTCAATGAAGCCTGCAAGCCCGAGCAATACGGCCATGACCAGGCCAATCGCCGCCATGATGGTACGAAACAGATAGCGACGGATAACTCTCATGACGTCGCCTTTACCCGCTGGCCCAGGCCCAACCAATTGCGGTAACCGAACTGCCTGGCCAGCAAAATACCGCCGGCCAGCAGGAACAGCGCGTGGACCCACCACAGCCCGATCACGGCCGGGACCTGTTCAAGCTCGACCCAGACCTTGGCCGCAGCCAGCAGATCGACGTAAATGATGTAAATCAGCACGCCCGCCGCGAGCCCGCCATAGCGCCCCTGGCGCGGGTTACTGCGACTCAGCGGCACGGCCATGAACGTCAGCACGAATACCGACAGCGGCACCGAAATCCGCCACTGCAGTTCCGCCGTAGCATAGGGGTCCGCTCCGCCGATCAGGTCGGCCAGCGGTGCGGACTCGGGCTTGACCTCGATCGGGCCGGCTTCCGGCAACGAGAACGGGATGCCGTGTTCGGAGAATGACACGATCTCGAAGCGCGGCTGGCCGGGTACTCCCTTGTAGCGCCGACCGTCGGCAAACCGCAGAATCTTGACGTTGTCTGCACTCGATTCACTCTGCCAGGCTCGCCGGGCAATGATGACCTCGACCTCCAGGCCATCACGCCGCTGGACGAAAACATTTCCGAGCACACCATCCTCGGTGATCGACTCGGCATACATAACCGCATCAGCCTCGCCGAAACTGATAAAGCGACCCGCTTCCAGCACGCGCAGATCGATGCGTTGCTTGGCCTCCTCGACGATCACCTGGACTTCTCGAATCGCGCCCGGCGCCACGACCAGCGCTAACCAGCCGACCACGACGGCGAGTATCACGGCAAGGATCGCGAGCGGCCGGTAAAGCTGGGCCGGCCCGATCCCGCACGCCATCAATGCCGCCATTTCACTGTCACGATAGAGGCGGCCGAGTGCCAGCATGATGGACAAAAACAGGCCGATAGGGATCAGGATCGTCAGGTATTGCAGCGATGTGAGTCCCATGACGAGGAACACCGCTTCCTTGGGCAACTTGTCGGCGGCGGCATCGCCGAGGACCTGAGCGAACTGATTGGTCAGCAGAATCAGCAGCAGAACGAACGTCACCACGACCCACGTCTGCGCGGTTTCACGCAGGATATAGCGACTCAGAATGCTTGACATCTGACTGCCCTGCGACGACCGGAATCCAGCGACGGGTTGAAGTGGATATCTGGGATTATTCAAATTGCATCCTGCCAGGCCAAAAATCGAACGCCAGTCGCCGTTCCCCTCCGGACTCGTCGGGACACCGCTGCCCACAGATCCGGAATAATCAAGTAAACTACGCGACATTCCCACCCGGGCGGACCATACGCCTTCCGACTATGATCGGGCCAGGCAAACTCGCGAGTCAAGTGGGCAGCACCGGACATTCAGGGTATCTGCAATCCGAACGGCCGGGCAACTGACCGGCCAAACGAGGGGAGAGAATCAATGCGGTTTGACGTCAAGACCGGCGCGGCGACGAAATTAAAAACCGTGTGTCTGATCCTGCCGATCTATTCATCCGGGCCATTGCCCGCCGCGACCCGCGCGGTAGATGCCGCCACCGGGGGTCTGGTGACCGACCTGATCGATTGCGGCGATATCAGCGGCAAAGTCGGCAGCACCCTGCTCGTCAGGCCGGGCAAGAGTGTCGCCAGTGAGCGTATTTTGCTGGTCGGCTGCGGGGAAAAAGCCGGCTTCGATCGCAAGCAATACCGTAAAGTCATGCGGGCGGCATTCACGGCGCTGAGCAAGACCAAGCATAAGAGCGCAATTTCCTGCATCCACCTCGAGGCGGTCAAAGGCGCCGACGTCAGCCGACGCGCGCGGATCGCAGCTGAGGTCTGGCAACACGCGACCTATCGCTACACGACCACCAAAGCCAGCGCCGCTGAAACGGCGCCGAAGATCAAGTCGCTGGGCCTTGCGGCGACTGCGGGCAAGGCCGCGGACGTTCGCAAGGGCCTCAAACAGGGCCGGGCGATCGGTGCGGGCATGAATGTCTCGCGCGAGTTGGGTAATTTGCCCGCCAATATTTGCACCCCGTCGCACCTCGTATCGGCAGCCCGGGGCATCGCGAAAAGCAGCCCGGATCTTCGCGTCGAGATACTCAGCGAAGCGAACATGGAAAAACTCGGCATGGGCGCTCTGCTGTCCGTCACGGCCGGCACGCAGGAACCTGCCAAGCTCATCGTCATGCAGTACAGCGGGGCCGCGAAAAGCAAGGCGCCGGTCGCGCTGGTCGGCAAGGGCGTCACGTTCGATTCCGGCGGCATCTCGCTGAAGCCGGGCGCGGCAATGGACGAGATGAAATTCGACATGTGCGGTGCCGCGACCGTACTCGGTTGCATGCACGCGATCGCAAGCCTTGGCCTGAAGATAAATGTCGTCGGTGTCATACCCGCCTGCGAGAATCTGCCGAGCAGCAACGCCACCAAGCCCGGCGACGTGGTCACCTCGATGTCCGGCAAGACCATCGAGGTCCTGAACACCGATGCGGAAGGCCGGCTGATCCTGTCGGATGCGCTGACCTACGTGCAGAAATTCAAGCCACGCGTGATCATCGACATGGCAACCCTGACGGGCGCCTGTATCGTCGCGCTCGGCAAGCACCGCAGCGGCCTGCTGTCGAATTCCGACAAACTCGCGAACGCGCTCCTGAAGGCCGGCGACCATGCCGACGATCCGGCGTGGCGCCTGCCACTCGATGCCGAGTATCGGGAACTGCTGAAGAGCAATTTTGCCGATCTGGCCAACATCGGCGGACGCGAAGCCGGCACGATCACGGCCGCATGCTTCCTGTCGGAATTCGTCGGCGACTGCGACTGGGCACACCTCGACATTGCGGGCACGGCCTGGTGGAGCGGCAGCCGCAAGGGCAGCACCGGCCGCCCGATCCCGTTGCTGATGGAATACCTGCTGACCGGTTCCGCCTGAACGCTCCGTCCGGTGTCGCAACGCGTGTGTAACGATCGAGTCATCCTTGAACAGTAGCGCCGAGATTCGCGTCGACTTCTATGTCCTTGCCGCCGCCGACTCCGAAGCGCGTCTGCGTTTTGCCTGCCGGCTGACCGAGAAGGCCTACGCGCTGAAGACCCGAACCTACGCCCACGTCCCGACTGCGGCACAGGCCCGACAGTTCGATGAGATGCTATGGACCTTCAGGGCCGGCAGCTTCGTCCCCCACGAGCTTGCCGCAAGCAGCACCGCGGCGCAGGCGCCCGTCCGCATCGGTCATGCGGACAATTGTGAGCCCGACGGTGAACTGCTGATCAACCTCGCCGATACGATTCCGACCTTCTTCGATCGCTTTGTGCGCGTGGCCGAAATCGTCGACGCCAGCGAGGCGGGCCGACGGCACGGCCGGGAACGCTTCGCCTTCTACCGGGATAACGGTTACACGCCGAATACCCATAAAATAGCCTGACGAATTGCCACACGAAAAGCCGTACCGCGCTTTCATAAAGTTATACATGGACAAGACTTATCAGCCCGCCGCGATTGAAAATCGCTGGTACGCACAATGGGAGTCAGCCGGATACTTCGCGCCAAGCGGCGACGGCGATCCCTATTGCATCATGATCCCGCCGCCCAACGTGACCGGTACGCTGCACATGGGCCATGCGTTCCAGCACACCATCATGGATGCGCTGACCCGCTATCACCGCATGCATGGCGCGCGCACCCTGTGGCAACCGGGCACCGATCATGCCGGCATCGCAACCCAGATGGTCGTCGAACGCCAGCTTGGCGCCGCCGGCGAGACGCGCCTGGGACTGGGTCGCAAGGCGTTCCTTGAGCGGGTATGGGAGTGGAAAAACGAGTCCGGCAACACCATTCAGCAACAGATGCGCCGCATGGGCAGTTCGGTCGACTGGAACCGCGAACGGTTCACGATGGACGAGGACCTGTCGCGCGCGGTCATCGAAGCATTTGTCCGGCTGTATGACGAGGGGCTGATTTATCGGGGCAACCGGCTCGTCAACTGGGACCCGGTGCTGCACACGGCGCTGTCCGACCTCGAGGTACTGTCCAGGGAAGAGGACGGCCACCTGTGGCATTTCCGCTATCCGCTCAGTGACGGCAGTGGTCAGCTCGTGGTTGCCACAACGCGACCTGAAACCATGTTCGGTGACACCGCCGTCGCCGTACATCCGGATGACGAACGGTATGCAGCGATGATCGGCAAGACCGTCCGGCTGCCGCTGTGCGAACGCGACATTCCCATCATCGCAGACGATTACGTGGATCCGGAATTCGGCACGGGCTGCGTCAAAATCACACCCGCACATGACTTCAATGATTACGAGGTCGGCGCTCGACATACGCTGCCGCTGATCAACATCTTCACGATCGATGCCGCGATCAACGACAACGCGCCGCAAGCCTATCGCGGCATGGACCGATACGCCGCGCGTAAACAGGTCGTAGCAGATCTCGATGCCGCCGGCCTGCTCGAGCGAATCGACGACCACAAGCTCACCGTACCGCGGGGCGACCGCAGCGGCGCCGTCGTCGAACCGTTCCTGACGGACCAGTGGTTCGTCAAGACCAAACCCCTCGCGGAACCCGCGATCGAAGCGGTCCGGACCGGGCGGGTCCGCTTTGTCCCGGAAAACTGGGATAAAACGTACTACGAGTGGATGAACAATATCCAGGACTGGTGCATCAGCCGCCAGTTGTGGTGGGGTCACCGGATACCCGCGTGGTACGACGCGGATGGCAGCATATACGTCGCGCGCAGCGAAGCTGAGGCGCGCACGAAATACAAACTGTCGGCCAACCTGCCCTTGTCGCAGGACCCGGATGTTCTCGACACGTGGTTCTCGTCGGCGCTGTGGCCGTTCTCTACCATCGGGTGGCCCGACCAGACACCGGAGCTCAAGACGTTCTACCCGACCAGCGTACTGGTCACAGGTTTTGACATCATCTTTTTCTGGGTTGCCCGGATGATCATGATGGGCTTGAAATTCGTCGGTGACGTACCGTTCCGCGACGTCTACATCCACGGCCTGATCCGCGATCAGGATGGCCAGAAGATGTCAAAATCCAAGGGCAACGTACTCGACCCGCTCGACCTGATCGACGGCACGGACCTGGAATCGCTGGTCCAAAAACGCACCTCCGGTCTGATGCAACCGCACCTGAAACCGGTAATCGAGGCTGCGACGCGCAAACACTTTCCCGACGGTATCCCGGAATTCGGCACCGACGCGCTGCGCTTCACGTTCGCCGCGCTCGCGAGCACGGGCCGCGATATTCGCTTTGACCTGAATCGCATCGAGGGCTACCGGAATTTCTGCAACAAGATATGGAATGCCGCGCGCTACGTACTGATGAACGTCGAGGAGCACGGTCCCGAACAAGCCGACACCGGCGCGCTGAGCCTGCCGGACCGCTGGATCCGGTCCCGCTTCGGACGCATGCTGAAGCAGGTCGAGCGCAACTTCGCCGACTACCGCCTGGATCTCGCCGCCAAGGCGCTGTACGAGTTCACCTGGAACGAGTACTGCGACTGGTATCTCGAATTATCGAAGCCCATCCTGCAAACCGGCAGCGCGGCGGAGCAGTCAGGTACCCGCGCCACGCTGACCGACGTGCTCGAAGCCCTGCTGCGCGCCCTGCACCCGCTGATTCCGTTCATCACCGAAGAAATCTGGCAGCGCGTTGCGCCGCTGGCGGGCCAATCGACCGCCGACGCGTCGATCATGTTACAGCCCTACCCCGCCGCTGCTGACTTCCCAAGCGACACCGAGGCTGAACGGCAACTCGACTGGATCCAGTGCTTCGTGCTCGGCGTTCGCCAGATCCGCGGCGAAATGAATATCGCACCGGGCAAACTGCTCGACGTGCTGCTGCAAAATGTCGGCAAGGACGACCGGCAGCTGCTCGACACGCAGCGCCGCTACCTGACCGATCTCGCGCGCCTTTCGGGCATCGAGATTCTGGACGACGGCGCCGAAGCCCCGCCCGCGGCGACCGCATTGCTCGGCGGCATGAAGATCCTCGTGCCGATGGCCGGTTTGATCGACGTCGAAGCAGAGCGCGCCCGCCTCGACAAGCACCGCGCCCGCGCCGTCGCCGGGCTCGGCAAGGTCAAGGGCACGCTGGCCAACCCGCAATTTCGCGCCAACGCACCAACGACCGTGTTCGAAAAAGAACAGGCCAAATACGCAGCGCTGCAGCAGGAAATCACCCAATTTGATGAGCAACTGGCGCGCCTCGATCAGCTCTCATAGCCCGCAGATGAACCGCTACGCGTGAACCGAACCGGTAAAAACGGGCATTGATTCGCACTATTTGCCGGTTATTGCGGCAAGATGCTGGCAGGGTGCCCGACGTTCGCACGAGCCCGGGCATCACGTAGACGGAATACGGAAGCAACATGACTGACGGTTTGGCACAAATTGCAAACGGTGACCGCCGCGGACAGGCCAAGGGTCTGGCAGACCAGGTCACCGATCAGGTCGGACAGATCATTCTCGGCAAGGTGACGGAGATCAAGCTGGCATTTGCATGCCTGCTCGCCCGCGGACACCTGCTGATCGAAGACGTGCCCGGTGTCGGCAAAACACTGCTCGCTCGCTCGCTGGCGATCGCGCTGGGCCTCGACTATCGCCGTATCCAGTTCACGAGTGACATGTTGCCGGCCGACATCATCGGCGTCTCGGTGTTCGAGCAGAACACCGCGCAATTTCGTTTTCACAAAGGCCCCTTGTTTACCGAACTGGTGCTGGCCGACGAGATCAACCGGGCGACACCGAAAGCGCAGAGCGCGCTGCTCGAAGCCATGGGCGAACAACAGGTCACGGTGGATGGCCAGACCTACGCGCTGCCCAATCCTTTCTTCGTCATCGCAACGCAAAACCCGACGCACCAGATCGGCACGTTTCCGTTGCCGGAATCACAGCTGGACCGCTTCTTGATGCGCATCCGCCTCGGTTACCCACCGGAGGCACTCGAACGCATCCTGCTCAGTGGTGACGATCGACGCGACATGCTCGATGACCTGACACCCGTGCTTGCAAGCCGTGACCTGCTCGAATTACAGGCCGCCGCGAAGCACGTGCATATCTCCGCAGCGATACTCGATTACACCCAGGCACTGATCCGCTTCACGCGCGAATCCCCCGAACTCGAAGTGGGGCTGTCGCCGCGCGGCGCCGTCGACCTGATCGCCGCAGCGCGCTGCTGGGCGATGATCAACGGCCATGCCGGGGTTCATCCGGAAGACATCAAGGTCGTCTTCGGCCCGGTCGCGGGACACCGGCTGCAGACCCGCCACGATGCACATCACACGGCCCCGAACATCGCTGCATTCGTGCTCGATGCCGTGCCGGTGCCGTGAGTGCAATCGCACAATCGCTGTACTCCGCAATCGGATCGCGTGCCCGTGACTGGGCCCGCAAGCGTCAGGGCATCGATCCGGCATCGGCCCACCTGACCGGAAACCGCATCTATATCCTGCCGACGCGCGCAGGCCTGATATTCGGGCTCATCGTATTTACGATGCTGCTCGGCGCAATGAATTACAACAACAATATGGGTTTCGCGCTGACTTTCCTGCTGGCCGGTATCGGGGTCATCAGCATTCATCACTGTCACCGGAATATCGCCGACATCTACCTGCACTACCTCGGTGGACACCCGGTCTTCGCCGGCGAGAATCTCCAGTTCCGTTTCGTCATCGAGAACCGCAGTACGTACTCGCGCTGGCAGATCAGACTCGATTGGCCGGACGGCACCCGCATCTGCAATGAACTCCAGCCGGCCGAGCGCCACACTCTGACCCTCGCCGTCGGCACGACGGCGCGCGGCCATGCCCGACTCCCGCGCATCCAGCTCAGCACCCGCTTCCCGCTCGGCCTGCTGCGCGCGTGGGCATGGGTGCACATGGATTGCACGGAACTCGTTTACCCGCGACCGGCAGACCAGAAATCCGACGCCGGCACGGGCCGCTCGGCACAGATGACCTCGGGCTTCGATCGCAAGGGCGAAGACGACTTCTTCGGTCTGCGTGACTACCGGTTCGGTGACGCGCCGAAACATATCGCCTGGAAGGCCCTGGCGCGAACCGGCGAGACCCTCGTCACCGAATACCGCAGCGGCTCGACCGACCTCGTGTGGATCGACTGGGACGACTTCCCGGGCGCGGATACCGAGGGGCGGCTGGCGAAGATGACGCGCCTGCTGCTCGACACGGAGCACGACGGCGAGCATTACGGCCTGCGCATGCCGGGCATCGAGATCGCACCGGCAGCAAACCCCGATCACCGGTACGCGTGCCTGAAGGCAATGGCCCTGTTCGATATCCGGGCAGACGCCTGATGCAGAGGTCACGGTGACCACGCAACACACGGCGGCGGACCGACGCACCGAGACACCGGACGAATCAACCGGCCAGCTGTTGTGGCTGGTGTTTGCCGTACTCGTGGCCGGCTCGCCGCACCTGCTGGACCTGCATCCCTGGGTGCCGGTCACGGTGCTGGCGATCACCGGCTGGCGCATCATCGCCGCGCTGAAGCGTTGGCGGCTGCCGAGCATCTGGATCCGTGCGCCGCTGACACTGCTCGGCTTCCTCGGCGTATTGTTCAGTTACCGCCAGATATCGGGGCTCGGCGCCGGCTCTGCGCTGCTGCTCATCATGGTGTCGATGAAACTGCTGGAAACACGCGGCCATCGCGACCGGGCAGTGGTCGTGTTTATTTGCTACTTCCTGCTGTTCGCGGCATTCCTGCGCGAGCAGGCGATCTGGTCGGCCGGTTACCTGATGGCCGGCGTACTCATCACGACCGCCGCGTTGTACCAGACGGCGCGCGTCGGCACGGTCGTGCCGGCGCCGCGCGCGATGCAAATGGCGTTTCGCCTGGTCCTGCAGGCCCTGCCGTTGATGTTGCTGCTGTTCTTCCTGTTTCCGCGCGTGCCGGGCCCGTTCTGGTCGTTGCCAACGGCCAGCGGTCGGGCCACAGCCGGCCTCACAAACGAGATGACGCCCGGCGACATTACCGAACTCGCGCGATCGAATCAGGTCGCCTTCCGCGTACGCTTCGACGACGCCGCACCGGCGCCGGCCGAACTCTACTGGCGCGGACCGGTGCTGACGAATTTCAATGGCCGTACATGGACCATGCAGGCCGTCGAGGCCCGCTCGGAGCTGCTCGAGCGCGCACCCGCTGCCGGGGCGGCCTACGACTACGAATTGACGCTCGAACCACACCGGCGACGCTGGCTGCTGGCGCTGGAAACTCCGGCCACGTGGACGGCCCGCTTTGCCACGCTCAGTTCAGCCTACCAACTGGTCAACACGACGCCGGTCGACCGGCGCATGTCCTACCGCGGACGCTCCTACCTCGGCCAGTCGCTGCCGGCACCCTCGAACGGATACCAGCGGGCCCGCATGCGGATCATTCCGGCCGGCACAAACCCGAGATCCGCAGCATTTGCCCGCGACCTGCGCGCTCGCAGCACCGACGATCGCGCGTATCTGAACCGCATCTGGATGCACTTTCGCCAGCAGGCGTTTTACTACACGCTGACGCCGCCGTTGCTCGGTACGCATAGCGTCGACGAGTTCCTGTTCGATACCCGGCGTGGATTCTGCGGACATTTTGCGTCGGCATTCGCGCTGCTGGCCCGCGCGGCTGGCATCCCGGCACGCATCGTGACGGGATATCAGGGCGGCGAAAAGAATCCGCTCGGCAACTACTGGATCGTGCGCCAGTCCGATGCCCATGCGTGGGTCGAAGTCTTGCTTGACGACCAATGGGTACGTTACGACCCGACCGCCGCCGTCGCACCCGAGCGCATCGAGTTCGGGTTCGATGCAGCGATGGACCCGCGCGCGCTGTCCGGCAGCGGACTGTTGGGCCGCCACTCGATTCTGAATCGCCTCGCCCTGAGCTGGGACGCAGTCAACGCCGGCTGGAACCGCTGGGTATTGAGCTTCGGTCCCGACGCGCAAGCGACAATGATGAGCTTTGTCGGCATTCGGAACCCGTCGTCCCGGTACCTCGTCGTGGCGATGGCGATATCCATCACGATCCTGCTGGTGATAATCGGCCTGCTGCAGCGCTATTTCGGACACCCGCGGCAAGACGCGTTACAAATCGGCTATCAAAAACTATGCGCGCGGGCCGCGCGGGCGGGCCGCGCCCGCCGCCCGAACGAGGCGCCTGAAGAATATTGCGCGGCGCTGTGCATACTGCGCCCCGATCTGGCCACGGACATTCGCCGCTTATTCGAATCCTATGTCCGGCTGCGATACGACGGGCCGGTCGATACCCATCGGACGCGGGAATTCGGCAGAGCGGTCAGGCGCTTCCGGCCGCGCTCGGCGCCGACCTGACGCGCGTCAGACAGGCCAGGCCGGCCACGAACAGCACGACGATCGACAGCATTGCGAGGCGCTGGCTGCCGGTCAGCAGCGCCACGACACCGGCCATGACCGGGCCGAGAATCGCCGAAAACTTCCCCAGCATGTTGTAAATGCCAAAAAATGCAGCCCGACCGCCCGCCGGAATCAGCTTCGCATACAGCGAACGACTGAGGCTCTGCACGCCGCCCTGCACCAGCCCGATGGCCACGGCCAGCAGGTAAAACTCCGGCGCGGACGACAGAAACACAGCGGCGCAGGTCACGCCAACATAAACGGTGATGGCAATGTACAGGCCTCGCTGTGCGCCGATGCGCCGCCCGAGCCAGCCAAACAGCAAGGCGGCCGGAAACCCGACGATGTTGGTCAACAAGATGGCTTGCACGAGGTCCTGCATCGACAGGCCCAGCGACAGGCCGTAGTCGACCGCCATCTTGATGATCGTGTAAACACCATCGATGTAGAGCCAGTAAGCGATCAGGAACAACAGAAGATTCCGGTCGGCACGAATCTGACGAACGGTATCGCGCAGCCTGGTCAGCGTACCGGCCACCGGTCGTCCGTCCGCAGCGTGCGGGCACTCTCGAACCCACCCCATGAGCGGCACGGAAAAAATCGCCCACCACAACGCCACCAGAACGAATGCAACCCGGATCGCTGCGACCGGCGACGCCAGGCCAAATCGCGCCGGGTCGCCCACCATCGCCACATTCAGTGCAAACAACGCTGCGCCACCAAGATAACCCAGCGCATAGCCGAAAGCGGATACCTCATCGTAGTGATCAGGCGACGCCACATCGACGAGCAGGGAATCGTATAGCGAATTACTGCCGGCAAAACCGATCGACGCAAGCACGAAACACGCGACGGCAACCGGCCACTGACCCGCCGCCACGAATGCCAAGCTACCGGTCATGACGACGCCGAGCCCGGCCAGCATCAGCAACATACCCTTGCGCTGCCCGAGTCGGTCCGCCACGGCACCGATCAATGGCGACAATACGGCAACGATCAGGCTGGCCGCCCCGTTCGCCAAACCGAGCCGGAAAGTCGTGACACTCGAGTCGACGCCGTCATTCCAGTACCCGGCCAGCAACACCGGCACAAACGCGGTAACGACGGTCAGGGAAAAGGCCGAATTAGCCCAGTCATACAGCGCCCACCCGAGCACCGGCCGCTGCCGCCAGAAAGCCTTCAAGCCATCCGCTCGCATGCCGCCCGCATCAGCGGCTGACGCCGGCCGGAATCGCGGCTAAAGCCGCTCCCGCACCAGCCGCACCGGCCGCAACAATGCTCCGACCCGCCGTTCTTGACCTTGCGGGCGTCAGAGAAACGGCTGTGGGCATACCCCACGCGCTTAACCGCCGGCGTCGTCTTTGAAATGCCGAACCAGCACGACCGCATCCTCTTTGCCACTGTGCGCCTTGTAGTAACCCTGGCGCACGCCGAGCACATCGAAGCCCATCGCATGGTAAAGATTCAACGCACTGTCGTTCGACGGGCGAACTTCAAGAAACACACGTTCGGCACGGAACGCGCGCGCGCGCATCAGCAGATAATCGAGCAGTTGCCGGCCCATACCCTGGCGCCGGAGTTCTTCGGCGACACAAATATTCAGCAGGTGCGCCTCACCCGCCGCAACCGACATGACGCCATAACCGACCACCTCACCATCCCGGTCCAGCACGACATTCGTATAATCTGCCAACAGACAATCCCGGAATATGCCCGTACTCCACGGAAACTCATAAGTGGCGGATTCGATCGCCGTCACGGCAGCAACATCGGACTGACGCATAACCCGGATCGCGGGCGGAAATTCCTTGATGACGGCAATCATGTGTTATGAGGGGCCAGCCACGCTCCTTGCCAGACACAGATCAGCCCAGGCCTTGCGCTTCTGTCCCGGGCTGCGAAGCAGGTACGCCGGGTGATAAGTCACGACGACCGGAATACCCGATGCACCGTATGCGTGTATCGTGCCACGCAATTTTCCAACCGGCTGATTCTGCTGCAACAGATTCTGCGCGGCAATACGCCCGACCGCGAGGATCAGTTTCGGCGCGATCATCTCGACCTGACGCTGCAGATAGCCGGCACACGCCGCCACCTCTTCCGTCTGGGGATCGCGATTGCCCGGGGGCCGGCACTTCAAAATGTTGGCGATGTAAACGTCCTCGCGCGCGAGGCCGACGGCGCGCAGCATTTCCGTCAGCAACTGACCGGCCTTGCCGACAAAGGGTTCTCCGCGCCGATCCTCATCCGCGCCCGGCGCCTCACCGATGATCATCCAGTCGGCCGACCGGTTGCCCACACCGAACACCGTTTGGGTGCGCGATGTGTGCAATACGCACCGTTCGCAACCTGATACGGCGGCCTCCAGGGTCTGCCAGTCTGTCTGCTCGACCGGGCCGCCCGGCACGCGTGCCTCGGCATCCGGCAGCGATGCGGCGAGCGGTGTGCGGCTGCGCCAGACCTGGATATCCATGGCACGCAGCATGCCGAGCTGCTCCGGACTCAGGAATTCACGCATCGGCGCGTCCGTCACGACTTCGTGTTTTCCTGCTCGCGCGTATCGGACCCGCTCTGAGACCGTGCGAGCACTTTCTTACGCAGACGCCAGGTCAGCACCGGGCCGGAGATCGCGTAGCCGGCCGCCATTGCAAACAGAACCTTCGGCGGGTCGAGCATGACCAATACGAGCGTCAACGGAATCGCCAGCGCGAACGTAAAGGAAATCCGCGTATCCGGACTCACCTCCTTGAATGAATAAAACCTGAAGTGCGACACCATCAACGCACCGGCAACCACCGTCACGATGCAGGCAAACGCAAGCGCAAACGCGCCGGACCAGTCCTGATCCGTGCCGAGCCAGACCATGAATGTCACCAGCGCGGCCGCGGACGGACTCGGCAGGCCCTCGAAGAACCGGCGATCACTCGATTCCGGCATGATGTTGAAGCGCGCCAGCCGGAGTGCCGCCGCGACGGTATAGAGGAATGCGGCGAGCCAGCCGAGCTTGCCCCAGATCCAGCCATACTCGCCGAGTCGAACCAGCCCCCACTGGTAGACGATGATCGCCGGCGCAACGCCGAATGCGACAAGGTCGGAAAGACTGTCGTATTCCTTGCCGAATTCGGACTCAGTCCCGGTCAGGCGAGCGAGTCGTCCGTCGAGCCCGTCCAGTACCATTGCAATGAACAGGGCGAATGCGCTGCGGGCATAGTTGCCGTCGATCGCCGCGACGATGCCGTAGAAACCCGCAAACAGGACCCCGGTCGTCACCAGGTTCGGGACCAGGTAAATCCCTTTGCGGCGTACCGGGCGTGGTTTTCGAGTGGAATCCTGCATGGCTTGATGTCGGGCTTGCGCAGCTCACATACTGCCACGGCACCACCCGGAATACACCTGATCCGTTACCAGCCTGGCCCGTCAACCTGACCTGATGACCCAAACTGGATAGAATGGCGCCCACTTCGCGGCCCGCGAACGACCCTGGGAAACCCGTCAAGGCTCACCACCAATGCGACTCAGTCAACTGCCACTGACCACGTTCAAAGAGACCCCGGCCGAAGCCGAGATCGTCAGCCATCAGCTCATGCTCCGTGCCAGCCTGATTCGCCGACTGGCCTCGGGACTGTTCACCTGGATGCCACTCGGCCTGCGCGTCATGCGCAAAGTCGAAAACGTCGTACGCGAGGAAATGAATCGCGCCGGCGCATTCGAGCTTCTGATGCCGGCCGTGCAGCCCGCCGAGCTCTGGCGCGAATCAGGGCGCTGGGACCGCTATGGCGACCTGCTACTGCGCATGCGCGATCGGCACGATCGGGAATTCTGCTTCGGCCCGACGCACGAGGAAGTCATCACCGACGTCGCCCGACGCGAGCTGAGAAGCTACAAGCAATTGCCGGTCAACTACTACCAGATACAGACAAAGTTCCGCGACGAGATCCGACCGCGCTTTGGCGTCATGCGCGCGCGCGAGTTCCTCATGAAAGACGCCTACTCATTTCATATCGACCAGGCATCACTCGACGAAGGTTACCAGCGCATGGCCGACGCCTACGCACGTATCTTCACCCGCCTCGGCCTGCACTATCGGCCGGTCGCGGCGGACAGTGGTGAGATCGGCGGCTCGAAATCACAGGAGTACCACGTCCTCGCCGATTCCGGAGAAGATTCCATCGCCTGGTGCGAGGCCGACGGTTATGCATCCAATGTCGAGATGACCCCCGCCCTGCCGCCAACCGAGCCGCGTGCGGCAGCGACGCGGAAGATGGAGCGCGTCGCGACGCCGGGCAAAAAGTCCATCGAAGAAGTCTGCACGTGCCTGTCGATCGACGCGCGACAGTGCCTGAAAACGCTGATCGTCGAGGGCGAGGACGGTAGCCTCGTCGCACTCGCGTTGCGCGGCGATCACGCACTGAACCCGATCAAGGCCGCACGACTCGCCGGCGTCGCATCGCCGCTGACGCTCGCGGAACCTGCACGCGTGGCTGAAGCGATCGGTTGCGCGACCGGGTTTGTCGGCCCGGTGGGCCTGAAACTCCCGCTTTATATCGATCACAGCGCGGCGGCCATGAGTGATTTCACCTGTGGCGCCAATCAGATCGACCTGCACCTGACGGGGGTGAACTGGGAACGCGACACGGCAACGCCGGTGGTCGTCGACCTGCGTACCGTCATCGACGGCGACCCGAGCCCCGACGGCGGCGGCCCGCTCAAGATCGTACGCGGTATCGAGGTCGGACACATCTTTCAGCTCGGCGACAAATACAGTCGCGCGCTGAATGCCACCGTACTCGATCGAAACGGCCGTGAGAGCACGATGCTGATGGGCTGTTACGGTATCGGCATCACCCGCATCGTCGCTGCTGCGATCGAACAGAATCACGACGCAAACGGCATCATCTGGCCCGAGCCGATGAGCCCGTTCGACGCCACGCTGCTGGTCCTCAACCCGAAGCAGTCGAGCGCGGTCGACGCGGCAGCCACGCAGGTATTCGACGCGCTGACTGCGTGCGGTCTGGATGTGCTGATCGATGACCGCAATGCCCGACCCGGTTTCAAATTCGCCGATGCAGACCTGATCGGCATCCCGCATCGTCTCGTGATCGGCACACGCGGCCTCGATGAAGGAATCGTGGAATACCGCAACCGCCGGAGCGGCGATGAGGACCGAC
>SMWD01000165.1 GCA_004357495.1 Gammaproteobacteria bacterium
CGAATGCCGCAGCCCGCGGCGACTATGGTGACGCAGACAACCCGGCGGTATGGACCGACGAGGGCATCGAACAGGTCGTGCGGACGTTACTCGATTGTTACGGGGTCGTTTTCCGCGGCGTCATGCAGCGCGAATCCCGGCGCCTGCCGACATGGCGGCAGCTCTGGCGGGTGTTCCGTCGGCTCGAGGCGCGCGGCGAGGTGCGCGGCGGGCGGTTCATCTCAGGCTTTGCAGGCGAACAGTTCGCGTGGCCGGATGCCGTGGATCAGCTGCGCCGGGTGCAGCGCGCGGGCGCTCGCGACGACGGCCGCAACGTTGTGATCTCGGCCGCCGACCCGCTGAACCTGGCCGGCATCATCACGCCGGGCACCCGCGTGCCGGCAATTGCGACGAATCGCCTGTTGTACCGGAACGGCCTGCCGGTCGCCGTCTTTGTCGGCGGCGAGTTCGAGTGGCTCGGTGACGGTGAGGGCGATGCCGCGGCTGAGTGGGTGGCACGCACCCTGCTGATTCGCAACGATCCGCAGATCGTCTACCTGCCGGGCTCGCGCCGTCTGAGCTAGCGGGTGCGGGTGCAGCCACCGAATGGACGGCGCATGAGCCATCGGCCCGGTCGGGCGTGCGCTTCGCCTATCCTTCGCCCTTAACAAGCAGTAAAAACAACGCCAAACAGTCGGTAATTCAAGTGGTCCGGGAGTCTCGGACTGCGCCAGACTGGCAGAGGACACCACCATGAAGGACACGGATCAGGCGCCTGATAATTCAGGGTTCAGCAGCAGTCGGCGAAACATTCTGACCGGGGCGGCGGCCGTGGGTCTAACGGCATGCGGAGGAGATACAATGACGGAAGCCAAAGAGCCAGTGAAGAACGAGCTGGAGATCGCGAACGAGGCCGTGGTGAATAATTTCTGCCGCGACTGGTCCCTGCGCGACATCGAGGCGTTGCGTCCGTACCTCGCCGAAGACCTCTATTATCAGATCGCTCCCGGGCGACCGATTATCGAGTCGCGTGACCAGTTCGAGAAGCAGATGGGCGCCTGGCTGAAAAACCTCGAGTCCGTGCGTTGGGAGATTCTGCGGTCCCACGTCATCGGCCAGGTCGTCATCAACGAGCGCATCGATCACTTCAACGCGCCCGAGGGCGCCAAGATGCCGAGCATGCGGTTCCACATCGTCGGTGATTTTCTCCTCGAGGACGGCGTCATCAAGGTCTGGAAGGACTGGCCGATCCCCGGCGCCAAGCAGATCATCGGTTAGCAGGAGGTGCGCGACCCGCGCCTGATGTGTACCAGCAGACAGAAAACCCGGCGGTCACACGCCATTTCGTAAATCTCGGCGACCGGCAGATCCATTACCGGCTGGCCGGGTCCGGCCCGCCGTTGTTGCTGCTGCACCAGAGTCCGACGTCGTCGGCCGAGATGGCGACGGACATCGAATATTGCGCAAGACACTGCACGGTGATCGGCGTCGACCATCCCGGCTACGGACTGTCGGATCCGCTGCCGGAAGAGGCTCCGGATATCGGGCGGTTTGCCGACGAACTCGAGGCGCTGATCACGGCGCTTGGTCTCGACCGGGTGCTGATCTACGGGTTTCACACCGGTGCGATCATCGGTTTCGAGTTCGCGCGGCGCTATCCCGAACGTTGCGCGGCGGTCGTCGTCAACGGGCTCACCTGCATCGAGGGCGATGAGCTCGCCGACCTGCTGGCCCATTACAATGAATTGCCCGAGGTCACGCCCGAGGGTTCGCACCTGCCGTGGCTGTGGGCGCGGTTGCGCGATCAGACGCTGTTTTTCCCGTGGTACCGCAAGACGCGGGATGCGCGCCTGACGCTGGATCTGCACGCCGGCGAACCGCTGCACCCCTACCTCGTCGATTTCCTGCGCGCGAAGCAGGGCGGGCGGCCTGGTTACCGGGCGGCGTTCAGCTACCCGTCGCGTGCGCGCATGGCCGACGTGAGCGTGCCGGTCTACCTGATCAATATCCGGCCCGATCCGCTGGCATCCCATCCGGAACGCCTCGATGGTTTTCCCGACTGCGTGACCCGGGAGATTTTTGACGACTTCAGTGAGTTGCAGGATAAGTCCCTGGATTTCCTGCTCGCGCACGCGCCGGCGGCGGTCGATGTGTCGCGCCAGTCGGTCGGCGAGTTCGCGGGTGTATTCCGCAAGGACATCATCAACACCGAGGCCGGGCCCGTGTTCATCCGGTGCTCGCATCCCGGTGCCGGCGGCGCCGTGCTGCTGCTGCATGATGCCGGCTCGTCGTCGGCGGCGCTCGCGCCGCTCGCACGCCGGCTCGACCGGGCATTCGACGGCGACCGGAGCATCATCAGCCTGGACCTGCCCGGCCACGGCGACAGCGGCGATCTGCATCTGCCCGGTTATTCGGCCGACCACATCGCGATCCTCATCGGCATGGTGCTGCGCCAACTCGGGCTGGAGTCGGTCGACGTTGTTGCGATCGGCGCCTCGACGCTGATTGCCGCCGCACTGGCGCGGACCGACGGGCTGACGGTGGATAACCTCGTGCTCATCGACCCGTGGTTTTTTCCGGCTGAAGAAAGGCGGCGCTTGGCGGCAAGTTACGCGCCAAATCTCGTACCCGGTGACTACGGGCAGCATCTGCTCGAAGCCTGGTATTGCGCGCGCGACAGCGAGCTTTACTGGCCGTGGAACCAGCCGCGTGCCGCGCATGCCTTGCCACGGGCGCCGGACATCGAGCCCGCGCAGGTACAGGCGCGCACCCTCGATATCCTCAAAGCCGGCCGGGCGTTCCCGAAACTGGTTCGCGACCTGCTGTCAGCCGACTGCGATGAGCCGCTTGCCGGCCTTACGGCCATTACGCGGGTTTGCGCCCGTTGCGGTAACGGCCACGAGTCGCGTGCGCAGGCGGCCGCACGCCTGGCCGACCGGGCGACCTATACGCTGCTGCCGTCCGACCTGGCCGACGGGGCGGACGAAGTCGCGCAGATGCTGAAACTCCGGCACCGGTTTCGGGCACAATAGGGCCGGCTTGGGTGACCGGCGTCTGATTGATAATAAGGGTGAATAATGTCTGCTAACTTGCAAGAATCTAAAGATATTTTAGTGCAACTTCGTTCCGCTGTCGGTGATGATCATGTGCTGAGCGGCGACGCTGACCGCGAGTTTTACGCGATGGATGTTTACAGTTTCCGGGAGATGCCGATTGCGGTCGTGCAGCCGGATACGGTGGAAGAATTGCAGGCGGTCGCGCGCATTGCGTCTGCGGCGGGCATCGCGCTGGTGCCGCGCGGGGGCGGCGCGTCGTACACCGATGCCTACTTGCCGGCCACTCCGAATTCGCTGCTGATCGACACCGAGCGCATGAACCGGGTCATCGAGATCAACGAGCAGGACATGTACATTACCGTCGAACCGGGCATCACCTGGGCCGACATGACGGCGAGGCTGGCCGAGAAGGGCCTGCGTACCGCTTTTTGGGGGCCATTCTCCGGGCTCAGGGCGACGGTCGGTGGCGGCATGTCGCAGAACAGTGTCAGTCTCGGCTCCGGCACCTATGGCTGCTCGGCCGATACGGCCCTGTCGTTCGACATCGTACTGGCCAGCGGTGAGATCCTCAGCACCGGCTCCAAGGCGCTGAACACGGCATCGCCATTCTTCCGTCATTATGGCCCGGACCTGACCGGCATTTTCACCGGCGATGCCGGTGCGTTCGGCATCAAGGCGCGCATCACGTTGCGGCTGGTGCCAGCACCGAAGCACTCGGGCACGGCGTCGTTCGGCTTCAACGCGTTCGACGCGATGGCCGACGGCATGACCGCCGCGGCCCGCACCGGCGTCGTGGCCGATAACTTCGGCCTCGACCCGAAGCTGCAGCAGGGGCAACTCGGCAAAACAAACACGAACGATGCGATGCAGGCGGTGTTCGCGGTGTTAAAGACCTCGAGGAATCCGCTCGACGCGTGCGTGCGCGTGCTCAAGATGGCCGCGGCCGGCAAGCGCTTTCTGACCGGCTTCGATTATTCGGCGCACTACGTCGTCGAGGGCTCGAGCCGGGCGGAGATCAAGGCGAAGCTCGCCGACGTGCGCGCGGCCATGGTCGACCACGGCACCGAGATTGCCAACACGATTCCGACCGTGCTGCGGGCGATGCCGTTCATCCCGCTGTATCCGATCCTCGGCCCGCGCGGCCAGCGCTGGGTGCCGATGCACGGCATCTTGCCGTTCTCGAAGTTAAAAGCATTCAACCGGCGCATCGCGCAGCTGCATGCGGACAACGCGGCGAAGATGGACGAACTCAAGGTCGAGAAAGCCGCGATGTTCACGAGTATCAGCACCAATGGCTTTTTGTACGAGCCGGTCTTCTACTGGGAGGACGACCGCACGCCGTTTCATCGGCGTTACCTGCCTCAGGAATATCTCGATACGCTGCCGGAATACCCGGCGAACCCGGCAGGGCGGGCGCTGGTCGGCGAGCTGCGTGGCAAGATTCAGGCGATTTTCACGGAGTTCGGCGCCGTGCACCTGCAGGTTGGCAAAAGCTATCCGTACATGCGGGAGCGGCAGGCTGAGGCGCAGCAGATCCTGAAGGACATCAAGCAGGCGCTCGACCCGAAGGGGCTCATGAACCCGGGGGCCCTGGGTCTTTAGCGGGTGCTTGATTGAGCGAGAGGGAGACCGATGGCCATGATCGAATTTCGACTGAACGGTGAGGCCGTTACCGCCGATGTGCCGGATGACATGCCGGTATTGTGGCTGCTGCGTGACGTGCTGCACCTGACCGGCACGAAATTTGGCTGCGGTATCGCCCGGTGTGGCGCCTGCACGGTACACGTCGATGGCCGGGCCATGCGTTCGTGCGTGCTGCCGGCGGTCGGGATTGCAGGCAAAGACATCACCACGATCGAGGGCCTGGCGAGCGACGGGGTGCTGCACCCGGTGCAGCAGGCGTGGATCGAAGAGCAGGTGCCCCAGTGCGGCTACTGCCAGTCAGGCATGATCATGACGGCGGCGGCCTTGCTGGCCGAAAATCCGGCGCCGACCGACGACGACATCGATCGCAGGGTCACGAACATCTGCCGCTGCGGTACCTACCCGCGCATCCGCAAGGCCATCCACCGGGCTGCCAGCAGCTGACGCCATGCCCTCGACGGGCAGGCTTGCCGTATTTCAGGAGAGATCTGTATGACCGATTCGCGCCATACTTCTGGCCGTGTACTTGCATTGCTGGGCTTGCTGGGCCTGGTGCTCGCCGGCTGCAGTTCCGACGACCAGGCGCCGGAAGCTGCGCCCGATCTGGACGCCTTGCTCGCGAACGCCGATCTGCAGCGCGGCCAGATGCTGTATTTCCAGTGCCGTGCCTGTCACAGCCTGAACGAGGGCGGGCCGAACAAGGTCGGGCCGAACCTGTGGAACATGTTTGGTCGCAAGGCCGGGTTCGCGCCGGGCTTCGCGTATTCGGATGCACTGGTCAACGCGGATGTCGTCTGGACCAGCGAGACCGTCAGCGCCTGGTTGCATCAGCCGAGCCGGTTTCTGCCGGGTAACCGGATGGTGTTCGTCGGCGTGAAAAACCCGCAGGATCGCGCCAACCTGATCGTGTTCCTGCAGCAGGAGACCAGCGCCGCGGATGACTAGCGGGTCACCATCGATTTCGCTGCGGTAATGCGCTGTTGCGCGCCGCCGGACGGCGGGTTCTGCAGGCCGCGTTGCACGGCCGGGCGCGCCTCGATCGTCGCCAGCCAGCGCAACAGGTGGTCCAGGCCCGTGACATCGATGCCCGACCATTCATAACCGCGCACCCAGGCGAATGACGCGATGTCGGCGATACTGTACGCGTCGACGAGGAACTCGCGTTCGGCGAGGCGGGCGTTCAGCACTTCGTACAGGCGCCGGCATTCGTTCTGATAGCGCTCGATGGCCTCGGGGATGTGCACATCGAAGTAATGACGAAACACGTTCGCCTGGCCCTGCATCGGGCCGATGCCACCCATCTGAAACATCAGCCACTGTACTACCCGGCTGCGCGCCTGCGGCTCGGTCGGCAGGAGTTCTCCGCTCTTCTCGGCGAGATACAGCAGGATCGCACCGGACTCGAACACGATGAAATCGTCATTATCACGATCCACGATGGCCGGGATGCGTCCGTTCGGATTGATCGCAAGAAATGCCGGCTGCTTTTGCTCCAGCGCGCTGAGCTTCACCGTATGCAGCGTGTAGGGCAGGCCCATCTCCTCGAGGGCGATCGAGACCTTCCAGCCATTCGGGGTTGCGGCGCTGTATAAATCGATCATCGTGTTTTCGCTTTGCTGGAATGGGGGGGTGAAAAAAAATCGGGGTCGAACACCACTGGTGTGCCATAAACTTAGCTAGCCGACGATGGAGCAACTGTTGTGGGAGCGGCTTTAAGGAACCTCTAAAAACCTCGGTTGAATGGTGTCAAAATAGAGCTGAGTTTGGCAAGGGGCAATGGGATGCAATCGAGTTTTTTTGACCTGCAGGATCGACATACTCTGCTGGAGCAGCTGGGCGACCCGCTACCCAAGATAGATCAGGTTGTCGATTGGGAAGGTTTTCGGCCGACGTTGAAGCGTATCCGCACGAAGAAAGACCCGCGCAAAGGAGGCCGCCCGCCGCTTGACGTGGTGCTGATGTTCAAAGTACTGCTGCTGCAACAGCTGTATAACCTGTCGGATGATCAGGCGGAGTATCAGATCCGCGACCGCTATTCATTCAGCCGTTTTTTAGGGCTGGGTCCGGAGGATCGCGTCCCGGATGCCAAGACGATCTGGCTGTATCGTGAGCAGCTGCGCAAACGGGGTCTGTTGGATCAGTTGTTTTCTGGTTTGCTCAGGCAGATCGAGAGTGCCGGCTATGTCGCACGGCGCGGTCAGATTGTGGATGCAGCGATGGTCGCAGCACCGCGCCAGCGTAACCCTCGCGAGGAGAACGAGCAGATCAAGCAAGGCGAGGTACCGGAGAACTGGAGCGAGACCAAGCGGCGGCAAAAGGATACCCAAGCGCGCTGGACGCGCAAGGCCGGTACGACGTATTACGGCTACAAGAACCACATCAATGTAGATGTAAAACACAAAGTTATTCGCCGTTATGCGGTGAGCGATGCGGCCCTCAATGACCGGCGCCTGCTCGAAGATGTACTGGACGAGACCAATACCTCTCGGGCGCTATGGGCCGATTCGAACTACCGGTCGCGAGACCAGGAGGCATCCCTGAAGGAACAAGGGTATCGCAGTTATATTCAGCGCCAGGGTCAGGCAAATCGGCCTCTGACTGAGCGGCAAAAGGCCACCAATCACAGGCGATCGAAAACCCGCATACGCGTTGAGCACATATTTGCCCAGCAGACCTGGATGGGACGAACCGTGCGCACAATTGGACTGCAACGGGCGCGCTTCAAGATCGGCATGATGAACCTGGCTTACAATGTTCGGCGTCTGGCGTGGTTGGTGGACCATGTCAAACCCCGTCATCGGATGCAGCCGACCTGACGGGCTCACTTGTGAACGATTCTTAGCGCAGGCTGGACAGAAATAAACCCGGAACCCTGGTGAAATAAGCCAGCCAATCGCCGATTCGATGATCAGAAATAGTTAACTCAGAGAATATTGACTTGGAAGATGATAAATAGAGGTTCCTTAAAGCCGCTCCTACACAAGAGCCGGGCAGCAAGTCTGACCGGGTGTTACTTTTTCGGCCGCACGAACAACACGAAGCGGTGATCGACCAGTTCGTAGCCGTGTGACTCGGCAATGCCCCGCTGGATATTCTCGATGTCCGCGCTGACAAACTCGATCACCTGCCCGGTCTCCAGACACACCATGTGATCGTGATGACCGCCGGCCTTCAATTCATATACCGCGCTACCGCCCTCGAAATTATGCCGGGTCACGAGGCCGGCATGCTCGAAATGCGCCAGCACGCGATAGACAGTCGCCAGGCCAACCTCTTCGCCGGACTCGTTCAATAGCCGGTAAATGTCCTCGGCACCGAAATGATGCTCGGTACTTTCCTCCAGCAATCGCAGTATTTTCAGCCGCGGCAGCGTAACCTTCAGGCCGGCTTGCTTCAACGATTTATCGTCCAATTGAATATCCTGCGGTGTCGGTCCCAAGTGACGAATACACAGAAACCCCCGGGCGAATGATCGCCGCCAGCCTATGCGTTACTATTTGCCACCGATTATCGCGCACATAGGCCTCGTACTCCAAACTATGCTATTCCGACCGGATCCCCTGCAGTCGCTTCGCCGGCTCGTCGGCGCAACCCTGCTCGTACTGATGAGCGCGTGTGTCTACCGTTTGGACGTCCAGCAGGGCAACCTGCTCGAAGAGCACGATATCGATGCAGTCCAGGTCGGCATGACGCGCAGCCAGGTCCGTTTCCTGCTGGGCACACCGGTTGTCGAGGATACGTTCCATCAGGATCGCTGGGACTATATCTATTACTTTCGGCAGGGCCGCAAGCGAGTGACCGATCGCAGCTGGCTGATCGTCTACTTCGACGGTGACCGGGTACGGGAGATCCGGAAGGACGTGACGCCCGAGCCGAGCTGACCGCTGCTACGATTTGCCGCCGCGCTGACGTTCCCGGCGTGCCTCGCGCGGATTGATGCGCAATGGCCGATAGACTTCCACCCGATCCCCCGGGCCGACGCGCTGCGCACCATCGACGGCCTGACCGAAAATTCCCAGCGGGCAGGCATCCACATCGATCTCGCTGAATGCTTCGGCCAGCCCCGATAAGCGCAGGGCATCGCGTACGCTCGTGCCGACCGGCACCCGACACGGCACGGTCAGCTGCGCGTCAGGCCGCGCATACGCGACCTCCACGTCAATCCACCCCGGATCGTCGATCAGCGAGGTCTGCGGGGCCGGGCCGCGTGCATCGTCATTCGCCATATAACTCACCGGCACGAGCCACGAACGCGTCGACCAGGCGACTGCAGGTCTGTTCGAACACCGGGCCCAGCAGCATGTCCTTGATGCGATTCGAGAACGCGAACCGCAGGGTCAGATCGAGGCGACAGCCGTCGTCACCCAACGCTTCGATTTCCCAATCGCCTTCGAGTTCGCTGAACAGACCGTCAACCAGAGTCATATGAATACGATGCGGCCGTTGCAGTCGGTTGCGCGTCGTAAACTGCCCGCTCAGCCCGCCCTGGGACAAACCCAGCGATACGATCACTTCGTCGGGTCGCTCAGTTGACTCGACCCGCGACAGAGTGCAGCCGGGCACGAATTCGATGTAGGCATCGACGTCTGCCACCAGATCGAACATCGCCTCCGCCGGATAGGGAATGATGGCGCTGCGACGGATTTCCCGCATTACGGTGTCCTTGGCAACTCTACTGAAATACGCCGATCGCGTTCAGAAATACCAGGATCACGGCTACCGGCGCCACATACCGCGCCAGCACTCGCCAGACCCAGTACACCGGGCCAACTTCCGGACCCAGTTCGTCGGCGGAGGAGTTCCGACACATGACCCAGCCCGCAAATACGGTAATGCACAAACCACCGAGCGGCAGCATGATATTGCTGGTCAGGTAATCGAGATTGTCAAAGATCGTGCCGGCCAGAAACCTGAACTCCGACAACTGACCAAATGACAGAACCGTGGCGAAACCGAGCAGCCAGATAATGACCCCGACGCGGGCGGCGGCGGCCTGTCGGGACAGACCGAAGCGCTCGACGATCCACGCCACGGCCGGTTCCATCAGGCTGACCGAGGAAGTCAGCGCCGCAAAAGCCAGCAGCACGAAAAACAGGAACCCAAAGAAAGCGCCCCCCGGCATTTGTCCGAACGCGAGCGGCAGCGTCTGGAAAATCAGGCCCGGACCTTCGGCGGGGTCGAGACCGTTCGCAAACACGATCGGAAAGATCACCAGCCCGGACAGCACGGCGATCGCGGTATCGGCCGACACCACGGCCACCGAAGTGGTCGTGATCGACGCATCCTGCGACAGGTAGGCACCGTATGCCATGACCGAACCCATGCCGATACTGAGCGAGAAGA
>SMWD01000166.1 GCA_004357495.1 Gammaproteobacteria bacterium
ACGCGGCATTGCTGGATCAGGCTTGCGCCCATTGTCCAATATTCCCCACTGCTGCCTCCCGTAGGAGTCTGGGCCGTGTCTCAGTCCCAGTGTGGCTGATCGTCCTCTCAGACCAGCTACGGATCGTCGCCTTGGTAGGCCTTTACCCCACCAACAAGCTAATCCGGCTTAGGCTCATCCAATAGCGCGAAGTCCCGAAAGATCCTCCGCTTTCCCCCGTAGGGCGTATGCGGTATTAGCTCGAGTTTCCTCGAGTTGTCCCCCACTACTGGGCAGATACCTAAGTATTACTCACCCGTCCGCCACTCGACGCCTGGAAGCAAGCTTCCATCGTTTCCGTTCGACTTGCATGTGTTAGGCATGCCGCCAGCGTTCAATCTGAGCCAGGATCAAACTCTTCAGTTCAATATTTTGAGCTAAAAAGCGAGATCCCAAAATTACTGCTAAAAAAATTAACAAGTATTCTTGGTCACTCGCATCATCCTTTACAAAGGCCCCATCATCTTGAAAACACACCGATATGGCGTGCATTCGCGATCATGGTCGACGCGAGCGCCCACACAAATTACTTATTTTCCGAGTTGTTAAAGAGCAAACACTATCCGCCCACAACGCAGGCAGACCGACAATTATACGCAAGGATTCGCCCCGAGCAAGGGGCAAAGCGAAAAAACTTCTGGGATTTCTAAACTAATTTCACCCTGGCGACACGCCGCTTGCCGACCTGGTACACATGGGTCCTGCCGGCGTCGATTTCCAGCCCCCGGTCCTCCACCCGCTCGCCATCGATCCGCACTGCACCCTGCTGAATCATCCGGAAAGCCTCGCCGTTGCTGGACACCAGCTCCGCGTGGCGCAGCAGGTTCGCGATGCCCAGCCGGCCATCCTCGGCCTGCACGCTGACTTCCCGGATGTCGTCCGGAATCTCGTGGTGTTTGAATCGCCTTATAAAGGCGTCTCGGGCACGCAGCGCTGCGGCATCACCGTGGAACCGCGCGACCAGTTCGCCGGCCAGCTGATACTTGATATCGCGCGGGTTCAGGCCGTCCGCAGCCTGCTGGCGCAGCGCATCCATCTGGGCGCTGGTGCGGAAACTGAGAAGGTCGAAGTATCGCCACATCAAAACGTCCGATATGGACATCAGCTTGCCGAACATCTCATCCGGCGCATCGGTGATGCCGACGTAATTATCCAGCGATTTCGACATTTTATTGACGCCATCGAGCCCCTCGAGCAACGGCATCGTCAGGACGATCTGCGGCTTCTGCCCGTATGCCTGCTGCATTTGCCGGCCGACGAGCAGGTTGAACTTCTGATCGGTGCCGCCGAGCTCGACGTCTGCCTGCAGGGCGACCGAGTCGTAACCCTGGACCAGCGGGTATAGAAACTCATGGATGGCGATCGATTTTCCGCTTTCGTAGCGCTGCTTGAAATCGTCACGTTCGAGCATCCGTGCAACCGTGTGCCGCGCCGCAAGCTTGATCAGATCGGCACCCGTGAACTCGTTCATCCACTCGGAGTTGAAGGCGATCCGCGTCCGCTCAGGATCGAGGATCTTGAAGACCTGCTCTTTATAGGTTGCCGCATTAGCCGCGACCTGCTCGCCGGTCAGGGCCGGGCGGGTCGCATTGCGCCCGGACGGGTCACCGATCATGCCGGTAAAATCCCCGATCAGGAAAATCACCTCGTGGCCCCACTCCTGAAACTGACGCATCTTGTTGATCAGCACGGTGTGGCCGAGGTGCAGGTCCGGCGCGGTCGGGTCGAAGCCGGCCTTGACGCGCAACGGCTGACCCGTCTTGAGGCGCTCGACAAGTTCTTGTTCGACAAGAATTTCATCGACGCCACGCCGGATTTCCGTCATCTGGTCAGTGACCGGAGCCATACGCGGGCCCTCTGCCTGCAGTTCCCTGAATCGGGGCGCAGCATAAACCATCCACGGGGAAAGGTGGGGGAAAGTGCCGAGTCATTGCAGTGCCGAGCGGGGGAGTCGCGGCTGAAGTCGCTTCCACAGAATCTCGCACACCCAAGCCCTGCCATGGGTTGCCGCGGCTTTTTCCGTGACCCATGTCCTTATTACTCGAACCCGGGCGCCGCAGCTTATGTAGAACGAGAGCCTTGGTGTTGACCTGTACAACTGAGATTGCTAATAATTCCACCCA
This sequence comes from Gammaproteobacteria bacterium, assembly GCA_004357495.1. Lineage (GTDB taxonomy): Bacteria > Pseudomonadota > Gammaproteobacteria > Steroidobacterales > SMWD01. The sequence goes on from SMWD01000166.1 coordinate 2,163, forward strand.
AGCCGGCATCCACGGGGGCAGCCGGTTTCCAAGGATCAACGGAGGCTGCTGTGGTCGAACCACAACGGTATACGCGTGACTACAAACCTGTGGTTTTCGCGGCACAGCGGCCCATGCACCGACTGCTGTGGTTCGTGGCAGGCATCGGCATCCCGCTGATCTGCATCGCATTGATCACCCCGTCCAACAACACGGAACCAAACCAACCCACCCCGGTCGTCGCCGTCGACCCGGGCACGGACATGCTCGACATCGATGCCGGTGCGATGCCTGCGCCAGGCGACGCTTCGGCGCCGATCGCCGAAGCGGCCGCAACCGAGGTCGCACCGGCCCGTCTGCCGGGCACCGAACTGACCATGATCGTGCGGCGCGGCGACAGCCTCGACCGCCTGTTCAAACGCAATCACCTGAGCCGCACTGATCTTGCGAACATCATGGACCTCAAGGTCGCTCGCCAGCACCTGCGGCTGATCAAACCCGGCGATGAAATCGTCGTTCGCCGGGAGCAAGGCCGGATCCTGCGCCTCGAGCGCACGATCAGCATCAGCGAAGTACTGAACGTTCGCCGGACTGACGACGGGTTCACGGCCGAGACGCGGCGCGAAGCCCTGGAGTCACGACCGGCCCACGCCACGGGAACGATCAAAAGCTCTCTGTTCCTGGCCGCGGCCGACGCGGGCATCTCGGATCGGACCATCATGAATCTGGCCGGTATCTTCGCCTGGGATGTCGATTTTATGCTCGATATCCGCCAAGGCGATCAATTCACCGTCGTGTACGAAGAAATGTGGAAGGACGGGAAGCGTGTCGCCGAGGGTAATATCCTCGCCGCGGAGTTCATTAATCAGGGTGAATCCTTCCGGGCCATTCGCTTCGAAGATGCCGGCAGCCGTGTCGACTATTTTACGCCCGACGGCAAGAGCGTTCGCAAGGCCTTCCTGCGCGCACCACTGACATTCTCACGCATCAGCTCGAACTTCAACCCGCGCCGCCGTCACCCGAAACTCAACACCATCCGCGCCCATAAGGGGGTGGACTACGCGGCGGCAACCGGCACGCCGATCAGGGCAGCCGGCGACGGGAAAATCATCCACCGTGGCCGCAAGGGCGGTTATGGCAACGCCGTCATCCTGCAGCACGGCGGCAACATTACGACGCTGTACGCACACATGTCGCGCTTCGCGTCGGGCCACATCGGCAAACGCGTACGCCAGGGAGATATCATCGGCTATGTTGGCTCGACCGGTCTTGCGACCGGGCCGCACCTGCATTACGAATACCGCCGCAACGGGGTTCACCTGAACCCGCGCACGGTCAAACTGCCGGATGCAGCACCGCTCAAGCCGGATTACCTGGCCGACTTCCAGCGGGTGGCGGCGCCGCTGCTGCAGCAACTCGACGCCACGCCCACGTTGCTGGCCGACTCGTCGACCTGACAGAAGCACAGCAGATGGCCGCTGACTTGATCAATATGCAAGTCGGGCGCGCCGAATCGGGCGCCCGGGCACCATGAATTCCGAGCTATACATCGGCCTGATGTCGGGCACCAGCATGGATGCGATAGACGCCGTGCTGGTCGCCATCGATGACACCAGTTGCTCGCTGAAAGGCAAGATCAAGCCGCCGTATCCGGATGCTGTCCGCACCCGGCTGGCGCACCTGATCGACTCGCACGAGACGATCTCCCTGCGCGAGGTGGGGGCACTGCATATAGAGGTAGCACGCACATTTGCGGCCGTGGCCGGGGACTTGATGAAGCAAACCGGCGTGACGCCCGATCAGGTTACGGCGGTCGGCAGCCACGGCCAGACGGTTATGCACGACCCGGACGGTGTGGCGCCGTTCTCGATGCAACTCGGTGACCCGGGAACGCTGGCCGCGCTGATCGGCGTGCCGGTCGTAGCCGACTTTCGCGCCGCCGATATCGCACTTGGCGGTCAAGGCGCACCACTGGTGCCGGCCTTTCATCGCTGGGCGTTCGGTCACCCACGAGAAATTCGCGCCGTCGTCAACATCGGCGGCATCGCCAATGTCACGCTCATGCCGCCCGATGCGGACACCACGGGTTTTGACACGGGGCCCGGCAACGTGCTGCTCGATCAATGGTGCCGCGCGCACCTCGATGCCGCGCTTGACGCCGGCGGTGCGTGGGCAGCCGGCGGCACGGTCGACGATCACCTGCTGAAATTGCTCCGGTCTGACGCGTACTTCGCCCGCACCCCGCCGAAGAGCACCGGCACGGACTACTTCAATCGAACCTGGCTGGAAAACATCCTGCAAGACAGCCCGGGCACACCCGACCCGCAGGATGTGCAGGCGACCCTCAGCGAATTGACCGCCGTCACCATTGCCGACGCACTGCACGGCGCCCAGTCGGTCAGGGTGTGCGGCGGCGGCGTCTGGAATACGGACCTGCTCGGCCGGCTCGACCGGCTGCTACCGGGTTGCAGCATCGCATCGACCAGCGACTGGGGCCTTGACCCGGACTGGGTCGAGGCGATGGCGTTCGCATGGCTGGCACGCCAGCGCATGCACGGCGAACCGGGCAACCTGCCTGCCGTCACCGGCGCGCGGGCGCCCATCAGCCTGGGCGGCGTATTCCTCCCACCGCAAGCCTGACCACCTGCCGACAGCCCTATCCCTTGCTGCGCATACGTTTAGCATTATGCAAAATGCGCATTCGATCAACGTTTTGCGCGCCACGGGCTGCTATATTTGGAGGTCAAATAAGAGACCGCTGCAGTGGACATACCCAACCTGACCCTTCCGGACTACTACATTAACCGCGAACTGAGTGCGCTCGAGTTCACCAGCCGGGTATTGCACCAGGCAATAGATGAGTCAGTACCACTGCTCGAACGACTGAAGTTTCTGTGCATTGTTTCGACGAATCTCGACGAGTTCTTCGAGATTCGCGTCAGCAGTCTGCAGCAGCGACTGGAGTCGGGCGCCTCGCCGGCCGGGCCGGACATGCTGAGCCCCCACTTCGTGCTGACGCAAATCAGCGAGCGGACGCATGCGATCGTCGCCCAGCAGTATCGCCTGCTGAATGATTCGATCCTGCCGGGGCTCGAAGATCACGGTTTGCGCTTTATCCGTCGCACCCGCTGGAATGCCGAACAACGGAGCTGGCTCAGGGAGCATTTCTATCGCGAGATCGCCCCGGTGCTGAGCCCGATTTCTCTCGATCCGGCACGACCGTTCCCGCGCATCCTGAACAAGAGTCTGAATTTTATCGTCGGGCTCGAAGGCATTCATGCATTCGGACGGCCCTGCACCAAAGCGATCGTGCAGGCGCCGCGTTCGTTGCCGCGCTTGATCCGTCTGCCTGCAACGCTCGCCGACACCGGCCCGAACGATTTCATATTTCTGTCGGCCGTCATTCACGCGTTCGTCGAGGAACTGTTTCGCGGCATGGAAATCACCGGTTGTTTCCAGTTCCGCGTCACACGGAACAGCGACCTGTATGTCGATCCCGAGGAAGTCGATGACCTGAAGCGCGCCCTGGAGGGCGGGCTGATAGCGAGTCGTTACGGCGCTGCGGTCCGGCTCGAGGTCGCGCACGATTGCCCCGAGGACCTGACGGACTATCTGCTGCAGGTCTTCAAGCTCTCGAATCGCGATCTGTACCAGGTCAATGGGCCGGTCAACCTGAATCGCCTGCTCGCCATTTCGGATCTCGTGCAACGCGACGATCTCAAGGACCCCCCGTTTACGCCGGGATTGCCGAGCGCCCTGATCGGCTCGGAAAGTATTTTCGAGAAGCTGTCCAAGCAGGAGTTGTTACTGCACCACCCGTTTGAATCCTTCGGGCCGGTGCTGGAGCTGATCAGCTCCGCCGCGAATGATCCCGATGTCCTCGCGATCAAGCTGACGCTGTACCGAACCAGCGCCGATTCGCCGATCGCGAAATCGCTGATCGCCGCAGCCGAAGCCGGCAAGGAAGTCACGGTCAGTGTCGAGCTGCGCGCCCGATTCGACGAGGCCGCGAACATTCAGCTCGCGGATCGGCTGCAGGAAGCCGGCGCACACGTCGTGTACGGCGTCGTTGGCTTCAAGACGCATTGCAAAATGGCGCTGGTGGTCCGTCGCGAGAAGGGTCGGCTGCGACGCTACGTGCATCTCGGTACCGGCAATTACCACCCGGGCACGGCGCGCGTCTACACCGACTACAGTCTGCTGAGCGCAGATGAACAGCTCGGAGAAGACGTCCACGAAATATTCTTGCAATTAACGAGCATGATGCAAACGCCGCCGCTGAAGCGCATCTTTGAGGCACCGTTCGGCCTGCATCAGAAAATGATCACGTACATCGAGCAGGAGATTAGCAACGTCGAGGCCGGCGGCGCGGGACATATCATCGCCAAACTCAACGGGCTCGGCGAGCCGGAAATCATCCAGGCGCTGTACAAGGCATCATGCGCAGGCGTCTACATCGACCTGATCGTACGCGGAATCTGCTGCCTGCGGCCGGGCATACCCGGCGTATCGGATAATATTCGCGTCCGCTCCGTCGTCGGTCGCTTTCTCGAGCATTCACGCGTGTATTACTTCCATGCAAACGGCCAGGAGAAAGTATTCTGTGCCAGTGCCGACTGGATGGGCCGTAACTTCTTCCGCCGTATCGAACTGGCATACCCGATCGAAAACCCGCAGTTAAAGAGCCGCCTGATCGCCGACCTTGATCTCTACCTCAGCGACAACCTGCAAACCTGGGAGCTCCAGGCCGACGGCACCTACTATCAACTCCGCCCGAAGATCGACTCAGACCCAACCTCGGCCCAGGCCCAGCTGCTGGCGCTTCTGGCGAGGTAGAAAATAAACCCGGCACCTTTGCCGTTACTCCAGCTTCATCTCAATACCAATATCCGCCAAAAACTTCTGCTCGCGGGCCAGCGCGTCCGCTGTCAACGGATTCGACTCCAGCTGCGCCTGCGGCACGCCGACCGAAAACCTGCGGCCCTTCGCCGTGCAGCGCACCGCGTCGATCGAATCGCCCGTACGATTGCGATTGAACAACACCGCTAATCGCAGCAACACCATCAATCTCGTCACGCGTCGTGACCATGCGGCCGGGATATCGTCGAAAACATGCCGGCCAAGCTTGCCACGGTGACCCCCGACAAGACACGCGAGCACCTGTTGTTCGCCGGTCGGAAACCCCGGCATGTCAGCATACTCAAGCAAATATGCGCCGTGCTGCTGGTAGTGTGAATGTGAAATATGCAACCCGATCTCGTGCAGCCGGGCGGCCCAGCTCAGCATCTGCCCGTCGATATCGCTGTCGAGCTTCCATGCCTCGGCCACCTGATCCAGAAAAATCAGCGCGGCTGACTCGATGTGGTCGGCCTGCTCCGTGTCAATGTTGAAACGGCCCTCCATCGAACGCACCGTCCGGACACGCGCATCCTCGTCGGTCACGCGACCCACCATGTCATACAGCAGGCCCTCGCGAAGCGCTCCATCCGATACGGACATATGATCGAGCCCCAGCGCGGACAACACTTCGATCAGGATCGCGAGGCCGCCCGGGAATACGGGCTTGCGCTCTTGCGAGAGACCGGGAAGATCGAGCTTTTGCAGATGACCTGCATCGATAGCACGATCGATCAGCATCTGCAGCCCGGTAACCGTGATATCGACCGGCTCACCGGCAAGCGCGCTGAGCACAGAATGCGCGGCGCGGATTGTGCCCGACGCGCCGATGACGCGCTCGGATTCAAACCGGCGAAAACGCGAGTGGATCGGCTCGAGTTCGAGTCGGGCAGCCCTACGCGCGCGCTCGAAGCCGCGCCGGCTCAGCTTGCCGCAGCCGAAAAACGCGTTGCTCAGTGCCACGCAACCGAGGTTGAGACTCTCGATTGCGCCGGCCTCGCGGCCTGTGCCGTGAATGATCTCGGTACTGCCGCCACCGATATCGACGACCAGTTGCCCGCCAGCGATACCGGGAGAGCTGTGCACGACGCCCTGGTAAATCAGCCGCGCCTCCTCGAGACCCGAGATGATCTCGACCGGGTGACCGAGACACGCAGCCGCCTGCTCGACGAAGCCGGAACTGCGATCGATCTTGCGCAGCGTATTCGTGCCGACGACACGGACAGAATCGGCATGCATGTCACGAATCCGCTCACCGAAGCGCGCGAGACAATCGAGTGCAATTTGCTGGCGCTCATCGCTGAGCAGGTTGTTCTCGTCGAGACCGGCGGCCAGCCGCACCATTTCACGCAGCCGGTCGATGACCTTCGGTTGGCCATGCGACAGACGGGCGACGATCATATGGAAACTGTTCGAGCCGAGGTCGACGGCGGCGAGGATTTCAGGTTGCTTCGTGGTACGGAGAAAAAAACGCAAACGAGAAACCCTCTCTGAGCTACAACGCCATTACAGATCGGCCGCGGCCTGCAACCTGCAGACCAAGACCCGCGTCCGAAGACGCGGCCTTGCCGATCGGCGAGCGAGGGTCAGCCGGTCTGCTCGACAGGCTCCTCGGTCCGAACCGGCTTGATGCGATCGGCGGCAGCCGGACGAGGTGCATTGGCCGACTGGGTCTGCGCACTCTCGTGAATCAACTTGCCGTTGATTTCGGCGCCGGCGGTCATCTCGAGCAATTCATAATGGACGTTGCCGTTGACCTTGGCTCTCGGGCCGAGTACGACCAGCTCGGTGGCGTGAACATCGCCCTGCACTTTGCCGTTTAGCTGGACCCGCGGCACGCGGACGCTGCCGTCGACAAACCCTTCTTCGCTGATGGTCAGAAAGGCCTCCGGATCCCGATCGGCCACCACGCTGCCGTCCACCGACCCGTCGATATGACATCCGCCCTCGAAACGCAGATCGCCCTTGATCCGTGTACCCACGCCAATCAGAGTCTGAATCACTCCCGTATTGCGTTTTTTCATGCCAAACATTTGCGCCTCTCCTGTCCGAATTTTCGCAGCACGCCGCCGGATATGACACTAGTCTAGCGGTCAGCGTTTTGCGAAAACGCCAAATCGGTCACACTGATGAACCCCCGGCCGAACCCCGATCTCCGCCGGGATCTGCCTGACCGTCAGCCAGTCTTCAAGGGCCAGTCGAACGACCGCTCGACCGGCTTGTCGGCCTTGCCTTTTGGGCTCAGTTTAACCGTCACACGGGCCGGTGCGAACCCCTCCGGCAGTATCAGCACCGTCTCGAGGTTCTGAAAATACCGGAATGAGAAGTCCAGACGGGCCGGTCGCTGCCCCGGCTCCCCAAGCTCGCGCAGACTGAGCGTAACGGGCTTCCCGTCACGCTCGCCTTCGATGCTCAGATCGACCGTCCCGGAAACCCTTCGGTCGGCGCGCATGGCCTGCGCGAGGACGAGCCGCATGCTGTATGACAGCGGCTGGTCGCCGCGCCACAGCACGAAGTCCTGGATACGCAGACCGACCTGTTGATCGGAGACGATGCCGCGGTAGAAGGCTAGATCCTCCTGCTGCGTGAGGATTTCTGCCTGCAGCGCGACGAATCCGCTTTCGACCCGCCGGTAACCCTCGGCATCGATCTTGCGATCGGTCTCCAGTTGTGCAACTCGTTCATGCAGCCGCTGATTCTCGGCACGTTCTGCCGCGAGGGTCGCCGCAAGTTCGCCGTAACGCTGCCGCGCCTCGATCGCGTTGTGGCCGGCACGAATCTGCCCGAGTTCGAATGCGATCCAGACGAACACGCCGACGCTCATGAGCCCGATCGCGATGAATACCTGGCCACGACCGATGAGCCCGGACCGATGGGTGCGATTGTGCCGCCCGCCATTCACTCCGAAACTCAACGACCCCACTCCTTAAGCCACCAATGCGGACGTGGCGGCCCGCCGTCCGGGAAGAGCATCGGGGCCAGTTCCTGTAATGCCTGCACATACACGTCGCGCTTGAAGTAAATAACCTCCCGGACCGGCTGCCAGTAGTCGGCCCAGCGCCAGCGATCGAACTCGGGAATATCGGTGGTATCCAGACGCACGCGACTGTCCGCGCCGTTCAGCCGGATAAGAAACCATCGCTGCTTCTGGCCGATACACAAGGGCTGCGAGTTGTGGCGAATGTATTTCTCGGGCAGCGTGTAACGCAGCCAATCGCGGGTCATGCCGAGCAACTCGACGTCCGCCGCTTCCAGCCCCACTTCCTCGCCGAGCTCACGGTACATTGCCTGCTCTGCGGTCTCGTTGACCATCATCCCGCCCTGGGGAAACTGCCAGCCGCCCTGACCCGTGCGCCCGCCCAGCAAAACGGAACCCGCGTGGTTACATAGAACGATGCCCACATTCGCTCTGAAGCCGTCCGCGTCGATTTGATCCATTCACAACCCCCCTTTCGGCGGCATTCTTCCACATTCGTGTTGGAGTCGCCACGCGACCGGTCCAATCTCGGCATAGAATGGACTGCCATGCGCGCTGAAATTATCACCCACCGCACACGCCTTTCACCGACGAGTCTGCTGCTGCTGCTGGCCGTCCTGGCAAGCGGCGCGCTGGTGGCCGCACTCAGCATCGGCAGCGGCCAGGCCGGGCCCGCGGATCTGATCGACGTCCTGCGCGATGCAGCCGACCCGACAACCCGGGATGTGGTCTTGAAACTGCGCCTGCCGCGCGCGCTGGCCGCATTCGGTACGGGTGCGACGCTGGCGCTGGCAGGCGTGCTGATGCAGGTGCTGCTGCGCAACCCACTGGCCGACCCCTACATCCTCGGCACCTCGGGGGGCGCCGCAGCGGCGGCACTGCTCGTGATGCTGACCGGCGCGGGTGCAATACTGGTCGACCTCGCGGCCTTCGCCGGCGCGCTCGGCAGCACGCTACTCGTCTTCCTGATCGCCCGCTACAACGGTAATTGGGCGCCAGGTCGATTGCTGCTGACCGGCGTCGTCATTGCCGCAGGCTGGGGCGCCGTCATCAGTCTGATTATGGCCATGGCGCCGGAGTCCAATGTGCGGGGCCTGCTGTTCTGGCTCATGGGCGACTTCTCGTTTGCCGGGAACCCGGCACCGAGCCTGATTGCCGCCGGCGTTGCGGTCGCGGTCGGCCTGATGCTCGCGCGCTCGCTGAACGTATTGGCGACGGGTGACCAGCAGGCAACGCTGCTCGGGCTGCGCGTACGGCCGATTCGAATCGCTATCTATCTGTTAAGCGCAATCCTGACGGCCGTTGCCGTCACGACCGCCGGCACCGTCGGGTTCGTCGGCCTCGTCATACCGCACCTGGTCCGCCTGCTCGGCGGTGCCGACCACCGGGTACTGATTCCGAATGCCGCGCTGGCCGGGGGAACCCTGCTCGTGATCGCCGATACGCTCGCGCGCAGCGTCCTCGCACCGCGACAGTTGCCGGTCGGCGCAATCACGGCCGTGATCGGGGTGCCCCTGTTCCTGTTCCTGCTGGGCCGAACGCTTGGTTCGAGGGACCAAGCCGGATAGTCCAGACTTGATCCTTTGAGCCAGCAGGTCCGCCATTAGCCGGGGTCAGCCCCGG
>SMWD01000167.1 GCA_004357495.1 Gammaproteobacteria bacterium
AATCGTGCGGCCAGGTGGGCCGAACATGTGATCCTGACGACGCCACGCGACGCAGGCAACGACGCCGACTGGCAGCGCTGGCTCCGGGACTCGGGAGCCCGCAACGTCATCCACCTCGGGCATCGAGGTCATCCGCGGTTGCACTGGGGTACGTTGGTCGCGGGCTACGATCTCGATGACGTCTTCGCGCTGCGCAGCAAACAGGCCGACGCCCGCTCGAGCCGGCTCGCAACCGCCCGCGCCGCATGCCGTGAACTCGCGCTGAATTACGTCGCCGATGAGCGCGGCGAGCTGCGCTTTGCCGGTTACGCGGTGGCGTGAAACCGCGTCAATTACGCATGGGCACGCGCGGCTCGCGACTGGCCATCGCACAGAGCCGGCTGATCGCAGCGGCGCTGACCGAACGTCATCCGGGGCTGGCCATCGAACTCGTCGCGGTCGAGACCCGTGGCGACCGCGATCGCCGGACCGCACTGGATACGGTTAACGATCCGGACTTCTTCAACGCCGAACTCGACGCAGCACTGCTGTGCGGCGATGTCGACTTCTGCGTGCACTCGCTGAAGGATCTCGGCGGCAACCGACCGACCGGAATCGTGCGTGCCGCAATTCCGCGACGCGAAGACCCGCGCGACGTCATCGTTTATCGCCCGGGCATAGTCGAGCGACTGCGTCAGGGCCGACCCATCCGTATCGGCTCATCCTCGCGACGTCGCCAGCGCAATGTGGCTGATTTCCTGCGCGAAGGCCTGCCGCGTTTTTCCACGCGGCCACAACTGAAGTTCACCGCCCTGCGCGGGCCCGTCGATCAACGGCTTGCGCGCATCCATATCGATACCGACGACGACGATGCGCTTGACGGCGTCGTGCTCGCACTGGCCGGCCTCGCACGCCTGTGGCGCGACCCCGATGGTTACGCCGCAATCGAACCACAGCTCGGGCACGTGCGCTGGATGGTGCTGCCACTGTCCGCGTGCCCGGCAGCCGCCGGCCAGGGCGCGCTTGCAATCGAATGTCGCGACGCCGACAGGCAGACCCGTGCGCTGCTCGCAAGCCTGCACGATGAGCCGGTCGCCGAGCTCGTCGGCCGGGAATTTACCGCACTCGAACAGGCGCCCCGGAAGTTGCGTGACACGATCGGCGCCACGGCACTGGCACACTCGATGCTGGGCTCGCTGCTGTTCGTCCGCGGTCACGGTGTCGAGCAAATTATCTGGACAGCGCCGGCCACTCCGGCGCATGCACACCCTTGGGACGGCGCGGCACTGCAGCTCGCGGAAGGCCGTCGCTCGCTGGCTGCGGATGCTACGATCGGCGCACACGAACCGGTGTTCGCGGCGCACTGGCGCGCGGTACCGGAACCCCATGCGCTGCACCCGGACGCACGTATCTGGGTCAGCGGGATAGCCAGCTGGCGACAGCTGGCCGATCGCGGCATCTGGGTCGAAGGCTGCGCCGACAACCTGGGCTTCGCGGCGCTGACGGCAACCCTGCAATGCCCGGTGCTGCGGCTGCCGACGTTCGACGCCTGGACTGCGTTGACTCACGCCCGGGCGACCGAAAGTTGGACCGACAGCGGCATCGGGCGCGTGATCGCAACCTACGAACTGATCGACCGCACGGCCAACCCCGACCGCAGTCAACTGTACGCAGCCGTCGAAACTGCAACGCATTTTTTCTGGGGCAGCGTCGAGCAATACCGCACTGTCGAGTCGTGGCTGCCGCGCAATGCGCAACATGCCTGCGGCGCCGGCAAAACGGCCATCGCTTTGCGTGCGCACGGCATTACCTCACTGCAAGTATTCCCGTCCCGCCGCGAGTGGCAAGCATGGTTGAGCTGAACCTGCGCCGCGTACGGCTGAACCGCCATCTGCGCACGGCGATGCGCGAATGCCGCGTGCATCGCAACCAGCTGATTCAACCCGTGTTCGCCGTCGACGGCATCGACGGACGCGAAACAATTGCCGGCCTCGATGAGGTATATCGCGACACGCCCGACTCGCTGCTGGCACAAATCGAGGCAGATCTCGCAGCCGGCATCGACAAATTCCTGTTGTTCGGCGTACCGCGTGACAAGCATCTGACCGGGTTCGATCACGGATTTGCGAGCGAACGGATCGCTGCAATCAAGAATCGCTTCGGCACGGACCTGTGGCTGGCCGTGGATGTCTGCTTGTGCTCATACACGACGCATGGTCATTGCGGCGTGTTGAACGAGGCCGGTGATTACGTCGTCAACGACGCGACCGTAGCGGAACTTGCGGCAGCCGCCACGCAATATGCCGACGCCGGGGCCGACTGTGTCGCGCCGAGTGACATGATGGACGGGCGCGTCGGCGCGATCCGCGCAGCACTGGATGCCCGGGGCCACGAACGCGTGACCGTCATGAGTTACGCGGCGAAGTTTCACTCGAGTTTTTACGGGCCGTTCCGCGCGGCCGCTAACTCCGCGCCGGCCGCGGACAATCCGCTGAGCGACCGCTCGACCTATCAACTCGACCCCGCGCGGCCGAGCGATGCGTTGCTCAGTGCGGCACGCGACGATGCTGAGGGCGCAGACATTCTTATGGTCAAACCTGGCCTGCCCTACCTCGACGTGCTGGCCGACCTGTCGGCTGCAATCCCGAAACCCTGGGCCGTCTACCAGACCAGCGGCGAACAGGCAGCGATTGACGTGCTCGCGAAACACCAGCTGATCGGGCGTGACGCGGCGCAGGCCGAGACCTGGACAGCGTTCGTCCGGGCCGGCGCGCAGATGATCATCAGCTATGCGGCACGGCGTGCGCAGGCTATATTAAAAGACTAGGTTCAGACAGGAAGCCGGCGCATCGCCGCGTCGCAATCGCATCGCCATGAATCGCTCAGAGGAATTGTTTACACGCGCGCAACGCGTGACGCCCGGCGGCGTACATTCACCCGTGCGGGCATTCGGCATGGTCGGCGGCACGCCGCTGTTCATCGAGTCGGCCCATGCGGCGCGCCTGACCTGTGCAGACGGTCGTGAGTACCTCGACTTTTGCATGGCATTCGGGCCGCTGATTCTCGGCCACACCGACCCGGATGTCAGCACGGCGGTAATCGCCGCCGTGCACCGCGGCTGGAGTTACGGCGCAGCCGATGCCATCTCGCTCGAACTGGCCGAATTGATTGCCCGGCACATCGACTGGGTCGACCGGGTACGCTTCGTGAATTCGGGCACCGAGGCAGTCATGACGGCGCTGCGGCTCGCCCGTGCGGTCACCGGCCGTGACAAGGTGCTGAAGTTCGACGGCTGCTATCACGGCCACACGGACGCGATGCTGATTCGTGCGGGGTCCGGGCTGGCCGGTGCGACGTCGCCGGACAGTGCCGGCGTCACGACCGGCGTCAGCGGGGATACGCTGATCGCACCACTCGACGACGAGATGCAACTGGCACGAATTCTCGAACAGCATCGCGGCGAGATCGCCGCGGTCATCATCGAACCGCTACCGGCCAATCACGGCCTGCTGCCACAACGCGATGCGTTCCTGCAGTCGGTAGCTGAACTGTGCCGTGCGCACGCAGCGTTGCTGATTTTCGATGAAGTCATAACCGGCTTTCGGCTCGGCTTCGGCGGCTACGCGCAGCAGTCAGGCATCACCCCGGACATCGTCACCTGGGGCAAAATCATCGGCGGCGGTTTTCCGGTTGGCGCGATCGCCGCACGCGCTGACATCATGGACCACCTGGCGCCGGTCGGGCGGGTCTACCAGGCCGGCACGCTCAGCGCGAACCCGGTCGCCATGACTGCCGGTCTCGCGACGCTGCGCAAATTGCTCGCCGGCGATACTTACGCTGAACTCGAATCCCTGGGCCAACAGCTGGAAACTCATTTTGAGGAGCAGCGTGCGGGCCAGGCCGAAGGCGCGCGCCTGCAGCGCGCAGGTTCATTATTCTGGTTCGTACCCGGAAGCGACGATGGGGTCATCCGCTCGACTCACCAGATACCCGAAAGCGCGGGTCGTCTGTATCCCGACATCTTTCATGCGCTGCTCGAACGGGGCATTTATCTGCCACCGAGCCCATACGAAGTCGGCTTCCTGTCGATAGCGCATACGGCAGAAGACGTCGAGCGACTGGCCGCGGCAATGAGCGCCGTCCTGTAAAATTAATGAATGAGTTACCCAACACCCCGGGTACCTATGCACTCGTATTCCGTAATCACACGCAACGCCGGATACCCGTCGGTGCGCTCGGCGAGGTCGTCCTTATGCGCGGCTATTACATCTACGTGGGCAGTGCATTCGGCCCTGGCGGCCTGCGGGCGCGCGTCGGACGCCATGCGAGAATCGAGAAGACGAAACACTGGCACATCGACTACCTCCGCCCGCACCTGAGTCTCATCGAAGCCTGGTACACAAGCGACCCGGAAAAACTCGAGCACCGCTGGGCCGGGTTGCTCGAACGTGAACTGTCCGTCGCGTGGCCGCGCTTCGGCGCATCGGACTGCCGCTGCCCGGCACATCTGTTTTACGCGAGTACCCTGCCGACCGGCCTTCTGCCCGACGGACACCGATGTAACCCCGAAGTTGATCCGGGAATTAGCGTGGTCATCACCAGTCTGGTGAACCTTCGCCCCGTCATTACCTGACCACCCGTCCCGCCCGAATAACGTGCCGAATGCGGCGGATGTTCTCGATATTCCGCCGCGGGTCCGCATTGAGAATCAGCAGGTCTGCCTGTGCCCCGGGCGCGAGCGTTCCGAACTGGCCTGCGCGGCCGAACATGAGCGCGGGGTTGCTGGTCGCAGCTTTCAGTACATCTTCCGGCGTCAGACCGGCCTCGACGTGCATGACCATCTCCAGCTGTGCGGCGATGCCGGGCAGCACGCCCGGAATACCGGTGTCGGTCCCGATTACCACCGGGATGCCGGCACTATTGGCCGTGAACAGGTTCAGACGCAGTACCGGCAGACGTTCGACGGTCCAGTCCGTATTATCGAGCCGAGCCGTGCCGTTCGGCGCCTTGTGGAATATCGCCAGCGCGTTCGAGTCGAGGCGTTTCTCGAAATCAAAGGCTTTCAGGCGATCTGCCCACTCGGCGTAACCCGCATTCGTCTGGAACATTGTCAGTGTCGAGATGTAACAGGCGTTGTTGCGCTTCATCAGTTCGATGAACTCCGCGTCGATCGGCTCGCTGATAATGCCGTGCAGGAGGCAATCGATGCCGTCTTCGAGCACTTGCTTCGCGAGTTCCTGAATCGGCGCATGTGCAAATGCCAGCATGCCCTGCTTGTGCGCTTCATCAATAATCGCAGCGGCGACCGCCCTGTCCATAACCGGAAACGGTCGCGTCGTCGCCCAGCGCATATCGTCATACATCAATTTGACGCCGTCGGAGCCAGCGGCCTTGAGTTGCAGAACAATTGCGCGCGCCTCGGCCGGCGTCTCCGGCGTGAAGCCGTTACCCCAACCGCCCTTAGTTGTGAACACGCCGCGAATCAGAAACGTCTGCGGATACGCCGCCGGATCGGCGGCTATTGCGGAACGCAGCGCGGCGTACTCCTCGACCGGCACCCCCGGGTTGAACGTCGTCGTGATGCCCCAGGACAGCAAGTTGCGCAGCACACCGGCCTGATCGCCGCCTTGCCGAAACAAGCCGTCGCGCAGATGATTGTGCATATCGGCGATGCCGGGCATGACATAGCTGCCGCGCGCATCGATAATCCGGGCGCCGGCAGGCCATTCGAGTTCGCCCGCTGGACCCACGGCGCGAATCCGACCTTGCTCGATAATGATCGTCGCCGGACCGGTCAGTTCGGGACGTCCGACATCGATCAACGTGCCGCCATCGATGACGATCGCCTCGTCCGCAGCAGCCACATTGACGGCCACAACCGCGACGGCTGCCGCAGTCATGAGCAACAGTACGCGAATCATCGCAACCCGCATCAAACCCCTCTCCCCATAGCGCAGCACAAAATAGTACGCATGGATCGTCCGGGCCGACAACCACGGGGCCGCAACGAGCCATGAGGACACATTGTGCCGCAGCGCCGGCCCCGTCGGCCAGCCTTTCGCTCAGGAGCGCCGCATGACGAAGCGGACCGGGCGCGATGGTGACTCGAATGGTGCATGCGTCGGCATATTATTTATTGATAAATCAATATCTTAATACCATGCGGAGGCGCTGCCGGCGGGGTGACGACGCATACCGGCACGATTCCCAGTAAAACGCGGCGTGAGACCGTGCTGCACCTGAGCGGAATACGCCAGCGCCATTTTTACGGCAAGGGTTATCGCGCCAAGGCGAACATCACCATCGACAACCTGTTGCATCGGCTGCACGCGACGATCAACCAGCAGATCGAAGTCATCCAGGACCAGTTGACCCGCACCAGGGTCACGCTGATCGACGGCCGGCCGACGATCCTCGATTTCATCGACACTGACATCATCGATGAATTCCGCCACGACATACAGGAACACGGCATCCGGCTCCGGCTGTCAGAAGAGGTCGTGAAAATCGAGAAGACCGATACGGGCAAGGTCATAACCTACCTGAAAAGCGGCAAGCGCGTCGCCAGCGAGATGATCATGGTCGCCGCCGGGCGCAAGGGTGCTACAGATGCACTGGTACTCGAAAATGCCGGGTTGGAGGCCGATAGCCAGGGTCGACTGAACGTCGACGAGCACTACCTGACCGCGGTACCGAATATCTACGCGGTCGGCGACGTCATCGGCTTCCCGGCGCTGGCCTCGACATCCGCCGAGCAGGGGCGACTGGCGGCCTACCACGCGTTCGATGTCGTAACGACCAGCCGACCCGAACACTTTCCGTTCGGCATCTACGCCATTCCGGAAATCAGTACTTGCGGCAAAACGGAACAGGAATTACACGCCGACGGCATTGCTTATGAGACCGGGATCGCCCGGCTGAAAGAAACCGCGCGCGGCCAGATCCAGGGGACGAATGAGGGCATACTGAAACTGATTTTTGCGCTCGATGGCCAGCGCCTGCTCGGCGCCCACATCGTCGGCGAAGGGGCGACCGAGCTCATTCATATCGGTCAGGCAGTCATGGCACACGAAGGCACTCTCGATTATTTCATCGGTGCGGTCTTCAACTATCCGACTCTGGCCGAGGCGTACAAAATCGCGGCACTGGATGCCTGGAATCGCATCAACTGCTGAAGCATGCCCTGCGGCCTGTGTATACTCGCCGTCATGAGAATCTTGTTCGCTCTGCTCAAGTACCTGATGCTCGGCCTGATACTCATTATCGCAGGCTCGCTGGGCACGATGTATTACCTGGATCCGGTCGTCACCCAGCGACTGATCAGCGTGCTGCTGCTCGGCGGGAAATCCGGTCCGCTGGAGCTCGTGCCCGGTGGCCCGCTGATCGACACACCGATGGCCACCGAACACGCTCTCAGCGACGCCGCCCTGCGCCAGACCGTGGTCTACGCCGAGTCAAGCGGCACACATGCGCTGATCGTCTACCACGACGATGCCATCGAACTCGAACACTATTACCCGGGGTATAGCGCAAGCTACATCTCATCGACGCAGTCGATGCACAAATCAGTCCTGGCTATCCTCGTGGGGATCGCGATCGAAGCAGGCCATATCGACTCGGTAGATGACCCGGCCGCAAAATATCTGCCCGAATGGGCCGACGACGGACGCGCGCAGATCACGATCAGGCAAATGCTGCGCCAGACCAGCGGAATTGATTTTGCGACCTTCGGCATCAACCCGCTCGGCGGATTCTTCCAGCTGATGCTCGGCGCGGACGTGACGCCCACGGCGTTGAATTTGCCGCTCGAGACGGAGCCTGGCACACGCTTCGACTACACCAGCGCGATCGCGCAGAATATGGGCCTGATCATTCAGCGCGCGACGGGCATGCGCTATGCCGAATACCTGTCGCAGGCGCTGTGGACGCAGCTCGGCGCAGGCGACGCCTGGGTCACCCTGGATTCAGAGGAACACGGCATGGCCCGCACGTCGTGCTGCCTCGAGGCCACGCCGCGCGCGTGGCTGCACCTCGGATTGCTGCACCTGAACCAGGGTCGAATCGGCGACAAGCAGGTGGTTCCCGCACAGTGGATGCAAGATATCGCGGTCCCCGGCCAACATAATCCGAATTACGGTTACTTCACCTGGCTCGGCACCCAATATGAGCTGTACCGTACCTACAACCGCAAGACTTCGACGCGCGTATTGCACTCGGAACCCTTCGTCGCCAACGACGTGCGTTTCTTCGACGGGTTCGGCGGCCAGCGCGTATACATCATCCCGTCGAGACGCCTCGTGCTCGTGCGCATCGGCGACCTGGCAACGAGTTGGGACGATTCTTACCTGGTCAATCTGCTCGTCCGTGACCTCGACAAGTCCGCCGCCGCAGATGCGACCGCAATGGCCCCGGAATCAGATCAGCCGTAAAAATTCTTCGCGGGTCTGTGGCTGCGAGCGGAACGTTCCCAGCATGCAGGATGTCGTCATGATCGAGTTCTGTTTCTGCACGCCACGCATCATCATGCACATGTGTTGAGCCTCGATGACGACACCCACGCCCTGCGCTTCGATGGCCTCGTTCACACAGTTGGCAACCTGCTTCGTCAGCACTTCCTGAATCTGCAGGCGGCGCGCGTAATAGTCGATGATGCGCGCAATCTTGGACAGGCCCAGCACTTTGCCCTGCGGAATGTACGCGACATGCGCTTTGCCGATGAACGGCATCATGTGATGCTCGCATAGCGAATACAGTTCGATGTTGTGAACGATCACCATCTCGTCGGTGTCGCTCGTAAACACGGCGCCGTTGATCAGGTCATCGATATCTTGGCGATAACCCTGGGTGATGAAATGCATCGCCTTGGCAGCGCGCTTCGGGGTATCGATCAGGCCCTCGCGTTCGATGTCCTCACCGAGCGAGGCCAATATCTTGCGGTAGCCGGCTTCCATTGCCGCAATTTCGTCTTCTTCTGACACGTAATCTCCCTTCGCCTGGTTCATCAGGCCTGACTGTTTAGATTAAATCATCATGCGGTCGAATGTCTCATTCCGCGCCGGCCGCACCCAGTCTCGATGCGCGGCCCGGCCGCGCGGCGGCCGACAGCATGACACCCGGGTCGGCAGCCTCTGCCCCGCTCTCGAGCGTGTCCGCCAAGCCCGCCACCGTCGGGTATTCGAACAGGTTGACGAGGGGCACCTCAACGCCGAGCCGGTCGCGGAGTCGGGAGATCAGGCGGGTGGCCAGCAGGGAATGTCCGCCGAGCGCAAAAAAGTCATCGTGCACGCCGAGGGTCTCGACGCCCAGCACGTCGCACCACAACTCGCTCAGCACCGCTTCGAGTTCCGTACGCGGCGGCACGCTGGCCCGCGCCGCATCGCGCACCCGGCCCGGCACCGGCAACTCGTCCTTGGCCAGCTTGCCGTTCGCGTGTCGCGGCAACCGCTCCAGGACCTCGATTACCTGCGGCACCATGTACGCCGGCAAACGCTCGGCCAGCGCGCGACGCCAGGTATCGCCCTGCGGAGCGTTCGACTCCGACCCCGCCGCGTCCGCGGCCACGACATACGCCACCAGCAACGCGTCACCCGGGCGCTCGACCAGCCGCACCGCGCACTCACCAATGCCCGCCAAACCACCCAGCACCGCCTCGATCTCGCCGAGTTCAACCCGCTGGCCACGAATCTTGACCTGCTCGTCCCGCCTCCCCAAATACACGACCTGCCCGTCCGGCTGGCGACGACCCCAATCCCCGGTCCGGTACCAACCGTCCGCAGTCACCGGCGCCTGCCCGTCGCCCCAGTAGCCCGGCGTGATGCCCGCACCCCGCAGACAGATCTCCCCCGCCCAGCCCGGCACACCCTGCGCGTCCACCAGCAGAACCTCCAGGCCCGCAACCGCGTCACCCACCGGTACCAACTGGCCCAGCAGCCGCGTGTCGTGGTCCGCCACAAACTGCAGGCCCATCGTCGACTCCGTCAGCCCCAATCCGTTCACAAACCGCGCGCTGCGGGCAAACCGCGAGCGGTATAACTCAAAGTCCGAACGCCGCACCCGCTCGCCGCCCAGCACCACCCGCCGCACCGCCGTCAGGTCCTGACTGCAGTTCAGCTCCACGCCAAACAGGTGGCGATACACCGTCGGCGTCGCATGCACGATCGTGATCCGCGCCGCCGACAGCGCATCGACCAGCGCGCCCGGCGACACCGCTGCGCGCACATCGAACGGGTACAACGATGCACCGCTCAATAACGCGCCGAAAATATCCTGCACGGCCGCATCAAAACCGTAACCCGACAGCAGGCTCAAGCGGTCATCCGCCGTGATGCCCAGGCTCGCGGCATAACGCGCCACCTGCGTCACCGCCCCGCCGTGTGTCTGCATGACGCCCTTCGGCTGCCCGGTGGTCCCGGAGGTGTAAATAATGTAGGCCAGTGCATCGGCGCCGGGCGTCACGTCCGGGTCCGTGTCGGCATAAGCTGCCACCGCCGCGCCTTCGCAATCGATGACCGGCAGCGTGAACCCGCCCGTCGCGAACAGCTCCTGCGCCAGCTCGACCTGTGCGCCATCCGTCACCACCGCCACCAGCCCCGCCGCGCCTGCCATCGTGCGCAGCCGCGCGGCCGGCAGCGCCGGATCCAGCGGCACGTACGCCGCGCCGGACTTCAGGATCCCGAGCAGCCCGAACACCAGCGGGACATCCTGCCCCACCATCAGCCCCACGCGCGGCGCATAACCTCCGCTGGCCGGCAACCCCCCGGCTGACAACACCTCGGCCCGCAGCGCATGCGCAACCCGATTCGCCCGCGCGTTCAACGCGCCGTAACTCACACTGCACGCTGGCGTCCGTACCGCCAGCCGCTTCGGCGCCGCCGCAACCTGCGCCGCAAAACCGGACACCAGGTCCGGACCCGACACCCGTGTCTCCGCCTGTACTGCAATCACCGACACCGCCCGCCGCACCGGCAACTCGCTCAAAC